>JAJZZH010000212.1 GCA_021797675.1 Bacillota bacterium | reverse complement strand
AGCTCTTGGCGGGGTTGAACGCGGAAGATCCCCGGCATCCTGCCGATCCGAACGTACATGTCCGATTCACGCTCAGAGCCTTACGACCGTTGAAATTTTCAGTTAAACGCTAACCGGGGAAGTCTGAGTCTTTGTAGTTCCGACTCATCGCATGCCGAGTTTCCGGCAGTATCACGCCCCAGTCGAGACGCGGTTCGACCCCTTGGTCGCCAGGATTTGTCATGATATTCGGTTTCCTCCCTGGTCGTTTCTTAAAGCCTGCAACAATCTGGCTGGCTTGATGTGCCGTGCGTCACAGGTGCCATCGACTGCCCTCAGAGGGAGAGGCATCGGGCAGAATTTCCGAGACCCCCCACCGCCCGAGCGGCTCTCAGCATGGCGAAGTAAAATCGGAGATTCGATATCCTGCTGATTAGGTGACTCGTCGCGCTGGATCGAGGGAAAAAACTTAGGGTCTTTCCCTGCCTCCACCGCTCTTCCTGTGGATCGAGTGGATGGTGTCTTACACCCCGTTTGGCCATAATTTCGGTGGCGACCCCGGACTAGAAATCTGCAGTTCTGTTCGCACCTGACCGAATTACATTCGCCAAAATAGGGGAAATCCCTGCTTTCACAGTCGATGCCTGATGGTTCTCAGCAGGATCTAGGTGGGCCGCTTGATGAAATACGAGCTGACGATGAGCGCAATGCTCGCATAGAGGATGAGTCCCAGCCAATGACTCCAGGTATTGAAGGGTCCGAAAAACATCAGACCTTTAAGAATGGCGAGGGGCCCGGTGGACGGAAAAATCCAAAGAGCCCAGGTCCACGGGCCCAGGGACTTCACAGGTACCATCCCTAAGAACAACACCGCCATCATGACCAGATTGCCCATCAACCCGGCTAGGCCTTCGTCAGGCGCCAAGAGCCCAATGATAGTGCCGACAGCTCCCATGGCCACTCCGGTCAGGAGCATGAAGACAATTATCAACGGGGAAAAATGCATGGGGATATGGTCGAGATAGACGCCTTCCAAAGAAATCAACAACACTCCCGGCCAAGCAAAGATCCCATACACGCTGGTCAGTGCGACTACCAACATCTCCAACGAGACCGGCAATACCCGATAGTGGTCGAGCGCCCTACTGACCTTAAGCCATGCCACGTACTGCGATAGCATGGCGATAGTAGCGATTGATTCGGCCAGCAGGATGGCTCCCGCAACGATATTGAGCCGCTCGCTGGGAGACATCCGGGGGTTGGTGAGATGAAGCAGCAAAACGATGCCGGCTGGCATCACCGCGCTCACCACTATATATGGACGCCAACTCCGGCGCAATCTGGCGAATTGCATCTGCATAAGGACACGAAACATCGTCGCGAAATTTGCGCTCTGACCACTCATGACGAGGTCTCCTCGGGGAGGGTGTCCCCGGCCCATTGTTGGCGCAGGGTTAAGTAAGCGTCCTCTAAACTGGGTTCGTTGATGGTTACGCCCTCCACCAAGCCGGGATCTGCCAACCATCTTGCCAAGAGGGCCAAGGCCTCCACGCGAAGCGCGGTGAATTCGACTAAGAGCCCATGCCGCCGGATTTCCGCGCCGAGGGAGGCCAAATCCCCCTCAAGACGCTGTGGGTCATGTCCGACGGTTACCGCCACCTTAAGCAAGTCGCCCGCGTCTTGTCTCAAAGATTGAGGACTCCCGTCATGGCGAATGCGACCGTGGCTCATGATAAGGACGCGGTCTAACACCTGCTCGGCCTCAAGTACGTTGTGGGATACCAAGAGAATGATGCGTTCGGGATGGCGGAGGTTCTGGATAAAGTCCCAAACTCGGTGTCGCATCAACGGGTCCAGTTCATTGGTCGGTTCATCCAAGGCGACGATCGGGGTGGGGGCCACTACGACACTGGCAATGCCGACTAACCGATGTTCGCCGCCGGACAACCGAGCGACCTGTCGGCGCCGTAATGGCGCTAAATCCAACATTTCCAGTAATTCCTGTGTGTGAGCGTCAGCGTCTCGCCAGGACTGCCCGCGGAGCAAGGCACTAGACCGAATGGCTTCTTCGACCGTTAGATCGCCGAGGGCCAGGGGGTGTTGAGGCAGATACGAGATAATCTGCTTGACCCAGCGCTTCCCCGGGACGACCAAGCGACCCCCGATGCGGACTTTGCCGGTCGTAGGACGTGTCAAACCCACCAATTGACGGAGCAAAGTGGTTTTCCCGGCTCCGTTTGGCCCCAACAGCCCCACAATGGAGCCAAGATCAATCCGCACACTGATGTCCCGATTGGCCCACACCTTGCCGTAGCGCTTGGACAACTGGTCGAATTCGAGAACTGTCATCGGATTCCTCACTCCGCGCCATCGAGTTTCCGCTAAAGGGCCGAGATATCGCCGGGTAGGGGATTTCGGGTGATAACCACCGCAAAATATTGGGATTCGGGCGGGTCGGTCGGCTGGCGACGAAACATTCCCGGCTTTTCGGCGTCCAACTGATAAAACAGGGGCTTCGGATCATGATCGTTCACCAAGGTGACTGCCTGGTGGGCGGGCAACGCGTCTAACACACGGAAAATCACGTCGTGGCGAATCGATGGAGGCAGCGCCCAGGCGTTTACGATCAGGGCCGTATCGTACTCCACAATCAGAACCTCCTTAATATCTGCTTAACACTAGCAGTTTAGCGCGTGCTCAGTAACCAATGCGGTGATCCACGTCACAATCGGATCCCGATCCGCGTCAGGCACCATCGGAAGCGGGATTGCGCCCCCGATGGAGTGCCCCGTCGCGCCACCGCAGACCTGCGGCGTGAGACTTCCCTTCGAAACGACCCTGCGAGTTTCAGAGTAGACTGCCAATTTGGTGAACGCCCGCTTCCCCTTAACGCGGACTTTCCGGGTTTTTCCCAGGGCCATGCGGTTGACGGCCTCAAAGGGCGCGGTGGGTGAGAGTTTGGCCCATGACCGCATCGAGGGGATCGCCAATCCAAGCATGATGGATCGGCGGGGCGTAGCACGACAACGCCAATTCAAGGGTCCTGGAGGCAGCAGGCGCCGATCCAGGCGTCACGTCGCCAGGACAGGTCTTGGGCAGGATTTCCGCACTGGCCGCAGCGTGGCGGCTGTAGGGTCCGCGTGAGCGGATTATAGAGGACATCGATTGGCAGTTGTCGATCCCGGCTCTGTACGGTAAACGATAGGAGGAGCCTGGGTGAGATATGCCAAACCAGGTAGTCCCAAGACACTTCGTGGTGGACGGTATAGGCAGCATCCAGGTCGGCCAGCCGACGGTCGCGGTCGGCGAGCGCGGCTTGATATCGTCCGTTGAGGGTGTCGCGATGGGCGTCGTCGGCCGCCGCGAGTTTGTTTTTCAGATCCTTCAGGGTCTGTTCGTAGTACGCCACCATCCGCGCCCGTTCGGAGGCGTACTGCGTGCGATCGGACGCAAATATCGCTTGCGCCCGGCTGGAGGCTTGACCTTCGGCGTATACCCGAGCCTTGGCCAAGAGCTGGTCCACAGGATCCGGGGTTGTGAAAGGCACCTTGGCCCACTGCGAAGGAAGCCGGAACGTCCACGGCTGCTGCGCATAGAGAGGGCCGGCATCGCAGAGCACGGTGCCGTGGGCATCCATCCAGACGTTGATGAACTCCTCGACCCGGGTAGCCGATTGATAGCGCACGCGGAAGCCGATAGAGAGATCACTCGCCAGGAGCGTTTGGCTGGACCGAAATTGTGGCGGTCGGGCGTGTCGAAAGCTGACGGAACGGTTGAGCAGGCTCAAGGCACGATCCGGCCCGAGCATGCATACTTCCGGTGTGAGGTTGGCGTACAGCTGAAATCCCCGTCGCTCGCTCAGGGTATGCTCGACGAGGGCGTCAACCAGCGGATGTCCGTAAGTGACCAGCACGGCGTCGGTGTTTTCTTGGGCCACTTCGCTGTCGAAGGTGAGCCGAAGCAGGGCGGACACCCCCAGCTTGGAGGCTAGCGGTTCGGGGAGGACGGCGTCGGTCAGGCTGTAACCCAGGGATTCCACCGTGGCGCCGGCTGCCTCGAGTGCCGCCACCACGAAGGTTTCGATTTCCGAATTAGGCATCTTCCGCCAGCCTTTCAAAGAGCTTGGCATCGGTGGCTTTCACCTTGTCGTAGAGCATCTTGGCTTCGCGGTACTCCTCGCCGAGTTGGTCGAGTTTGCGGCGAAATTCGTCGTGGGTAGGTGATTGGCTAAACAGATTCATGATGAGGTCCTCAAATTCCCCTTCACCGGTCCGCTTGCCCAAAATCATATCCAATTCCCCCACCACCAGCTGAAAGAGATTGAGCTTTGCGTCGAGCAGGCGCAAGATTTCCGCCTCCACGGTGTCCTCCGCCACCAAGTTATAGATATGGACGTCGTGGAGTTGACCGATGCGGTGAATGCGGCCAATGCGTTGCTCAATGCGGAGCGGATTCCAGGGCAGGTCGAAATTCACCAGATGGTGGCAAAACTGCAAGTTTCGGCCTTCGCCCCCCGATTCCGTCGAAACCAAGACGGGGATCGGTCCGGCAAATTGCGCAATGGCCTCGTCCTTGGCAGCCCGGGTCATCTGACCGTGAAACATCGCCAAGGGAATCCCCTCCTGGGCCAACTCCGCCGCGATGAGGTCCTGGGTGGCTCGATAGCCCGTAAAGACGGCGACTTTTTCGTCACCGGTATGGCGTAGGAGGTCGGTGAGTAGCCGGATCTTGTGGCTGGGAGGAATTTCCCGGGCCATCGCGGCCAGTCCCTCAAGGGTCTCGCGGTCGGCTGCGGGGAGATCGTCGCGCCCGGCGAGATGGATCAACGTGGGCAACACGGCGCGCGTTGAACTGCCTAGCTCCTTTTGGAGCGTCTTCAGCGTGAAACGGGGCAACCCGCCCAAACTCGTCTTCCCCGAACCGATGAGGGCCCCATAGCGGTCGCGCACGAACCCGCTGACTCGCGCGTAAAAGTGCCGTTCGGCCGGGGACAGGCCGGCGGCCACCGTATGCGCGGTTCGCTTGGCGATGATAGCCCCGGTGCTGCTCCGCTTGTTGCGCACCATGACGCCGCGCAGCAAGGTGCGCAGTTCGTCGGGATGCTGGGGAGTGAGCGGGTCGCGGCGGGAAATGAAGCGTTGGCGGAATCCCCCACGCGTGTCGAGATGTCCGGGTGCCAATAGGGTGATCAGATTAAAGAGTTCCTCCAAGCGGTTTTCCACCGGCGTGGCGGTCAGCAGCAGGATAAATTTTTTGGGCAATTGGCTGACTAGGCGATAGGCGAGGGTGCGATCGTTCTTCAGATGATGGGCCTCGTCGACAATAATGAGGTCGTAATGAGCCGATTGGGCGCGCTCGGTCCATTGCCGGCGCTTCAGGGTATCGATGGAGGCGATGAGCCACGGGCAGGCGCCGAACGGGTCCTCCGCCTTGCGAAAGGCGTCGTCTTCGTGGGTGACGAAGACGCGGTTAAACTTGTGGCGCAATTCCTCCTGCCACTGGCCTACCAAGGACGGCGGGCACAAAACCAGTGCGCTCTTCACCATATTTCGGACGACGTATTCCATCAGAATCATGGCGGCTTCAATGGTCTTGCCCAACCCCACCTCGTCACACAGCAGGGCCCGTCCGCGCATCTCCCGCAGGACGCGTTGGACCGCCTTTAACTGGTAGTCGAAGAGTTGCACGTCGCGGACGATGTCGGGAGCGAGTAGCGTATCGAATCCAGGCCGGCTGGCCAATTTGAACGCTAGCCGCCGCAATTCCAGGGCGGGTCCAGTGCGCTCATCGGACATTTGCAATTCGTCGACCAGCGTGGAGAGGTCGGCGCCCAGGGAGTCCTGGCGGGAAGTGACCACAATGGCCGGACGAAAAACGATGCGAAGCGGGTCACCGGGCTCGAGGTGAACCGCATAGGCACGCTCGCCGTCGGTGTCGAACCAACTCTTGCTGCGGATCACCAACACCCGCTCGCCAAAGTCGGCTTTGGCCGGGATGGGCGTAGGACGGAGTCCTTCCAGAACCACGGGAAGGGGCGCGTCCTGGGCAAATGGGCGCAACAAAACCTCGAGCCCGGCACTCCATGGGATCCATCCCAATTGCACCCACTCGGCAGAAACGGTTAAGGCGTATTCAACGGTTAGGGTGTTCGCGGCGTATCCCCCCAGTGTTTGCGATAATCTCCAATCATACTGATAGCATTCGACGGCACCGCATAGAATCCTGCTGGTATTTGGAGATCAATGGTGCGCGGCGGGCGTGGCCAACAGCCAGAGGGCATGACCCATAACTTCGTTAAAGTGGCAAGCAACAGGCCCTTCACCGCAGTCGGTCGGGCGTGAAACAAAAACCGATGGGTCCCGGTGAGCCGGAATCTCAGACTGACGGATCAGCCCAGGCCACCCAAGGAGCCTGTCCATAAATTCAAATCCCGCTGATCCGTGGTCCCCCACATATATCGAACGGACCATCGACCCTGGGCCATAAAGATTGTGGAGCATACGATTCCCGGTCGAATCAAGGCTAGCGACGAGATCTAAAACCAGCGGGCGATCCCTTGGGAGTCGAGACGAATTCCCGTGTAAAAGGGACCGAATTCGCCAAAACGCGCGGTAGCTTCGTCAAAACGCATCTCATACACAATTTTCTTAAACGCCACCGGATCGTCGGCAAAAAGGGTAACCCCCCACTCCCAGTCGTCGAGTCCTTGCGAGCCCGTGATAATCTGCGTGACCCGACTGCGGTGGCGGTGGCCGATTAGACCGTGGCTTTTCATGAGTTCACGGCGTTCCTCGGTGGTTAACATATACCAGTTATCATCCAACAGGCGCCGCTTGCTCATGGGATAAAAGACGAGGTATCGGGTTTGCGGCACCGCCGGATACAGTCGACCCTGAAGGTAGGAACTATTCTCTACCGACGCTCCCTTGGCCAGGTATTGGCTCATTTCAACCACCGAGACGTACGACCAAACCGGGTTAAGCAACCCCGCCCAGGCCGCTGAACGAAAGTGGGCTTCGGCCTCGGCCAATGTTTCGAGGCGGGGCGCAAAGTACAAAAAGAGCAGGTCGGCCTTGTGGCCAAGCATTTGATAACTGCCGAAGCCCGCCTGCCGATCGCGGTCTTTTTGTTCCCAAGCTGCCGTCCATTGCACCAAATCCGCCAATAATGCGCTCCGGGCGTCCTTCGGGCTCGCGTGCCATCGGGCCCAGTCGACCCGACGGAAATCGTGAAACGCGTACCAACCCTCGATCGTGTCTACAGACTCAGGCATTTTCTCCCTCCGTTCCTCGGGCCGTGAATTGGTTCTATCATATCAGATTGCTCAGATTGCACCGTTCCTCAACAGGGGGCAAACCAAGACGACCCCAAAGGTTTCGATAACATAGCGCGGCCCACTGTGCAAACCTTGGGATCGACCGGGAGCCCCCGTCCCGTCACCGTTTCGGGAGGGGGAATGCAAGAGGGGAGCGAGGGCGCTTGATCGACTGCGGCGTGGTCCAATCGAGTGATCCGCAATCCGCTCTCGTCACATATTCATACCCGCTCCCCCTCGGCTGGACCATGCTCAAGAGGATGCCGATCCACCGTACGGGGGGCAACCACCTAGATGTCTCCGGCCGACTTAGACCCTGGCCACTATGGGGGGAGCGAGCTTCCGTTGCCGAAGTGACACCTTTTGCCCTGACCTCGGATATTGGCTGGGCGGAAGGCCGATCAACGGTTTCAGTTGGCGGTGGCGAGCAGCAGAGTCCGCTCGCTCGTCCCGTCTTCACAAATTCCAACCTGCGAAAGGCAGCAAACCGTCGAAAACCCCATTGCGTTCCGGCCCAGGCCGAACTTGGAAGGTAGTTTGGCCAAACAAAGGGAAATTCCAACCTCAGATTGCACATAGCCGTTTTAGCGCAATCGACTCCGAATCTCAGTAAGCGATCTTGGTGGGTAATGACCGGGCGTTTCACCGCACCAAGACCCATCCGTCAAAGAAGATCCGGTTTCCCTTTTTCCCATCGGCGAAGCGTTTGTGGACGGACCTGCAAGGTCTTGGCGGCCTCACCAATGCTGCCTTGCATGGCGAAATCTCAGCCATAACCGCGCTATGTTGGTCCAGATATCACCTGAAGCTTATTAGCCGTTACTAGTCCCAGCCGAATTGAGCAAACCACTGGCCGTGCTGATAATTCTCTATGGCCTGCTTCACGTACGGAATCGTATTAACCGGCAGGCGGTCTATGGTGCACCAGCGCAATTCATCGCATTTATGGGGTTCGGTGTTGCGGAGAGTACCCGCCCATTCGCTGGCGGCCAAGAAGAAATCCATGCGTTCCCCATCCGCACGACGATGCATGACGCCCACCACCGCTAGATTTCTTAGGGGAATCTGAATACCGCACTCCTCTTCAGCTTCGCGGATCATCGCCGACGTGACGGATTCTCCGCGCTCCATATGACCAGCGGGCACGCTGTAATTCCCGTCTTCGTAGCCCGTGTTGAAACGCCTGAGGAGCAAGACTTGATGGTCGCGAATCAACAATAGATGTACCGCACCGATTAACTGCGATCGGTCCATGCGGCTCCCGCCTCTCTCCGTAGTCGGTGGTGCCCGCCCTCCACGCTACGGTATCGTAAAGTTTGCGCCATCCGGGCCTCAACGCCTTCGGCCGCCAACACTTGGCCGGCCGTTGCTGGGGGGATCCCGGCACCGCACCCGGTCCAAGTGAAGGCTGGTGGCCATCGTCCTGGCGATGCCTACGCCGAACTCCGGGCTAGGGCGTCGATGCCATCAGCAGGCCGTCTACGGCGTTCCGAAACGGATAGCAGGTTGCCCGGAAAGCTCTAAGGCCAATTTCCCGAGCGACAAGGCGGTACCAACGATAACCCGTCCCTTGCATTGGTGTCAAGATAGGGTCGGCCCTTCCTCGAGCTAACCAGCAAGGGCGGCAGAAGGCCGTTCGGATGCGTTCCGATCACAATGCACGGGGATTCACCTGGCCGGCTCAACGGGCCCTATTGGCGCGTTCAAAGTGTTCTTCGATTAGCCTGCGCAGCCGGTTTTGCGGGGTGGAATACCGTGGATCATTCCACAGGTTCCGGGTTTCCTCCGGATCCGTACTCAGATCAACCAACATGCCATCCCTATCGTCCGCCGTCATGCAGAGCGACAGTTTCCAGTTTTGGTCACGCACCATGATCAGCGGGTCATCTGGCATAAGGCCGAACGAGCCTAATGTGAATTCGCTGAACACGGGCACGGAAGCGGGTTCTTGACCTGACCGTAGACACTCGCATAGACTTTGGGCATCACTGGCACAGGGCATTCCCAGGAGATCCAAGAGCGTAGGCAGCAAGGATCGCGTCTCCACCGGGGTTTGGATATGCACGCCGGACCGGAAGTGCCCGGGGTAGGCTAGGATCAACGGGACATTGACCACACCGTTGTAAAATGTCTGTTTTTGCACCAGGCCGTAATCTCCCAGATGGGTGCCATGATCGCTGGTAAAAACAATTGCGGTCTCCTGAGCCAGGCCTTGACGGTTTAAATAATCCAACAAGCGGCCGCACTGGCTGTCGATGAAGGTGACATAGGCGTAATAGTATTGTCGAGCCCGGCGCAGTTGCTGGGGCGTCAGGCGGCTAGCATCGCTAAATTGCCGAAGACCATGGCGAATCCATCGCGGCTCCTCAGCGGTCTTTGGATTCCAGTCTTTCTCTTCAATCGTGGCATCCGCCTGCGCGGCGTACGGATCCGGCACCACGACCGGCGTGTGCGGCCCGTTGAACGAGACGCGCAATAGAAACGGTAGATCCCGGTCGCGCTGCGCTAGCCATTGGATAGCGCGGTCGATGATCCGGAATTCCATCGTGTCCTCGGCGGTGCCGGGAAACCGTCCACCTAAAATCCAACGATACGGCTCTGCCGGATACTGCACGATATCGAAGGCCTCGACGGAAAAACGCGAATCATAGGAAAAATAGTTCACGCGGTCGGTCAGCACGAGGTTTTCTTCTTGCTGAAAGGCTGGATTACGTGCCCCATAATGTTGCTTGCCGAAGCTCGCGGTTTGATAGCCTGCCCGGGCCAACGTTTCCGTCAAATACGCCAACCGTTCGACCGGCTGATGGTTCCACCACACGCCGGTATCTGAGGGATACCGCCCGGTCAACAGGGCCGTGCGTGCGGGAACGCAGACAGGGGCCGCGGTAACCGCATTGGAAAACACCACTCCCGCGGCGCCCAACCGGTCCAAATTTGGCGTATGCGCCCAACGGCTTCCGTAACAACCCAAAGAATCTGTTCGTTGTTCGTCCGTCATGATCCACAAGATGTTTGGTTGATGCATGCTAAGACCTCCTTGTGCGTCGAGCCAGATCGATTGGATGGCTAACATGATGCACATCGTCGCAATCATGATGCCGAGTTTGTATCCTCGGGGATCCGGCGACGGGGTGTTGGGCCGCCCACTGCGTCGTGGACTGACCATCCGTGATGAGGAGCGATCTTCACCTGCTGAGCCTTGCTCAACGGCCAAATCCGGCGTGCCTCCGGAGAAAAGCCCTGAAGGCGTCGACCGGAATTTTCAACCATAGCGCACGAGCACCCCACTCGGCGACCAAGCAGTGGCTGACTACCTGTCGTCTAATCATTGCCCATATCTTTGGGCGAGTCGAGGGGCATGGTTTCCGAATGGCGAAAAGTCGCATTCCGTCCACGCTTGGTGCCGATGGCCGGTCCTGCGCATCACTCGGCCGCGCCCTCCTTGACGTTGGGTCCGACTGCTCACGAGAGGTCTAATCTTTACTGATTGGCAGGCATATATTACCATCTTATGGGACGATCATGCCTGAAGGGTTTTGGGGTGGTGCCCCTGGGTCATCCCCACTTTTATTGTGGTCGCGTAGTGAATAATCGGTCTTTTCTGCGTTAAGGATTCTAGGGTTCCATGGCGAATCTTGTTCTAGACGCCAGCTTGGCGACAAGAGGAGGATTCGGATGATTTCCCTGGGATCGATCACCGAGTTCTTCACCAACACGGGGCAGCTTCGGATCTCGCAGCGCAAACCCTCGTGGCTCTCGTCTGGGCCGTCCTCTATGAACCCTTGCTGGGCATCGCAAGAATCGGCCGGCATTTAGCCACGGCGAACACGACAACGGCCAAGCATGCTATTCAGGGCGTGGATCGTTTCGTGGGCCACCTCCGGATCAATATGGAGGTGGCCCAAGGGGATTGGATTGGCAGGATGGTCGGCACGGCCACCCGCGTCTTGCTGACCCTCGATTGGACCGAACCCAACGACGGCGTCCACCAGATCCTGACGTGTAAGCTGCGGGCCCATGGACGCGCGTTACCGCTGGCGTGGACGACCGTGCGCAAGGACGCGTTGAAGGATCGGACCCGGTGCTATGAGAAACAATTGTGTGAGCGCGTGGCGGCCTTGGTCCCCAAGGCGGCCAAGTCATCTTGTTAGCCGATCGGGGCTTTGCTACGGTGGAATTCTTCCGATTCCTGGATACGTTAGGGTGGGACTGGATTATTCGGAGCAAGGGGTCGGCCTCGGTGCAGCATCTGGGACAATGGATCCTCCTCGGGCTATCCCCGGCTTTTACGCGGCCCATGGGGATTTCCTCCTACCGT
>JAJZZH010000040.1 GCA_021797675.1 Bacillota bacterium | reverse complement strand
ATCAGGGGACGGAGGGAAACAACCATCCTGAGGTTATTTTCGACAGCCACGACCCGTCTCATCGGCAATAGTCCTCGTGATTTCAGAGCCCGAACCCCACCACCTGACTTAACCGATCATGTATGTTCGGGAAACCGTCCTGCATCCGACCATGGGCAATCGGTTCGGCATGTCTTTGCAGGGCGAGAGTTCGTCGCCCACTGCGTTGGGACCGGCATAATCCGTCGATACCCATCGATCGGATCAGCATCATTAAAGGGCTTGCGGTCAGGCGATCCTCACTCGGTGGCTCCGGCCGTCTCATTCATCCGGGTCGCCATCGCCCGTCGGTTGAAGATCAAAAAAAGGCCGGATACGGCCATCCAGACGCCACCGCTTGCCATGACGATGTCGGCTCCCCACAAACTGCCCAGTGCGCCGGCGGCCGCGGCCGCGATCGGACCCGCAGCATTCTCAATCGTCCCCAAAATACCAAACGTCCTGCCCATAAGTTCGGGCGGAACGGTCGCCTGGAAGAATGCGTTGGACGCACTGTTCAGCACCGTCTGGCCGAGACCGGCCGCCGCACAGAGGCCAAGGCTCAACCAGAGATCGTGGGATTCGCCGAACAGAGCCAGGCTGAACCCCATCAGGGCGCCGGAGGCGACCAGCACCTGACCCACCGTAAACCGTCGGGCAACCCAGCCCGTCATCAGCCCACCCCCCACGCTCCCCAGCACCGAGGCCGCTTCAACCATGCCGAGGCCGCTCGGTCCGCCGTGCAGGTTACGAAAGACGACCACCGGAAACAGCGCGCCGATGGTGCCGCCGCCGAGCGTGGCGACAAATGCCCGCCAGCGCCAACATCAGCCGGTCCTGGCGCAGGGCCAGCCAGCCGTCCTTGACTTCTGGCCAAAAACGGCCATGCGGGCGAGCCTCGCGCCCCAGGGGGGCGGTGCGGGCCTCCGGCGGCAAGCTCAAGAGCCAATAGCTGCCGAGCGCAAATACGAACGATCCCACGTCTAGGAAGAAGCTGGCGGAGGCCCCCATGGCGCCCACCACGATCCCTCCCACGGACTGGCTAAAGAAGCCGTTGGCGGCGCCCACCGACTCCCGGAGTCCATTGCCGGTGGCCAGCTGATCCCGCGGCAGGATCCGGGACATGATGCTATGAAAGGCAGGCCCGCCCACCATCCCAACGCCGCTCAGTAGAAAGACCGCTGCATAGATGGGCCAGACGGTCAGGATATGCCACAAAGCCAACATGGCTAGGCTCAGCACCACGGCCATGTTGACCAGGGTCACCCCCACCATGGCGCGCCGCCGGTCCCAGCGATCGACGTATACCCCCGCCAACGGTCCCCCCATCACGTTGCCGAGGCGTTGGATGGCGGACACGATGGCGGTGCCGATCACCGAATGCGTGTCCTGGTACACCATCCACAATAAGGCGATGAAGTAGATGGCGTCTCCCCATGCCGAGAGGTTCCCGCCAACCAGCAAAATAAGGAAATTGCGGTTTCTGAGCGGGGCCCACCACCGGGGTGCATGAGATGCCGATGAATCCAACACCCGTGCGCCTCCTCGATGTCTTGTGTGATCCTCTATAGAAGACATCGGATTTCAGCGCGAAAAGGTTCAGAGGGGGATTAGGTGATGCGGGCGATGACCACCGGATAGCGAGCGAGGTCCGCCGCGGCGGTCCAGAGCAGCACCATGCGGTCGTGAAGGGAGGCCACACGAGTCGGGGCCGGATTCGCTCGCTCCACCGCCAGCGTCCGCGGCAACTCTAGAAACGTCGCCCCGTTGCCATCGGAGCCGAAGCGAATGTCCAGGTGAATCTCGATCTGCCGATGACTAGGCCGGATGGCCGTGGAGGCCTCCGCCTGCATGGGGGTGGCGTGCTGCGTTAAAGTAAAGCGACGGCCGTCGTCGCGACGCAGCGGAAACACAAGCATTTCCTGACCCCGTGCGGTCGTGGCCCGCACCCGACGTGACAAATCCTCACCGTAGGCGTTTCGCAGGCGTCGGACGGGTCCCATGACCGCCAGACTATTGCCCCACAAGCACTCACCGGGGGGCAGGGGGCGTCTCATTGCGAAGATCGCATCAAGCCACAGGCTCAAGTCGGATTGCACGGTAAAGTACGTGGTTTGAAGTCCACCGTCGGTGGGTTCGCTGCGGGCGATGAGTGCGCGCCACACCGCCCGTTCCCCAACGCATTGGGGACACGCAGACGCCGCCAGCACGTCGGCACGCGCGTGGGCACAGACGGGCTCCGAACCGTTTAAGGATTGCCGCCAGTCGTCCAAGCGGCGACCGAAGTCCCGCTTGTCACGCGCCAATCGTGACTTAATGGTCCCGGCCGGCACGCCAAAGTGTGCGGCCAACATCGGGAGGCTCCAGTCATCCACGACACGTCTCCACAATAGAGTTCCGGGTTGCGCTCCGAGCGCCTGGAGAAGGTACGCGGTGAAATCCGGGTCCGGATCGACCACCTCGCGCCACCCCGTGCCTCCCGCAACAGGCTCATCGGGTTGCGCCCGGTGCCAATCAACTGCTCGCCGCGCGGCAATTCGTTGGAGCAGGGCACGACGGAGACCGGTCTCGTCATATCGATCGCCGAGGTGCCAAAAAGAAAACCAGGTCTCTTGCAGCACATCGTCGACCGCGTCAGGCGGGACGCGACGGCGTACAAACCGGGTCAGCCAAGGACGTTCCTCTTGCTCCAAGACTTCCCAGGTCGACGCCCCAGTCCGTTCGTTCATCTCATTGCCTCCCGTGGATGTTTAGGGGGTGTTCGCCATGAGACGCCGGGAGTCCTGCCAGAACGGGACGTCCGGTCAGGCTCGACTAAAGGCCTACCGTTTGCAGAACAGGGTCGACTTACGGGGGGCGGCCCATTCCGCAATGGCTTGATGACCTTAAGCATGCGCGTTTGCCCGCTGGATATCGAAGGCGGCCCGGCCGCGTCAGGCGTTTGCGTTGCGCGGCTGGTTACGACGCGCTTGGCGAGCGGCCGGAGCAGATCGCGAATTGACGGCGGCCAGGGATACCTGGGCGCGCTCAATCCGTTGCGCGCCAAGACCGTCGGCGGTCTGCAGCGGTCGACGTACGCGGGCCCAGCCAAGCGCTCCCGAGCCTCGTGCAGCCGCTATGGGAATACTCACCTCCGGTTCCATTCTTGTCGGCGATGTCGCAAGCGATCCCATCAGCCGGAGAATGGGATAGAATGCGAAGAGGAGCCAATGGTCTGCGGGTGTGACCGGCGAGGGGGAGTTGCGAGTGTGCCGCTTGGTAATTATTACCGGACTTTCGGGGGCGGGACGCACGGAAGCCCTGCGAGCCTTTGAGGACTTGGGGTACTTTTGTGTTGATAACCTCCTGCCGGAACTCGTGCCCAAGTTCGCGGAGCTCGTGCAGAAGAGTTCTGAGGTGCGGGGGGCGGCACTGGTCATCGATATGCGGGGGGGAGCGTTTTTTGAGGACTGGCAGCAGAGCCTGGAGGCCCTGACGACGAGTAACGTAGAACATCAGATCGTATTTTTGGAGGCGGACGAAGAGACGCTGATCCACCGCTATCAGCTCTCGCGGCGCCAGCATCCCATGCAAACGGAACAGCGGCGGTTGGTGGAGGCGATTCGTCGGGAGCGTGAGGTTATGCTGGGGATGCGCGGTCGGGCGGACATGGTGATCGACAGCTCTCACTTAGGTCCGCGCCAGTTGCGCCAGCGCATTTCGGAAGTCTTCCGGCTCGATCAGTCCACCTTCGGACCGCGCGTCCGCTTGGTTTCTTTCGGCTTTAAGCACGGCTTACCCAAGGATTCCGACCTGATCCTCGACGTGCGGTTTGTGCCCAATCCGCACTACGTGGAGAGCTTGCGTGACAAAACCGGCAACGATCCGGATGTCGAACGCTTTGTGATGATGAGTGAGGTGGCCAGCGAGACCTTGTCCCGATTCTTCGAGTTGCTTGATTTCCTGCTTCCCCAATATCAAAAAGAAGGCAAGCCTCAAGTCACCGTGGGGATTGGCTGTACGGGGGGCCAACATCGCTCGGTGGTTTTTGCCAATCGGCTGGCCAAGCATTTTGAACAGATGGGCATCCCGGTCTCGGTGGAGCATCGCGATGTTCCTCAACCGTAAGCGCGGGCCGCAACGCGTTCGTTACACGAATTGGGGGCGCCTCTTATATCCCGGGGTACGAGTCAAGCGCTACCTGGCCCTGGGCGGCTTGGGATTTTTCGTGATCGGAGTGGCGGTGGGCGATGCGTTGGGGGCACGCATCAAAATCGTGGGAACCCCCCATCACTTGGTTTTGGGCGTCGTCGTGCTCATCGGAATGGGGTTCGTGGCCGCCGGAGGGTGGCGGTTGTGGCGGTCGATTGACGAAGGAATCGGTTCGACGCGCTGGACAGGCCGCTTTTATTCACGCCACCTGGCCCGCGGACCGCGCGTGGTGGCGCTGGGGGGCGGAACTGGGCTGCCGGCGGTACTGCGCGGAATGAAAGAGTATACCGGCAACCTGACTGCGGTGGTGACGGTGGCCGACAACGGCGGCAGCTCGGGGCGGCTCCGAGGAAGTTTGGGTATTTTGCCGCCCGGGGACATTCGCAATTGCATGGTAGCCCTGGCAGATACCGAGCCGTTGATGGAGCGGCTCTTCCAACATCGATTTGAAGACGGTGAACTTGCCGGGCACGCGTTCGGCAACCTGTTCTTGGCGGCGATGGAGGAGGCGGCCGGGGACTTTGTCAGCGGGCTCAGGGCGTCAAGCCGCGTGCTGGCCGTGCGCGGGCAAGTGCTGCCAGCCACCCTGGACCAGGTGCAACTCGAGGCGGAGACGGCTGACGGCCAAATTGTTCGCGGAGAAAGTCAGATTGGACAGAGTCGGGCCCGCATTCGCCGCATTTGGATGGTCCCCGCTCATGCTGAACCCCTGCCGGAGACGATTCACGCGCTTCGCAGTGCAGACCTGATTGTGCTGGGCCCGGGGAGTCTTTACACCTCGGTAATCCCCAACTTGCTGGTTAAAGGGGTGGCCGACGAAATTCGCCGAAGTTCCGCGCTGTGTGTCTATGTCGCCAACGTCATGACCCAGCCGGGCGAAACGTATCATTTCACCCTGAAGGATCATGTCGATGCGTTGGCGGAGGTGCTGGGAGACGGGGTGATCGACGTGGTGTTGGTGAACAATCGGGAGGTTCCTCAGGATCTCCTAGCCCGCTACCACCAGGAGGGCGCAGAACCCGTCCGCTGGGCGGTCGCAGCAGAACTTCGCGGCCGTCCCCAGGTTGTGCAAGAGGACGTGCTCTCGGCAGACAACGTCGTCCGCCATGACCCGGAGAAGCTGGCCCGGAGTCTACTCAACGCACTCAATCGGTACCATCCGGACTGGGTCGAGGGCCATTTCTTCGACGGGCTCTGGCTGGAGTCACGCTTGCGCGAGCGGAAGAGCTGATGACCCGGGCGTATTCACGCTTGGTGGTCGAAGAACTGGCGCGACTGCCTTTGACCACACCGGAAGCCCTGTGGGCTGAATTGTTGGGAATGCGCATCGGGCAGGCGCGTGACGAGGGCTGGACTTTGGGATCGCCCACCGCGGTCCGCCGCGCCTACCGGATTGCCAAGGGACTGGGCCTTGGGGTCGATGTCCGTCATCATCGGGGCGACCGCCGGGTCAGCTATCACTTGCACTGGGAAGGCGCCGCGATCCGGAAAATGGAGGCGACCAATGTGTCGCTTCGCCAGGCGGGGGCTTTTTTGCGCGGCGGTTTCTTGAGCCGGGGCTATATGCAAAATCCTGAGCGAGGTTTGCGACTAGAATTCTGGACGAATCTGGACCATGTCCAGACCTTGCTCCGCATGCTGCGGGCGGTACGCGTCAGAGCTGGCAGCGTGCCCCATCACGGACGCCTGACCGTTTATATTAATGGCCAAGAAGCTATCATTCATCTGTTGGCCGCGATGGGTGGCCATCAAGCCCTCCTGCACCTGGAGAGCATTCGCGCCATGCGGTCGATGCGCAACCAAGTCAACCGTTTGGTGAACTCTGAGACGGCGAATCTGGCGCGCACGGTGGAATCGGGCTTAGAACAGGCCCAGATATTGACCGATCTGAGTCAGGGAGCGCGGTACCAGCAGTTGTCGGAACCGATGCAGGCGCTGGTTCGTCTCCGGATCGCGCATCCAGAGTGGTCGCTGCGCGAGTTAGGTGCGGCATTGAATCCCCCGTTAACCAAGTCGGCGGTCAACCATCGTATGCGGCGGTTGCTGCAGATGGCCCGATCTGGGCAGCGACCCTGAAACACGGCCGCGGTCGAACATCGCCGGGCGGACGCAATCTTCGACACGAAGTCTTGATTCAGAGGCACGAATTGATAGAATGGAAGACGGTATTTTATCGACGCCTCGGGGAAAAAACGCTATAATCGGACTTGTGAAAGCCCGAACAATCTGTGCTCCCGGCCGAGCATGAATTCCGGGGCCCAGGCTATCCTACCAGATTAGGGAAAGCGAGGTGGGGGATTACGAATCAATACGTCGCACTCCTGATTTATCTCATTGTGTCGGGGCTTGTGGTCTTCGGCATGTCAAACGCCTCCCGGATCATGGGACCCCAAGTGCCGGGCGGGGTGAAGAAGACGACCTATGAGTCGGGGATCTTCCCTGACGCGCCCGTGGGCTATTTTTCGGTGCGCTTTTATCGGGTGGCCATGTTGTTCATGATTTTTGACGTAGCTATCATGGCCCTGTACCCTTGGGCGACGAGTCTGGCGGCGATGAAAGCCCAGGGATTTTATAACGGTTTGATCTTCTTTGCGATCTTGGCCGTGGCCTTTCTCTACGTCTGGCGTAAGGGGGGATTCCAATGGCACTGAACACTGAGCAAAAGCAGCTGGAGAAGTCGATTCTGTTGACCACCGTAGAAAAAATGGGCCGGTGGGCGCAAAAGTCTTCGATCTGGCCGGCCACCTTCGGCCTGGCCTGTTGCGCGATTGAGATGATGAGCGTGACCAATTCACGCTATGATTTGTCCCGCTTTGGGTCCGAGGTGTTCCGAGCCTCTCCTCGGCAGGCCGATTTGATGATTGTGGCGGGACGGGTGACGCAAAAGATGGCGCCCGTGTTGCGTACGATTTGGGAGCAGATGCCGGAGCCGAAATGGGTGTTGTCGATGGGGGCCTGTGCCTCATCGGGGGGAGTCTTTGACAATTACGCCATCATTCAGGGCGTGGATCATGTTGTCCCCGTCGATGTCTATGTGCCCGGCTGCCCGCCCAATCCCGAGGCGTTAATGTTCGGCATTTTGAAGCTGCAGGAGAAGATTATGCGGGGGATTCCGCCGAAATATCAGGAACTTGAAATCCAACAGGCGGAGGCGAAGGCGGTTGAGTCATGATCCCAAGGGCGTCATCGAGCGCCTGGAGGCCAAATTTGTCGGCCTGACGGAAAGGACGCCGAGCCAAGACCAACCGACATTTTATGTGCCGCGCCAGGATGCGTTGGTCGTGTTGGAATACCTCAAAAATGACGAGGGGTTCAGTCTGTTATTGGATGTGGCGGGCGTAGATTATTTCCCTGCGCATCCGCGGTTTGAAGTGGTGTACCACCTCTTTCACCCGTTGGCCGTGATCCGGCTCCGGGTAAAGGTGCGGGTGGGCGAAGGCGAAGCGGTGCCGTCCGTGGTGGGCCTTTGGCCGGGGGCCAACTGGCCGGAACGCGAGGCATACGACCTGTTGGGGATTGTCTTTGACGGACACCCCCAGCTGACGCGGATTTATTTGCCTGACGATTGGGAGGGCCATCCGCTACGCAAGGATTATCCAACCACGGGCAGGCGGTCCGATTAAGCCGTAGCCGCCTCAGAAGGAGGGATGCACATGGCGAACGACACCCAGGTCATCAAGGACCCACAGGACGCCGGAGTCTCTCACAGCGACACCATGGTAATCAATATCGGCCCTCAGCATCCGGCCACCCACGGTGTGTTGCGCGTGCGTCTGCAGCTGGACGGAGAACGGGTGGTGCAAGCGGAGCCGGTAATCGGATACTTGCATACCGGTTTTGAGAAGTCGGCCGAGACGATGACCTATCAGCAATGCAACACGTTGACCGATCGGATGGATTATCTTGCCCCGATGACCAACAACCTGGCTTATGTGTTGGCGGTAGAAAAATTGATGGGTCTCGAGGTGCCGAAGCGAGCCCAGTATATTCGTGTGATGTTTTCAGAACTGACCCGGATCGCGAGTCACCTGGTGTGGCTGGCCACCCATTTGATGGACTTGGGGGCGATGAGCCCGTTTTTTTATATGTTTCGCGAACGGGAAGTCATTTTGGACCTGATCGAGGACGCGAGCGGCGTGCGGATGAATCCGAGCTACTTCCGGGTGGGGGGGATCGCCTACGACTTGCCCGACGGTTTCATGGACAAACTGCGCGACTTTCTCAAGGATTTTCCCCGCTGGATGAAAATGTACCGGAATCTCTTTGAAGATAATCCGTTGATTGCCGAACGGCTCAAGGGGGTCAACGTCCTGACCCAGGAAGCGTGCCTCGCTCATTCGGTGACCGGACCCATGCTGCGGGCCAGCGGCCTGGCCCTGGATCTGCGCCAGGCGGAGCCGTATTCCTCGTATGAGGACTTCGAATTTGACGTGCCCACGCGAGACGCGGGGGATTCGTTCGCTCGCCTGTGGGTGCGCGTCGATGAAATCTACCAAAGTGCCAAGATTCTCGAGCAATGCCTGGATATGATCACGCCTCAGGGCGTTTACATGACCCGCGACCGCAAGGTGGCGTTGCCGCCTCGGGACCAGATCTACGGCGACATGGAGGCGTTGATTCATCAGTTCAAGCTGGTGACCGAAGGCTTTCCGGTGCCGGCGGGTGAGGTCTACCAGGGGGTCGAGGGTCCGCGCGGCGAAATGGGGTTTTACCTCGTCGCGGACGGCGGGCCGCGGCCATATCGCTGGCGGGCGCGTACCCCGTCTTTTTACAATTTGCAGACGCTGCCGGCGATGTGTGCGGACGGTCTAGTGGCCGACGTGATCGTGGCGATTGGCAGCATCGATATCGTGTTGGGGGATGTCGACAAATGAAACCACACTGGGAGACGTGGGCAAAAGAAGCCAAGACGGAGTTTCCCAAGGCGAATTCGGCATTGCTGCCGCTGCTGCACCGCATTCAGGGCGAGGAGGGCTATCTCTCCTCGGACACGATTGCCGACGTGGCCCACCTCTTGGACCTGGCGGTTCCCTATGTGGAATCGGTGGTGTCGTTTTACAGCCTGTTCTACCAGAGGCCGACGGGACGGCGCATTATTCACGTGTGCACGGGGCTTTCGTGCGCCCTCGGCGGGTCCGACGAGCTCATGCACCGCCTGGAAGCCAAACTCGGGATCCAAGAGGGGCAGACCACGCCCGACGGCGAGTACACGCTGTTGGAGGCCGAATGCCTGGCCGCCTGCGATAAGGCACCGGTAGCCCAGGTCAACTTGCGCTATCGCGAGTCGGTGGATTTGGAGGCAGCCGACGAGCTGTTGAAGGGAGAGGTGGAGTCGTGAGCCAGGCACGGCGGTACCTGTTACGCAATCAAGATATCCCGGACATCGACCGGATTGAGGTGTACGAAGCCAACCAGGGGTATCAGGCGCTGCGTCAGGCGCTTGGCCAGAATGACCCTGCGGCCTTGGTGGATATGGTTAAGGCGTCGGGCCTACGCGGGCGGGGCGGCGCGGGATTTCCGACCGGGGTGAAGTGGTCGTTTTTGCCCGACGATGGCCGTCCGCGCTATTTGGTGGTCAATTCCGACGAGGCCGAGCCGGGCACGTTTAAAGACCGCGAACTCATCGAACATAACCCACACCAACTGATCGAAGGCATGATTATTTCCAGTTATGCTACCCGGGCCCGGGAGGCCTACATTTATTGCCGAGGGGAGTTCCGGCGGGGCGCGGAGCAGCTTCGGCGCGCGGTCGAGGAAGCCTACCGTCGTGGCTACCTGGGGGACAATATTTTGGACAGCGGATTTTCGCTCGATATTAAGGTATACCGGGGCGCGGGAGCGTATATTTGCGGCGAAGAGTCGGCGCTGTTGGAATCGCTGGAAGGCAAGCGGGGCAACCCCCGCCTCAAACCGCCGTTTCCGGCCGTAGCCGGACTTTACGGCATGCCGACGGTGGTCAACAACGTGGAGACCATTTGTAACCTTCCTCCCTTGGTGTTAAACGGGGCCGCATGGTATCGCACGATGGGTACCGAGAAGAGTCCGGGCTTGAAGATTATGTCCGTCAGTGGACCGGTCAACCGACCCGGCAATTATGAGATTCCGCTGGCTACGCCGCTTCGGGTGCTGATTGACGAGTACGCGGGTGGCATGCGCGAGCAACGCGGCATTAAGGCGGTGATCCCGGGCGGCAGTTCGGTGCCGGTGCTGACGGCAGACCAGCTCGACACGCCGCTCGATTACGAATCGGTGTTAGCGGCGGGCTCGATGCTAGGCTCAGGGGGCTGCATCGTAATTGACGAACACACCTGCATGGTGGGGGTGTCGGCGCGACTGTTGAAATTTTACCGGGAAGAGTCGTGCGGAAAATGCACACCGTGCCGAGAGGGCACGTACTGGATGACCGACGTGCTGAACCGGATCGAGGTCGGCGAGGGCAAGCCAGGAGATTTGGAACTCATCGCGGACATGGCGGACAATATCGGTGGCAAGGTGTTCTGCCCCTTAGGCGATGCAGCGTTAGGCGTGGTCGTGAGCGCAATGCAGCATTTCGCTGAAGAATTCGAGGTGCACATCAAAGAACACGCATGTCCGATGGGAGCGAGGCTGTATTATGATACGGTTAACTATTGACGACCGGGAGGTCACGGTGCCCGAAGGCACCATGGTGGCTGACGCCGCCGCCAAGCTTGGCATCGAAATTCCCGTCTACTGTTACCATGAGGCGCTGGGGCCGTTGGGAGCCTGCCGGATTTGTCTGGTCGCGGTGGACAAGGCGCCCAAGTTGATGACGGCGTGTACCACGGCGGTGCAAGAGGGCATGGTGGTGCATACCCGTGGCTCCGCGGTCGACAAAGGCCGCCAGGGTGTCTTGGAATTTCTGTTGATTAATCATCCGCTTGACTGTCCGGTTTGCGATAAGGGTGCCGAGTGTTTCCTGCAGGATTACGCGTTTCGCTACGGAGCGCCCGCCGGCCGTTATGACGAGCCGAAGATCCACAAACTGAAAGATGCCCCCATCAATGAGTTCATTATGCTCGATCAGGAGCGTTGCGTGTTGTGCCAGCGGTGCGTCCGTTTTCTGAGCGAGTATGTGGGCGAAGAGCAGCTCTTGCTGGAGGGCCGGGGCGTCGAAACGGTGGTGGCCGCGGTCGGGCACCAGCCGGTAGACAGCCCCTTTTCGGGCAACGTGATCGACCTCTGTCCGGTGGGGGCGCTGTTGTCCATTCCGTATCGCTATAAGGCGCGGCCGTGGAACCAAGAACGCGTGGAGTCAGTCTGTCCTCACTGTCCCGTGGGGTGTACGGCCTTGGTGACGGGCCGCGACGGGTATGTGGTGCGCGTGGAGGGCCGACCCGAGGCCGACCGCCACTGGGGTTGGCTGTGTGACCGTGGGCATTTCGGTTATGATTTCGGTTATCTGCCCAACCGGTTGGTCGCGGCGACCGTGGAAGGCGAAGAACGGTCGGCCGCCGAGGCGCAGCGGACGGTGGGGGGATGGATTGCGCAGGCGGTAGCCAATCATGGGCCGGAGTCGGTGGCCATTTTGGTCGGCGGCCAGCACACGGTCGAAGAGGCGAACCAAATCGTCCGGTTTGCCCGCGAAGTCCTCGGCA
>JAJZZH010000002.1 GCA_021797675.1 Bacillota bacterium | reverse complement strand
TCTGCAACGCAACGGAGGATGGCACTATGCACAAAAACCCATTTCCGCCTAGCGGCGGAAGCCCGCTTTCCTCCCCACGGCTAAAGCCGGGGGCTTCTCGCGGGCATTCGGTGATGGCGGGCACGCAACTGCTAACGGTTAAACGGAGGGATCGCATGCACCGAAAACGATGGTACGCAATGCTGGCGGCCACCATGCTGGGAGCGGCCACGACCGTGCCGTCCTTGGCCTTCGCCCACGGCCTTTCTGGGCCGGGGATGAAAAGGCTGGGGCCGCACCAGCGGAACTGGATGTCGGTGAACCCCTTTCCACATTTCGATCACGGGCCACATCACGTGACCAGCTGGGGCAGGCCGGAATCCGACCATGGGAACGTCCGGTCCGAAGACCGAGGGAAGTCTCGGCGGGCAAAGCCTTCTAGGGACCAAAACCAAAGCCACCACACTGCGGGGGTGGTCAATGCGGTTTACCAAAATGCGGTGGTCATTGACGGCCAATCCCTGTTGACGTCTGCGTCGACCGCCGTTCGTTATCGTAGTTACCACTTGACGGTCGGTGACATTCCGACCGGCGTGAAGGCTATGGCCGTGGTCAAATCGGGCGGCCGGGCAAAAAGAATTCAACTGCAGCAGGATTTTAACCTGCCTCCCGAACCCAGTATCGTCGGCGCCGTGTACGCGAGCGGCCCACGCACCATTCAAGTCCGCTCCTACACCCTTGCCTTGGCGCCGCAGGTGAAGATACGCTACCACAGTTGGCGGCTGAACCTGTCCGAAGTTCCGGATGGCGCCCGAGCCAAAGTTCACCTTACGCAAAGCGCCCTGGTAAGCCAGATTAAGCTTTTCACCGACTCCGCCCTGCCGCCACAGCCGACCGTTACCGGGACGGTCAGCGCCGTGTATCAGTCTGGGCTCACCGTGAAGGGTTACCCGCTCCGCTATGCCTCGTCACCGGTTCGCGTGATGAAACGGGGCCATCGCATGCAACTCGCGGCCATCATGATTGGACAACGGGTTAAGGTGCGACTCAATCGTCGGCAACACATCGTTTGGGTAAAGATCTTTCCCCAACAACAGGACGGGCGCCCACCACACCGCGATCATTAAGGCCTTGGCCAAGACGTAGAGGAGGGCGCTCAACCCAGAAACTGTCTTCTTGCTGCGCCCCGCTCAACCAAATAGGTTCGGTGGGGCGCTCCATTACGCTGGGGCAGACCGGCTCCGTGCCACCGCTCGGAGAGAGCCTCGGCACCGTGTTCTCAGGGCCCAGGGGCACTGCGCATCGCACGCATTAAGCCCGAGACATTTTCCACGCCATACTAGCCGGCGTTTTTTATTTCCCGCTCCGCTACCGATGGCCGAGCAAAGTCGGCAAACCGCCGCCAGGTGGGCCACCTTGCAATGATCCACGCGTCAACGCTCCAAGCCGGCATCCCCTCCAGGTATTGCATGGCGCCTAGATAGACGAAGACCAGCGCATAGATGATCGACGTCCCGATGTCGGTGGCCCCGGGGGTATAGGGACCGCCAAATCCCTCGGCGGTGCTCCAAATAGCAAGGCTGAACAGGGTTCCCACACCGTAGCCGATTTTCTGAGCAAATCCGAAGATGAGTCCCAACGCGGTGGCCGTCTCGACCAGGGCGGTCACCAAGGCCCAGCTCTCGGGATGTGGGGCAACCATTCCGACCCAAAGATGAAACCACGGCATCAGCCAGGCCGGTTGCCCCTGGGCGCCAGCTTTAAGCATCGCCAGATACTGATGAAAAAACGCCGGCGACCACTTCATCGCGGAATCGATCAACCAAATGATGCCGAATACGACCCGAAGACCTCCCACCAACCGTCTACGCGACTGCACATCCACCCCTCCTTTTTCTTGGTTGTCGGCTCTGTTGATCGGGGAAGTATTCGTCGCAGGGGCCGCGTATCCCTGCTAGCCAAGTCTTCGAATATTGTGCCCTTTCTTACGCTTCCAACCCCTCTCACCCGTGCCGGCAGCCACCATCCAAAGGCTGGCCGGGATCGACCCGCGAGGGCCGCCAACCGCAGGCCCCGCGCGCACCACTTCCGCTGGGCCGGAAGAGCCCCGTAAATCCATGGCAAACGGAATGCGACTTCGCAGGCACGATGAACGATCAGAACGATTCCCCAGTTTCCAGCACGGGCGTAGGTTGGCGAGGGTGGTGAATTAAGCGGCTTAAACAGGATAAGCGGGGGGCATAGCCCCCCGCTTATGAAATGGTGCGGTGGTTACTTATAGGGGTTAGGATAGTGGTTTTGGGCAATAGTCTGGTTAGCCCACTGCACCAAAATCTGGTCGGCCTTGGCGGCTACCGTGGCATAGGGCATCTGTCCCAGGCCAAAGTACTGCCAGTAGCTCCTAAGTTCGGTGGAGGCTGACGGATCGTTCATCGGAACCGGTGCAGAGGCCGGATACTTCCCCCAGTTGACCGGGCCAGCAACGGCCAACTTGTAGGCCAAGGCCGTCTTCGAGGGTTTCGCTCCCTTGATCCCGGGGATAAAGCGGAACCCGTTGTTTACCAGATACTGGTCATTCTTCACCGCCGTCAGATACTGCAAGAAGTTCACCGACCAATTCACCACGTGCTGTTGGGCCGCCTCTTGGGTTACCGAATACGGCACGCCGACGGAAGCTCCCGTTTGCTGAGCGGCCGGGTTAGCATACGGCGTGGTGGCCTTGGTCAAGAGCGGTATCCGCTCCACGGCCACCCGGAAATGCGGATGCAGCGCCGTGGCCCCGTAGAAATACTGCGTCAGGTATCCAGCGCCTGGCATAAAGGCAATCTTGCCCTGGACGAACTGATTAAAGGGAGCATTCGGCGAGGAGGTCTGCGCCGAAGCGATCTGGGATGCGGTCTCCAGCGCCTGTCGCGGCGCGGTATAGGGCAGGAACTTCTGGAAGAGGTTCAAGACCACCCATTTCATCCGCGGATTCCTTTGGTAGGAGATCCATCCGTTCTTGAATGCCCAGGCCAGCTGCTGGGGGTCGATGGAAATCCCGCCGTGGGGAGACATCTTCTGGAAAACCGGATACATGACATTGTAGAACCACGGGAAGCCCGTCCCGTCCATGGGCATCGTGAAGTATCCTGATTGACCTTCAATCGGAATCACGTGGGGGTCTTTGGCCTTAATCACCTTGAGATCCGTGAGCAACTGAGCAACCGTCTTCGGCGCCGTTAGGTGCAGCCGCGACAACAACGTTTGGTTGTACCACAAGGCGTGAATAATGTACCAGTCCGTAGCAATTTCGTACTCGGGGCCCAAAAACTTGGTGTTGGTTTCCGCCAACAGTCCCGTCCTAAAGGTGCCCGCCCACGTCTTGGCGGAATGATTGTAGGGACTGGGCCGGTTCAGGTAAGGAGCTAAGTTCAGCAACTCCGATTGATCCTCCGGCACCGTAAAGTACCCACCGCCGTTTTCCAAGATGTCCGGCAGCGAGTGGTTGGCGGCGTGGCTGGTCACCCAGGAGGTCAGTGCGCTCCACGGTGGCGGATTAATGTCGATGACCTTCACATTCGGATGCAGTCGCTCGTAGCTGGCAATAATGCGGCTAATCGCAATCTGCCCCACCGGTGCCCCTACGCGCGGATGCGCCTTGGTGCTCGGGTAATAATTCGGTGTCAGCAGCGTAATTCTCACGTGTTGTTTCGTGTTGAGCGGTAGTTGCGCTGGCAGACCCGCGTGGCGCGCGGTAAATCCCATCGTCGGCATCCCCATCAGAACGGCCGATCCCACGCCGAGACTGAGAACCTTCCAGCTACTCCGGCGTCCTTTCGCCTGGTTCATGTCGTACCCTCCTTGACTAATCCGATTCGAAACCCTTCACTGCGCTTAAGTAGGTAAGACCTATGCCAAAAGACCTGCAATAATCCCACGACGCTTGACGTCCGCAATGCTCGACATCCATGACCACGCGACAGCGCACCGTCTTTCGTCCCCGGCATCACCCCCCTCACGGCTCGCGGCGCACCCGCTATAGCTTAAATGCCCCGGAATTCATGCCTTCGATAAACAGCCGGCTCGTAAACATGAACAGGATCACCAGCGGGATGCTGCCAATCACATAGCCCGCCATCAACGGTCCGACGTTGGTCTGATTCTGCCCGGTAAAACTGTACAGCCCCGGCATCAACGTCATCCATTTCTGATTGGTGAGCACAATGCTGGGCCAGATGAGATCGTTCCACCAGCCCACGACATGGTTGACCGCAATCACACCCAGAATCGGCATCACCGAGGGTAGCGCAATGTGCCAAAACTCTTGCCAGATAGTGGCGCCGTCCACCTGGGCCGCGTCAAACAACTCTTGCGGAATCCCCATCATAAACTGCCGCAGGAGGAAAATCGAGAAAATCTCGCCCCCGGCAATGTAGGGGAAAACGAGCCCCCACCAGCTGTCTACCATGTGAAAATGGCTAATCAGCACAAACAAGGGTACCATCGTCAGTACCCCGGGCACCATCATCAGCCCGATCAGCATGTAATACACCACATCGCGCCCTGGAAACCGATAGCGCCCGATGGCGAATCCCGCCATGGTGGATACCAAGAGCGTACCCGCCAGCGAAATGCTGACCACCGCCACCGAGTTCAGGATAAAATGCCAAATCACGGCAAATGCCTGGCTATAATTGGCGAAGTCGAGGGGAAAGGTCAGGCTGAATGGGTGAAGATAGTACTGGGTATTGGTCTTCAGCGACATAAAGACGGCTAGCACCATCGGGTAAAACTCCAAAATGCCCAAAATCCATAGCAAAGAGTGCAAACCCCAACGCATTCCGCGTTGGTGCTTACCGAGGACTTTAGCGGGAGTCGGCAAAGGCCCGGCCTTGGTTAACACTGGCTCGCGTGCGGCGATCATCACCATTCCCCCCTATTAGCGTTGACCCGCGAAGTCCTGACTGGATCGGAGATACTTCATGTTGATCAACGTGATAGAAAAAATCAGCACAAATAAGAAAACGCCCACCGCGCTGGCCAAACCCATGTCACCGTTGATGAACGCGCTTTGGTACATATAGTACCCCGGAACCATGGTCGACCAGCCTGGCCCGCCTTGCGTTAGCAGAAACTGCGCGAAATAGCCTTGAAATCCTCCGATGGCGCTTAAAATCACCGTCAATTTGACCTGTCCCAGCACCAAGGGAACGTCTACGTTCAAAACCCGGTGCAAGCCGCCGGACCCGTCCACGGCCGCGGCGTCCAGGATTTCCGGGTCGATGGCCACCAGCCCGGCGTAATAGATCAGAATCCCCACGCCGGCCACCCAGGGAAAACCGATAAAGATGATCGCGGGCAGGGCCGTATGCTGGTCCACCAGCCATCCGGTCTGAGCCCCCGGTAACCCTAAAAACTGGCAAATTCGGTCGAGCAGACCGCCTACACTCAACATATAGCCCCAGACTTCCACGATCACCATGCCGGGCACGAGCATTTTGGCGAGAAACGCTAGTCGGTAGACATAGCGCCAGCGACCACTCGCTAAATGAAAGATCATTTCGGCTACCAAGAGCGGGACGACGGTACCGATGATCATGCCTGCCCCCGCCAACACCAGCATGTGCCACAGCGAATTCAGAAAAATAGAGCTGGTAAACAGCGCGACATAATTGGTCAAGCCCACAAACTGCGACTGGATGCCGACTTCCATCGTATTGGTCATCGACAAATACAGGCCCGAAATCGCCGGATAATAGTCAAAAACCAATGCCAAGGCCAGCGCCGGAAGCACAAAACCATAAATGATCCATAGTGGTTGTCGACGCAGGGGTTTGGCGGGCTTCGCCGCTACCGGGGCATCCGTCGAGGCCATTTTGGGAAAACCTCCTCACAAACTAGCTGCTAAAATCAACCGTCTCGGCTGAAGTTGGCGGCGTGGCGGTCGTCTCCCGATTCACCAGAGAAACCGTCTGAATCGTCAGATCCGCCGTTGCTTGCCCTCGCAAGAGGGCAAGCAAGGCACGGCCGGCGTGCTGTCCCAGCTGTTGGATATCTTGATGCACGGTGCTGAGCGACGGGGTGACCATCCGCGCGTAGGGCAGGTCGTCGAATCCCACCACCGAGACATCTTCCGGAACCTTCAACCCCGCTTCGCTCAACGCGCGCATCGCCCCCAAGGCCATCTCGTCGTTGAACGCTACCAATGCCGTCCAGTCCAGAGGCGTCGTCAACGCCTTTTCGACGGTTCGCCGCGCGGCTTCAAACGAAAATACCTCTAAGTCCACCCCATCGGTCTCCAGGATCCATGCGTTCAGCGGCTTGATGCCCATCCGGGCCAACGCTTCCAGATAACCTTGGCGCCGGTCTGAGGTGACGGTCAACACCTCCGGGGGGCCTAAAAATGCTATCCTTCGATGCCCAAGCGCGGTAAGGCTTTGGGTTGCCAGGCGCGTGCCACCCACATTGTCGACATCCACTTGCACCACGCCCGCGACCCGAGAATATCGACCAATAACCACCGCGGGTATCTTGCGCTCAATGACGGCCTCAATCAGGGGATCATTGGTTGTCGGATTGCTCAGCACGATCCCGTCAAATTCGCGTCGCCGCCAAGCCTCGGTGCTCCACTGCATCGCATTCTTGCGAATGCCTTCCACCGTCTGATGGCCACTCATGATCCGAATGGAATAATCAGCATCCGCCAAGACATCGTTGAGTCCTAACACAATGGTCATCAGAAAGGAGTTATTTTGCATTGACTCGCTTTCTCCGTCCACCAGGAACAGCACGGTCCGTGACGACCCGCGCGCAAAACTCTGCGCCAAGCGACTTGGCACATACCCCAACTCCTGCATTGCCTGACGTACCGCGCGTTCCGTTTCTCGACTCACCTGGGCCGAGCCATTAATTAGTCGCGACACGGTCGCTGGGCTGACCATTGCGCGCAGTGCCACGTCATGAATCGTTGGTCGTTGTCCCATCTGACCGTCGGATTGACGCCGACTCTCCCCCTTTCGTTCCCCGTCGGTTGATATAGCCTCATCAACACCCGAAACTAGTTTCAGCCCAAATTGTAGTCAAAGGTGCGTCGAGGGTCAATCCAATTTCATAATTTTTCTCGTTCGCATGATAACACCTTTATTCCACAAACGTATTGCCTTCTGCCAGTTAAAAATCGATAATTAGGCAGGAAACACGTTATCTGCGTAGAATGATATGTTTGGGCGCCTTAGCTTAGGTGTGATAGTTATCGTCGGTGCAGGAGTGAAAGCAGTTGCACGTTAGCTGCGGTCTCAGGCATCCGGACTTTCATTCTCTTTCGTCCGCAGCGCTCAGGCGAGATACATGCCGCGGTGTTGGGTTGGATGGTTGGATTCATTCGAGGAGGGAAAGGGTTGAACAGATCGAAAATCAATAGGATGCGCAACGGCATCCCGAAGATAACCATGTTGACGGCCTCGGCGTTGATGATGGCGGGAAGTCTGTGGGCCTTGTCGGGCTCGGCAGAGGCCGCAACGTATGCGCAGCTGACTCCCGGTGCGTCACTGTTGGCAGGAACCAACCGCTACCAGGTGGCACTCAGCGTCGCCAAGGTGGCCTATCCCACGGCCACCACGGCCATCTTGGCTTCCGGCGCCAACGAAGCCGATCCCTTACTGGCCAGTCCCCTGGCATCTCAGTTAAAGGCCCCCATCTTATTAACGGAAAGTGCCTCCAAGATTGGCTCAATCACCCTGAACGGGCTGGCCAAGACGAAGATCACATCGCTAATTTTAGTAGGAGCCGCTGCAGCCAACGCCTCGGCGATTAAAGCGCAGTTACCTCAGGGCATCACCGTATCTGCCGTCTATGGAAACGCCAGCCCCACCGCAACCGCCGCCAGCGTTGCTGGCGCGTTGAAGAAAATCGAAGGGGTATCCAACTTTAAATCGGTCTTCGCCGTGTCCGACGCGCCCAACAATCTGGTGGACATGGTGTCGGCGGCACCCTACGCCGCGATGACGGGTTCACCGATTATGCTCGTTCCGCCGTCGTCAACGGCCACTTTGGCCTCGAGTGAGGCTCCCTACCTCGACAACGCGGGAACGGTGTATATCGTGGGGGCGGCCACGGCGTTTACCTTTGCCAACACCTCGGCCGCCACGCAGCTGGTACCGCTCAGCGGACGTTCGCGCTCGCAAACCATGTTAGCGCTTGATAACAAAATGATGCCGAACGCGACCAGCGTTTTTGTGGCCGACGGCGAGAACAACCACTTGGTCGATGCCTTGACGGTTGCCCCCTTCATCGCCATGGAACAAGGCGCGCTGGTATACATGTACGGGCCCAATCATCCAGTTCCGACCGGAACCCAGGGCTTTCTGTCCAACACCACGCAAACCAGCACCGTGAACACGCTGACGTTTGTAGGGGGTCCCACCACCATCCCCACCATCGACTACAGCATGTTTGAGCAGGACTTCCCGGCTCTGGGCACCGCGGTAAAATCGATGACGATGAGTACCAGCCCAACTAGCCCGACGGCTGACAGCATCGTAACCCTCACCATTAGTGCCACCTCAGTAGCCGGCAATAGCATCACCTCACCGGTAACCTGGTCGATCACCGGGAGCGGCGCCAGCAGCTCCGTTATCGAGTCGACCGGATCGGATACGGCCGCGTTTGTTGCGATAAGCCCCGGCTCGTACACCGTTAGCGCGAGCGTGGACGGCACCACCCAGACTTTTCCGCTTACGGTAGGGGCGGCTAAGTAGCCTTCCCCTCCCCTCCTAGCTCGGCGCTCCAGTTTAAAGTCGGGGCGCCGGGCTACCCTGGTGTTTGTTCGTGAATCCAGGGACGAGAAGGATTATCCCTGACGCCAGCCCCCGGAACGTTGCCTGGTTAGACACCTATGATAATCTCTTTCGGCTTTCCTCGGCCCCTCACGAGACCCGCAGAGCTCACAGGATTCGTCCCCATGCTTTGGTGCGGGCGCGGGCCCGGTCCCACGGGATCAACGTGTCCACGACGGACAACCAGTTGACGCGGTCAGCCAGTAATCGGACCGCCAAAGCGGTGCCGCTCCGCGGAAAGGAATTCGGATCGTAGTCGCAGGGACGTCCGCGCCTATCGGTGATTTGATCATGTTCAGAGGATTCGACATCGATGGTCCAATTCATTTACTTCACTTACCTGACTATTTCTCGCTGTCTTCCTGAAAACAGAATGATTACCAGATCTTAACATTCCGGCCTCTCACCGTGGTCCTCCTCGCGCACTCTTCTAACCCGCGCACCGACTTGTCGGTCATGCATCTCCTTGCTATCGTGTCACTAATGCGATATTCTTGCATTTACGAACTCTATGCAAGGATGTGAAGGTGGCCTTGGCCCAGTCGGCACAAACTTTGGAACCGAATGTCGTCAGTTTCTGGGGGCTGATCAGCCAGAGCCTAGCCGGGATGGCTCCCACCTGTGATGTCGTAGCCTTTATGACCGCAGGAGCTGCTTTTGCTCTGGTGGCGCTTCCCCTTTCCTACCTATTTGCCTTTGGCCTGATGTTCATCGAGGTCAACACCATCTACCATCTCACCAAAAATCGCAGTTCGGCCGGAGGCTATTACAGCTACGTCTCGTCAGGCTTAGGACCGGTCGCCGCTTTGGTTACCGCGGTCATGGTCATCTTCTACCAGACGATCAGTGTCGCCGGGATTCCCATCTATGTCGCTGGGGTCTTCTTGCCCGGATTGGCCCGGATGGTGGGTGTCCATCTGCCCTCGTGGTTTTGGATCGTCATGGTGCTATGCTTCATCGGAATCCCTTGGTTGCTCTCGGTTTTGGGCATCCGTCCCACCATCCGCACGCTGGTTTTTACCAGCACCTTCGAAATTCTCTTCTTAATCGTCGCCTCGATTCTCATCATCGGGCATGCGCCCACCTCTCATCCGCTACGTCCGTTTAGCTTGGCCGCTGTTGGCCTCAAGGGCGTGGCCATGGGCATGATCTTCGCCATTACCAGTTTCATCGGCGTCGGCAGTCATGCCTCCTTGGGCGAAGAGACCAAGGGCATCCGAACGCAAAAAGGGCGACTCATCGGCAAAGCCGCCATTGTTTCACTCACGTTGGTGGGTGCCGCCTTGACTTTGTCTGCCTACGCCCTGACCGTCGGCTGGGGAGAAGCCAATATGGACGCCTTCGCTCGCGCCAATGCGCCTGGAGTGACCGTCTTCTTACACTACTTGGGTCCGGTGGGTGCCGTAGCGCTGGTAGTCTTGGCGGTCAATAGCGCGCTCATGGATAGCTTAGCCCTTTTAACCAGTTCGGCCCGAGTCTTATTCGCGGTCGCCCGGGACCATTTGCTGTCCACCCACTTTGCCCAAGTCAACGGGCGACGGGCTCCCGCTTCAAGCGTCAGTCTGCTCTCGGCCTTTGCCGTGAGCGCCGCACTTGGCTTTGGCCTATGGCTGGGACCGCGCCAAGCCTTTAACGCCCTGACCACGGCGGTCCTCTTTGGATTGGTGACGGCGCACACCTTGATGAATATCTCCTTGATGCGTCAGTCGCACGACGAAGGAAAGATCTGGTACGTTTTGTTGCACTTGGTGTTGCCGCTGATTGCGATTGCTCTCTTTTGGTGGGTGCTTTACGAATCGATTTTACCGATCGCGTTCCCGATGGCCTGGTCGGGGGTACTCTGGGCCATCGCCCTGCTGTTCGCTCTAATCTATGCCTTTCGGGTCCGAAACCGGGTACCGGTCGACCACCAACATCAATTGGGGTTGGTGGGGTCCTAGTATAATCCCCGACGAGAAACGCGGAAAATCTCACAAACAGATTGGGTCTGCCGTAGGCCAGACCGAACCCGGAGAGAATCGCTTGGGACCGCTCTCGGCCTGGCTCCCGGAGGATGCTGATGGATGACTGCGCTTACCAGGTTACACGTAGCGGCGATGGAGATCGGGCAAATCGGTACGCCCAGAGAGGTCGTTTACCAAGGCTACATTCTTTGACACCATCTCGACCGTACACATCCCCATCAAAGCGACCTCGATTAAAGGATTGGACCGACGTTCCGCAAGTCAGGGAACGAGAATTCGCGGTATTTATTTCGATCGTTACCCGGAGGGCTCCCACACAAACCCCTGACCAATCGGCACCTTGAGGGCCTCCAAAAGGCGGCGTTGGTACGGGGGGACGGCAGTCTACGGATACCACACCAACGTGTTGTTCGACTCCTCTGAAAAATCCTTGCCGACCACCACATCTAGACGACTCGATCCTGGCCGCCACAATATCCCGATCTCGACCACGGAACCTTCCGAACCTTCTCCGGGACGGCCACCCCATTTTTCATTCCTGTGGGTGCCCCAAATGCGGGGCGTGGGCGTCTCCTGTCGAACATCCAAATCCCGCAAGGCATCCGAAATGACGGTTTCGGAAGGCCGGATCACCTTCCGATGGGATATACTGCTCTCTGATCAAAAATTGTTAACACAGGCTTGTGAATCCATGCACAGCGCGAGTTCCCTGTTCTCCCATGCTACCATTGACTGCACTGCTACCATTGACCCCACTGCATGCTAAAGGAGAAATTCCCTAGGATTCCCGTATCACAAGAGGAGGGAAGAAACTCACGCCTCCGGTTGACAATACCATCCGAACGGGGCGAATTCCCGCAACCCCAAACCCGCCCGTTAACCCCTTAAGTTGCACTTCAACTAACACACATGTTCGCTGAACCGATGGACAGATCCTTGCTACCCTGGCAGGAAGGAAGGCGTTGGATACGCCGCCACATTCTGGTAAGCGAGGGATCTGCCATGCACAATCAGCAATTTTCCCCGGAACTCATCCGCCACTTGCGCAGTATCATCAAGTACCATCCGCATCC
>JAJZZH010000222.1 GCA_021797675.1 Bacillota bacterium | reverse complement strand
CTGTGTAACTGAGAGCTCGGATGGTGTAGCCGTCTCGCAAGAGGCGGTGAGAGCCGGGAAAAGGTTGCCGGAATTCGCAAACAGAACCCCCCCGGCTTTAGCCGTGGGGAGGTTCAGGAATTGGGACTGCAGTAAAGTCTTGCTCGTCTATCACCTGAAGCACCAAAAGTGGCTGCCGCCCGGGGGACATCTTTTGGAGGGCGAATTACCCCACGAAGCGTGCCAACGGGAGATTCTCGAGGAGACCGGCCTAGCCGTCCAATTGCTGCCGGGCCCCTCGCCGACCGGGGGAGATCCGGCCCATCTGCTTCCGCTCCCGTATGCCATGCTAAGAGAGCCAATTCCGCCGTTGGGCGACCAAGCGGCACATCTCCACGTCGACTTCCTCTATCGGTTTGCCGCCCATCAAGAAGGACCGCTCCGACCCCAAATGACGGAGGTGGCGCGTGTCGCCTGGTTCCACCGGGAGGACTTGGCCAGGATTGATACCTTTGATGTAGTCCGTCAGCTTTGTGAAACCATTCTCGTGCCGGCTCAGGGTTAGCCGCGGAGGGTTAGGGCAGGCGAAGTGCGCGGTGTGGGACCGGGATCTCGCCACAAACATGCTATAATCGGAAAATGGCGAGACGGCGGCAAATCAGGGTGAGGAGTGGAATGGGCCGGTGACAATCACAGAGGGAGGACCCTGATGGCACTATCTGAGCAAATGGTTCGGCATGTCGCAACCCTAGCCCGAATCCGGGTGGACTCCAAGGATGAGGGGCGGATTGGCGCCGAGTTGAGCCGGGTATTGGAATACATGACAATGCTCGAGCGGGTCGACACGACTGCGGTCGATCCCATGTGGCAAAGTGTTGACGCGACTTGGGACGGTCAGCGGGATGACGAAGTCCAATCGTCCTTGGAACGCGCCCAGGCGTTGGCCAACGCGCCCGAGCAGCGCGACGAGATGTTTTTGATTCCCCGAATTTTGGGCGGGGAAGAAGGGTAGGAGGCGACCACGGGGAGCATTGCCGCCAGCAGAAATCGACCAAAATTGTGTATACAAAGGAGACGGAGCTCACGTGGATACCTTGGCGACGTCGGCCGGCGAGATCGCACAATCTGTGCGGGTAGGGGACGTCAGCGCCGAACATATTGTCAACGTTTATCTGGATCGCATTCGGCGGCTCGACGGTGAGTTGCACGCTCTATTGAGTGTGGATGAGGCGGGGGCCCGTGCTGCCGCCCGAATGCTGGACAGCTTGCCGGCGGAGCAACGCACTCGCTTACCGCTGGCGGGTGTGCCGCTGGTGGTCAAGGACAATATTCTCACCGACCGTTTGCCGACCAGCGCGGGTTCAAAGATCCTGGCCGGATTTTATTCGCCTTTTCAGGCGACCGCGGTCGAACGTGCCGTCGCCGCGGGGGCGGTGGTGGTGGCCAAAGGTAACCTGGACGAGTTTGGCATGGGGTCATCCACGGAGCATTCAGCTTTCGGGCCGACGAGAAATCCTTGGGCGCGCGACCGAGTTCCGGGAGGCTCCAGCGGCGGCCCCGCAGCTGCCATCGCGGCCAACCTGGCTCCGCTCGCCCTGGGCTCGGATACGGGCGGCTCGATTCGGCAGCCAGCTGCATTTTGTGGTATCGTCGGGCTCAAGCCAACCTACGGCCGCGTTTCCCGCTTTGGCCTCATCGCCTATGCCTCCAGCTTGGACCAAATCGGTCCGCTTGCGCGAACGGTGCGGGATGCCGGATTGCTTTTGCAAGTGATTTCGGGGCTAGATGCTCGGGATGCTACGTCGTCAGCGGAACCGGTGGCAGATTACCTGGCCGAGTTGGAGTATCCGTTGCGCGGACTGCGGATCGGCGTGCCGTCGCAGTATTTTGGCGCCGGAATTGAGCCGGAGGTGCGGTCGGTGGTGATGTCGGTGTTGGATCGGCTCAAGGCCGGAGGGGCCCAGACCGTGGAAATCAACCTGCCTCATACCGAATATGCGATTGCCGCCTATTATCTCATTGCACCCGCGGAGGCATCCTCGAATCTGTCGCGCTTTGATGGCGTGCGCTATGGATTTCGCGCCGGCGCCAGCGACCTGGTCTCCCTGTACCAAAATACCCGTGCCGAAGGATTCGGCGGCGAGGTGGTGCGTCGGGTATTGCTGGGGACGCATGCGCTTTCCGCCGGATATTACGACCAGTATTATGTGAAAGCCCAAAAAGTTCGGGCGCTCATTCGCCGGGATTTCATGGAGGCATTTGCTGAGGTGGACGTGGTGGTGACGCCGACGGCTCCGGAAGTCCCGTTTGGGCTGGGATCTCGCCGCGACGACCCGCTGAAGATGTATCAGTCCGATATTTGCACCGTAACCGCCAATCTGGCGGGTTTGCCGGCGGTGTCTGTCCCGGCCGGGTTTGTCGAGGGCCTGCCCGTGGGCCTGCAATTTATCGGTCCGGCGTACTCGGAAGCCTTGTTATTGCGCGCCGGGAGAATGGTCGAGGAGGTGGTCGAGCGGCCGCGGTGGCCGCTCGATGAGCCGTGAACCAGGCCAAGACTGCTAGCGGAAGGATGAAGGGGATGGCGGATCCGTCGTACGAGGTCGTTGTGGGCTTGGAAGTTCACGTCGAACTGAAGACAAAGAGTAAAATGTTTTGCGGGTGCGCTAATGCGTTCGGGGCGGGACCGAATACGAACACCTGTCCCGTCTGCCTGGGAATGCCGGGAGCTTTGCCCGTGTTGAATCGAGAGGCGGTGAGGATGGCGGTGGCCGCCGCCCTGGCGTTCAATTGCACGATACGCCAACGATCGCGCTTTGATCGCAAGCAGTACTTTTATCCCGACTTGCCCAAGGCGTATCAGATTTCCCAATATGACGCGCCCTTCGCCGAGTGGGGCTCGGTCGCCATCCGAAGCGGATCAACCCGGCGAACGGTTCGTATTCGGCGGATCCATATGGAGGAAGACGCCGGCAAGTTAAACCATTTGGGGCAAAATCTTCAATCATCGGCGGGATCCTTGGTGGATTTGAACCGGGCCGGGGTGCCGCTGATTGAGATCGTGTCCGAGCCGGACATGTCCTCCGCCGACGAGGCGCGGGCATATCTGAACGAATTGCGTACGGTGCTGAGTTACGTCGACGTGTCCGATTTGCGGATGGAAGAGGGCTCGATGCGGTGCGATGCCAACGTCTCAATGAAGCCTGTGGGATTTGTGGGGAGTTTGGAGGATTTGCCCCGGGTCGAGATTAAAAATGTGAACTCGGTGCGCAACGTGGGCAGAGCCATTGAGTATGAAATTGCACGGCAAAGCCGTCTGTTAGCCGCTGGGGAAGCAATCACCAAGGAGACGCGCGGATTTAATGATGCCAGCGCTCGCACCTACAGCCAGCGCAGCAAAGAAGAGGCCAATGACTACCGGTACTTCCCAGAGCCCGATCTGCCCCCGCTTATGTTGACCGGGGAGTGGATCGCCAGCGTCAAGGCGGGGTTGCCGACATTGCCCGACGCGTGGCGCGAGCGTCTAACCGGCATGGGTATTGCTGACCAGGATATTGAGACCTTGGTCCATGACCCCGCTCAATTGGCCTTCTTGACGCGTTGCCTGGAATATGAATCGGATGTGCGCCTGGTCACCACGTGGATGCTGTCAGACATGCTGCGCTTGCTGAATGCGGCGGACCTGACGTTCGCGGAAAGCCCGGTCGGGCCCGAGCAACTCGCCGAGCTCTTGCACCTGATTGGCGATGGGACGCTCTCCGGGCGTATGGGCAAGGAACTCTTGGAAAACATGTTTGCCACCGGCAAATCGGCGAAAACGTTGATTGAGCAACTGGGCATGGCACAGATTACGGACGATCGAGTGCTCCGGGAGCAGGTGACGAGTGTCATTGCTGACCACGCCAAGGTGGTCGAAGATTACCGGTCCGGCAAGGCCAAGGCGTTGGGCTTCTTGGTCGGTCAAGTCATGAAACGCACGCGGGGGCAAGCCAGCCCGGAAGTCGTGAATCGCCTGCTTCGGGAGATGTTGGATGAGTAAGCAGCCCAGGCGACTTGCGCCGGGATCGCACATCCGGGTGGTCGCGCCTGCGGGCCGGGTCGACCGGGACCGGCTAAACCTCGGCATCGAGACCTTGCGGCAACGCGGCTTTACGGTGAGCCTCGGTCACCATGTATGGGATCGGGCGGGCTATTTGGCGGGCAGCGATGCCGACCGAGCGGCGGACTTGGAAGAGGCATTGGTGGATGAGACGGTCGATGCCGTAATCTTGGCGCGTGGGGGTTGGGGAAGCTTGCGGACGCTGACCTGCCTCCATCGCGAGCGCATCGCCGACGCGCCGGCCAAGATTGTCCTCGGCTATAGCGACATTACCGCGCTGCACGCCTATTTGAGTCAACTGGATTGGGTAAGCTTTCACGGACCCTTGGCCGAGTCGGACTGGCGGGACCAAAATGGCGAACGAGCATTGCACGTGCTGTCTGGCGGCACCGGATATCTCGGTGACGATCCGTTGGAGCACCTGGTGGATTGCGGAGGATGGCCGGAAGGCGCCCCGGCTACGCTGATTGGCGGCAATCTGAGCGTGTTGACGGCGCTGCTCGCGACGCCCTTTCTGCCGCCTCTGGAGAGAGGGAGGGTGCTGTACTTGGAAGAAGTGCAAGAAGCACCCTACCGGATTGACCGCATGATGACCCAACTGCGGCTGGCGGGGGTACTGAGTCGAGTTCGTGCCGTCGTCTTTGGTGAGGCCACCCGCTGTGCGGCAGATCCAGACGTCGAAGGCTACACAGCCCGGGACGTGGTGCTGACTCAGTGTGCCGCGGCCGGGGTCGATCTATATTGGGGGCTAGCCGCGGGTCATGGTCCGACCAAATGGACGTTGCCGTTGGGCTGGCCGGTCGTGCTGGACGGCGGGCGAGTTCGGCTTCGTCAGCCTGCGGTGCGCTAGATGGCCGCCGTACCGATCCCGCTGCGTGTGGTCCGCATGGGCCAGGCTGGTGATGGAGTAGGCTACTTGGCCGATGGGCGCGTGGCATTTGTGGAGGGCGCCTTGCCGGGCGAGTTGGTGCGGGCTGAGATTACCGAGGAGCACCAGCATTTTGTTCGTGCTCAGGCGGTAGCCATCGACCTCTCCAGCGCGGAGCGGTTGTCCCCCGTGTGTCCGGTGTATGTGCGGTGTGGAGGATGTAATTTTCAACACTGGGCCTACCCAGCGGAGCTTCGCCACAAAGAGCAGCGGGTCCGGGACGCGCTGGCCCGCATCGGCGGTCTGGATCCGGCGACGGTTAGACCCATCATTGGGGCCGCCGATCCCTATGGATATCGAAACAAGGGACAGTTTCCGTGGGGAAGGGACGGCCAGGGCCGACTGACGCTGGGCCTATATGCGCGCCGCAGCCATCAAGTGGTGCCCGTTGACGTGTGTGCGATTCAGGACGCTACCGTCAACGCGGTGCTGTCAGTGGCGTGTCGATTGGCCGAGGCCTTGGGCCTAAGTGCGTACGATGAAGAAGAACGCAGAGGGATCCTTCGCCACCTGTTGGTCCGGAGCTCGCGTCTCGAACGGCGGGCCTTGGTAGCGATCGTCGTCGCGGAGATGGATGTCCGGTTGGCGGAGTTTGCCCGGCGACTCATGGCGGAAGTGCCGACGGTGGCCGGGGTGGTAGCCAATCTCAACCCCGATCACGGAAATCGTGTGTTGGGACCGACCACGCACCTGCTGACGGGAAACGCCTATCTTTACGAGCAGATTTTGGGGTTAACCTTTCGCCTTTCGGCCCTGGCGTTTTTTCAGGTGAACCCCCAGCAGGTGGACCCCCTCTACCAGGCTGCGATGGCAACATTGTTCGGGCATCCCGCTCGGGTTTGGGACCTTTATGCGGGAGTGGGGACTATGGCGTGCTTGGCTGCTCGCGGCGCCGGAAACGTGACGGCGGTCGAAGTTCATCCCGAAGCCGTCGAAGACGGCAGGGTCAACGCCGCCCTTAACCATTTGTCCAACGTGACCTTCTATCGCGGTGCCGTAGAAACCGTGCTGGGCCGCGCGGGGAGTGCCATGAAGGAGCGGCCCGACGTCGTGCTGGTTGATCCACCGCGCAGCGGGCTAAGCGCCGACGTGCTGAACCTCTTAACTCGACTGAAGCCGTCCCGGATTACGTATGTCAGTTGCAATGCGGCCACCTTGGCCCGCGACGGGGCGGTCCTGCAGGAAGCCTACCGGCTGGCGTGGGTGCAGCCCGTCGACATGTTTCCGCGCACGGATCACGTGGAAAGTTGTGCCGCCTTTGAGTTATCGGACTGACCCGTTACCAAAGTCTGGCCATCACAAAGAATCGCGTGCTTCAGCGCAAGTAAATCCTACATTTCGCATCCCTAGGGAGGGGCCTTGGACTGATATAACCTGCCCGGGGATCTTGCCCTGGCTGAAACCAGGAGGTCCCTGGCAGTCAGGAATAATATTCCATGAGCGGGCCTGGAAAAAACATTAATGTGTTCGGCATGTTGCAAAGGACATTTGCCTTTCTTGTCTAATCCCTTCTCTACGATGACAAACGCGCTGAAAACCCTACTATCATGGATCCAGAATCCATCCGAGCGTATCCCACGGGCTTTGCCGTCGCGGCCGTCGCCATGGCCGAACGCATCGGCCTGGGGGAGCTCAATCAAAAGGTCTCTTGGGATCCGAAGCAATGTAGGCTGTCACCGGGCGTTCGCCTGGAAGCCCTGATCGTGGCCGTGATGGTCGATTCCGTGGCGCTGCGAATTCGCAGCAAACTGCCGCGCTTTTCGCTCAGTAACTCTGACGTCTCTTGCCCTGGATTCAACTGGCTAACGTCTAATTGACACCGATGCCTTATAGGGGGTCCGAGTCTCAGATTTCCCCGATTAGGCAATAACGCATACGGATGTATGTTTATTCGACAGAAAATGCCTGGTTTCGGTTTGCGCCGGCAAATCGTAGAGATAGCGGAGTAGACACTCAGCGCGAATGGGCACTTGGCGATGAGGCTTAACTGAACAAGCCATCCAGATGAACTGGCGTAATCCATCTGTGGAAAGCCAGACATATTGTGGATGCCCTGGCAGGATTTTTGTCCGTGACGGCGAACCTCCTCCGGGAGTCCTCCCCCACCAACGTGGGGGACCGAGGAGACGCCCTACCGCAGCTCAATCTGGCTTAAGCCTTTACCCATACTAAACAGCGAAGAGCCGGACGAGGCATGCGTCACGTCTCAGGAGCGTCGCTGAACCAATCGATGCCGGAACCCGAGCCACACTGCCCAGACCAATAGGATGACACCTATACCTAGAATGACGCCCAGCAGTTCGGCACGAGCCAAGAACGAAAACGCCATGGAAAGAAAGACCAACCCCATGACTGCGTAGGTGCTGATCGGAAACCACGGCTGCTTATAGCGGAGACGATCGGGATGGTGACGTTCCAAGTAGGGACGGTAGCGAAGTTGGGTGAATAACACCATCAGCCAAATAAACATGGCTTGGAATCCCGTTGCCGTGACCAGATAAGCGTATGCCTGCTTGGGAAGCCAATAACTTAATAAAATGGTCAGGGCCAGCAATAGCGCACTCGACCAAATGGCAAACGACGGTTGCCCACGCCGATTAAGACGGGCGAGAAAGGCGGGAGCTTGATGATCCTTGGCCAGCCGATACAGAACGCGAACGTTGGAATATAGCGCGGCGTTCATCGTCGAGAGGACAGCAAAGAGCAGGACCAAGTTCATAACCGAAGTGAGGTCCGACAATCCGGTGGCCTTGAGAGCCGAGACGAAGGGACTGACCTGGGGACCATAGCGTGTCCAAGGCAAGAGCGTGAGCAGGAAAAAGATTGAACCCAGATACAGCACGGCAATGATGAGCACCGTATGGCGCGTGGCGCGCGCGATGGAGTGCGCCGGATGTTTGGCTTCGGCGGCAGCCAGGCCGATGACTCCGGTTCCCGCATAGGCAAAGAGCACCAAGAGCAGGTTAGGCGCCGCGCCAAGCCAGCCATGGGGGAGCCAGCCATGGGCTCCCAGAGCCGTCCAAGGATGGCTGGGCAGCGGTTGGCTGGTCGGCACCAGGTGCCAGGCAATGGCAGCGGCCACGGCAAGAAAGAGAAATACGGCAAGCGTCTTGACGGCAGCCATGACGCCCTCAACGGTGCCGAAGCCGCGCACGCTCAGAAAATTGAGACCAATAATCAGCCCAGAGTAGAAGAGCGACCAGCCCCACAAGGGAACCTCGGGGAGCCAAAATCTGGTAAAAACAGAAGCCGCGGTAACCTCGCTCGACATGGTCAACACGCTGGAAAACCAAAAAATCCAACCAGTGACAAACGTCCAGCCCGCTCCCCACATTTCTTCGGTCCGCACCAGGAAGGATCCCGGGGTGGGGGCGGCAATGGACATTTCGGCCAACGCCGAGATCTCGAAATACATGGCGACGGCGGCCACGGCAAAAAGCGGGAGGATGATAGGCCCAGCGCGGTGGATGGCGAGTCCGCTGGCGAGAAACAAACCGGATCCCATAATGCCGCCCAACGTCAACAAAGTGAGGGCAGGCGCGCCCAAATCACGTTGAAATGCATGATGTTTGCGGCTAGACTGAGATCTAGCCGGATGTTTGATGCCCATCGATCAGTCCTCCCATTGGCGGCATTGGTGATGTCTGTGTAGCATGGAAGATCCGATGGAAGTCTATTCTCCCTCTCGAGTCGAGCGAAATCCGACCCGCCGGGAAAAGCATGGTATGAAAGTGGGGAAGCCGTATGACGCGAATGGCGAAGACCGTTCGTGAATCACAAACCGAAATGACTGAACTGGCATTGCCGGGGGACTCCAATCCATTGGGAAATATCCTGGGTGGACGCGTGATGCACTGGATTGACCTGGCGGCGGCCATGGCAGCCATGCGCCATGCCGGGCAGGTGGCAGTCACGGCGTCGATGGACCGTGTGGAATTCCTTAACCCGATCAAGGTCGGCCACGTCGTGCATCTGACCGCCTGTTTGACCTGGGTCGGCCGAACCTCGATGGAGGTGCGAGTAAACGTCGAATCTGAAGACATGGTGAGCGGAGAGCATAATGTCACTAGCACGGCGTATCTCACGTTTGTGGCAATTGGAGCGGACGGGCGGCCCGTATCGGTCCCCCCGCTCATGGTCACCACTGCCCAAGAAGCCGAAGAATTCCAGGCCGCTGAACGCCGGCGGGCCGAGCGGATGAAACAGCGCAAACCAACCAATGGCGCAACTCCCTAAGCTTTCAGAGTAGGTCGGTTCTCCGTGCGCAGCATGTCGGAGCACCCTTGCCATCGACGTGTGGAGAGGGCCCTTGCTGGTCATTCGTCTTTCGAGCCATCGAGCAAGGTGGTCGGTGCCAAACGTGCTTTGGCGTCTGCCTCTCGCGTCGGAGACGCGTCGCCCCAAGGAAAGGACCGCTTTCGGTCGCCGGGAACGCTGATTGAGTCGCTTCGGGGGCCTTGCGGGTTGGCAGCGACCTATTTTAATGTCGGCTATGTGCAATCTGAGGTTCGAATATCCCGTTTGTTGGTCCAAACCACGCTCGTCGGCAATTGCGACCACGGCGGGAATGTGAGGTCCGTACTCGATGGCCCACACCATCCCTGCTTTGGCCAAGTAGGCCGGTCCGAGGCCGCCGGCTTGGAGTTGGGCCACGCTGAAGCTGGGGCAGCCGGCTCCCCTCGCCCGACGACCGTCTTACCCAGGGCAGGGACGATCCGCAACACGCTCCCCTGGCCCCCCAGCTCATAGTTTCTTTTTTGCCGACAATCATCGCAAGAACCGCCAGGTGGCTGGTCCAAACGGACGCGGCAACGCGTTTGTTCAGTTTGTTTGCGAACAGAATACCATACTCATCTCGCAGCAAATGCCGATTGGGGTTAGCGAAGGTGCGAAGTCCAGCGCTGCGTCTTCTTAGGACATTTTCGCGGAAGGACCGTCACCCTGCTCATTCGGATACCCTGGGCCTCGGGTTGAGAGTTGGACTCGCCTGCGTTATGGTGGGAAGCATGGAAAGGAGCTCAACAATGGCCAGCATTACCGACGTCATGCCCACGGCCTTAGCGCGGTTCAGCGATCAAGGCGTAGAGTCCAGTCTTCTTCCCAGTCACGCTCCTCGAAGAGGCATCGATCATCTGGTGGTCTGGCTGATTGATGGCCTGGGTTACGACCAGGTCAGTCAGGCCCTAGCGATGGGGCTAATGCCGCGACTGCAAGCGCGTTTGCAACGGGCGCCTGCCCACATCGAACCGTTGCAAACGGTGAATCCCTCTATGACCCCGGTCGCGCTGGCGAGCCTGCTGACGGGCTCGGATCCCGCGGCGCACGGTTTACTGGACCAAGTCCTCTATTATCAGGGCACGGCGGTGAACGTCTTTCATGATGATATACCGGACGCGTTGGCGTTGGCCACCCCGACCATCGCAGAGAGGGCCGTGCGCTTGGGGGTGCATTATCAGGCGGTGCTTGAGCACCGTATCCTACATGGCCCGTTAACCGGGTTGCTGCACCGCCACACGGCAAACCTATCGACCTACATTCGTGATTCGGGCCTGGCGGTGGTCTTAAACACGTGCCTCGCCGAAAGTCCGCCGGGCATCATCTACCTCTACTCATCAGGCATCGACGCCGTCAACCATCGCCGCGGTGTTTATCAAGCCGAGTGGCAGGCAGAAATTCAGGCTATCGATCGCCACCTGGGCGACTTCGCGGGGCCGCCGGGCCAAGCAAGCTGGTTGTGGATTACGGCCGACCATGGCCACGTTCCCGTGATCCGTGAACTGGCTTACCAAGACCTATTGCAGCAAGTCTCCTGGCTGCCCCCTCGCCCTGCGGAGATTGGGGGAGCGATCTCGGTTAATGTACAGAACATGCGGGAACTCGAGCACGCCTTAGACCAAATGAAGGTTCCTATAGATGTGGTGCCACTCAGCCAATATCTCAAGTGGGGCTATTTTGGCCACGGCGACGTGGCCCCGTTCCTCTCGCGAGTAGGCAGCCACCTGCTGGTCCCTTCCCCCGGCTACTCCTGGTCTACCAAAGGCGCCACCCAGTCTTTGTGCTGGAACCATGGCGGTAGCCAGCCTGCCGAGATGACCGTGCCCTGGATTGAGCTCCGCATATCCTAAAGGGCCAAGACACGCGAGCCCGTTGCTTGTGTGCCCTGGCCGCGTCCGACGCTGGAGCTTGTCTTCCGCGTGTGAATATCTGGAAAACAAAGGTTTAAATAGACCGGATATTGCGTAAACTACATCCCCAGATAAGTCAGGCATGGCATCAGGGGAGGGAGGGAAACGACCATCCTGTGGTTATTTTCGACAGCCACGACCCGTCTCATCGGCAATAGTCCTCGTGATTTCAGAGCCCGAACCCCACCACCTGACTTAACCGATCATGTATGTTGCGTAATGGATTTGGGGTGCCTTGGTATCGAATCGGGGAAGCATGGACCTACATCCTTGCCGGGGATCGATTCTGCCCTGGAATCCCGCACGTTCGTGCATGGCTCCCAGCGTCGTCCTCCTGTTGTTGGTCATGAGTGTGTTGACCCAACCCAATCCGCTCTACCAGGTGGAACACTGGTCGCCGGTACCGCGAGGGAGGGCCGTTCAAAGGGTGCCGATATGGGTTTTAGAACCCTCGAATTGGTCCGCTGGGAGTAGTTCGGTTTCCCGAGCGAATCACCGGCCCAAGGGGCATTCGTACATTAGTGCCCACGCCGGCCAAGCGATTTTGACAGACTTGACCGACTATCCCTTTTCTGATAATCGAATGCACTTCTCTCCCGCCTGGCTGGGCCGAGGCGGAGGTTTCTGGATTGATTCCCAGAAATTCTTGGCGCACCGATCGCTGTGCGGGAGGCTGTGGGCCTCCGGCGTCTTCCGCAATTTCCCCAGGCGTGACTTCGGACTGCTCCGACCCCAGTTTCCGACTGGGTTATCATGTACAACGTTGACGGCACTGCCTACAAGCAGTCGGAGGATCCGTCGTTGGAGGTGTTGGCGCTAATGCTATTTGCCATCGGTTTGACTAAAGTGGCCGCCATTTTGGTTCCCATGGTTTGACTCACTACATTGACACTTTTTTGCCAAGAAATCGCCCCCTACCGGGGCATCCTCTCA
>JAJZZH010000081.1:9962-12192 GCA_021797675.1 Bacillota bacterium | reverse complement strand
GGGGAATCACCGAACGATCCATCCGCTTCTCCAACAGCAAGGGTTTGCCGGGAGCGCCAACACGGTCTACCAGTATATCCTCAAGCTTCGCCAGGAAATTCCCGAGGCCCTGCACCCCGTGGCGGTCACCCCGCCGGCAGACCTTCAATTACAGCAGATCGCCCGAAATACGGTGTACAAAGCGGTGCTGAAACGCGCGGCCGACACGCGCCCGACGGAGGCGAAGTCCGAACCGGAAGCGGCTGCTCAGCCGGCGGAAAGTTCCAACAAGCCGCGGCCCCGGTCCCCGTTCAGCGTCCACGCGCGTGCTCTGATGTTCGGCGAAGATCCGACCAAGGAGTCGACGCCATCGCCGAGCCAAGATTCGACCAAGGACAAGGACAAGGACCCAGACTCGGCAAAAAAAAACCAAAAACCTAACTTCCGACGACTTTAAAACCCTCGTGGCCGGTTACCCTATGCTGGAGGTTCTCGTACAGTTTTTGAGCGACTGTTATCACATCTTTGATGCCGCCGACCCGGCGGCATTGGATGCGTTCATTCAGCAATACCAAACCTGCGCCATCGACCCCCTCGCCCAATATGCCACCGGACTCCGCAAGGATTATGCGGCCGTGAAACACAGCCTACTTTATCCCGAGATCAGTAATGGCCCCCTCGAAGGCATGAATAGCCGGATAAAAATGCGGCATCGGCGCGGGGGCGGTCGCGCCGGGATAGAACTGCTGAATGCTTACAATGTGCTCGACGCGGCGGATCTGACCGGATAGCTTAGAATCCTCAGATTTGAGAAAGAGCCACCGAGCCTAACACAGCGGACCTTATTTGTCCAGCCCAAAGATATGTTCGTATTTTAAAATTTTAAGTCTCCTAGCGATAGGGATGGCGACGTGGGCCCTTGCCGCCGGGATATCATTTCCCTACCCTATTCCGAGTCGTATTCAAGTGGTCGGCGCCGCCAGTGGGGCCCGGGCCCGGTACCTTGTCAGACTGGTCATGGGGGGACAAAAGTGCACGCACGGTCTCATTTGCTCCCGCTAATCAGGCGACCAGCAACAGCTTTTATGTGGCGTACGATGGGGCTTCCCAAGAAATTTATGTTCCGACCGCGGGTGGCACCACGATCCTCCTGAACCGCAGGACTCTAAAACCGGTGGCGTCATTTCCGTCGCTTGTGGGGGGCCGCGTTGCCCGAGTAACCCCCAATCATGAGATGGTGCTGGAACTATCCACGTCGGCCCTGGTGGCCTATTCGACGGGCTTGCGCCACCAACGTCTGTTTAGCCAATCTGTTGGCGGGAATGCCGTAGCCATTTCGCCAAATGGCCAAGATGCCTTTATTGGCGGCAACATGGATTCCACCGTGACAGAGGTCTCGCTGCCGTCGGGACGTATCGTTCGGACCTTTCCTGTGCGCCAGTCAGGCGATCTGGCTTGGGCCGATGGGCAAGTGTTTTCCGCCAACATTCAAACGGGTGTGCTCACGGCGATTCACCCGAATACGGGAACCATTACGCCAATCGCGACCCCTGAGGTGGATCCGACCTTCAGTTACAAAGACATTTCCCAGGCGACGGCTGGATTCATGCAGCTAGCTGTTTCCCCGCGTCAAGGCTATGTTTATGCAGCGGGCTTTTCCGGACATATTTTAAAATTTTCCGCTCAACGCGATACCTATTTAGGAGAAGTTGCGGTCCATGCCAATCCGAAGGGACCTGATCGGCTCAGCGGGCTAGCGGTTCTCCCTGGGGGGAAGACGGCCCTGGTTACGGTGGAAAATCTTAAAGAAACCGCTCTTGTAAAACTCGGCAGTGGTAAGATTTTGCAGCTTTTGCCCGGTGTCACAAGCAATCGCTGGATCACGGTACGCTGAGATACGAACTGGCATGCGGCACGACACGGGAGAGGAGCAAACGTGGGAGTCTCCAACCGTCAAGACTTCGTCAAAGTAGTGGGATGCATTGAATTGATACGCATTCATCACCAAACTCCTACTGAACTTTTTTCGACCCGTCGGTCATTTTAGTGCCATGCATACTGACCTCGCAACGATCCGCGGCCGGGCGGTGCCGCATTGGACGTCGTCCTTGGAAGTTCGCAATCCGGCCGAAGGAGTGCGATTTGTGGTGTCGTTTGATGGCGACTCATCATCATCTCGGATTTCGCGGGTTAGTGGGCGAATCATTGAGCTAGGTCGCTTGTGTGGAGCAGGAATAGGTGGCCTTCTTAG
>JAJZZH010000081.1:0-9862 GCA_021797675.1 Bacillota bacterium | reverse complement strand
AGAACTATGGCGAGCGCTGGCCAAAGGGCCAAAAGGGTGCGTAGGGCGGGCATCGGGTGGGTTACGGTTTGCACCAGGTCCCATACGATGACATAGCCGCCCATGCGCCCGGTGTTGAGGGCCCATTCTTTTTGGCTGGTTCGGCGAAATTGATCGCTCGCCGGGAGTTTTTGAATGGCCTCCAGGGCATGGCTTTCCAAGGGGACCTTAAACGCGGGATAAGTCGCGCCGCTTGATAGCCCCAACGCAAAGACGCCAAGAACCGGGGGGAAAGTCCCAATGGCCAGACCGCCCAGCAAGGCGGCGACGAGAGTCCACGCGGGGTGCCAGGGCCAACGTCCAAAGAGCCAGAAGGCGGCCGTCTGAACGGCGGCTTGGGTGGACAAGTACGCGCCAAGCCACACAGAATTTCCCGTCCGGAAGAACAAGTACAGGCCAGGCAAGAAAAAGAGGACCCCGTCACGTAAGCCTAACAAGGCCATGGTCCAGAGGACTGGACGCCACCCCGACACGTGACAGACTGCTGGCGTGGTCTAACGACAGCGGACGACGACGGGTGTTTTCGTGAAACGAACAGGGCCCCGACGACGAGAGCGGCGGCTCCACCAAAAACTAGTCGATATCCAAGAATTCCGGGGAACGAAGCGACGATCCACCCTGTAAGAGGGGGCACGATCACCGCGGCTCCCGTTTCCAGCATACCAAGCCACGATGTATATGCCGCCGCGTCTCCCGTTTGTATAGTGAGTGCGGCTTGCACGTATAGGGCGAGCCAATAGAGGCCGCTCGCAGCGCCGATCAACACGGCGAGGGCCCACACCCACGCCCGGGAGTCCGTGCCCAGAGTAGCAAACAGAATCAAATAGAGGGTGGCGACGCCAAGACCCATCGACTGGACGGTGTCGACAGTAAGCGCACGCCGAAGGGAGGCACCTGCGCCAAACACCGCAGCCATGACGCCGAACCAAATTAGGTAGTAGACGACGATTGTCGGGAGGGGGGTGTTTATCCGGTAGAGCCAGGCACCCGTGAAACTCGCCACCGCTGTGGTCGCTACCTCCCAAAGCGCTGGCACCAACAGTCGCTGCACTATACCAGTCTCCTACGAGCCCCGTTAATTGAGGGGCTTTTCTGGAATGGGGACATCGGGTGTGGTCCACTATCCGAGTCGGGTGTCCCAATATTACCCCCGAAAGGGGCATGGCAGGCGACCTTTCCGGAGCCGCCCCGCCGCTGCGGGACCGCACGAAAGAAACCGTCTGGAGCCACCACCGCGCCCGCTGGATGCCCCTGGGGTCGTGGGCGAAGTCACGACCGGTGTGCACTGAATGATCGAATTAGGCGCAAGAGATCGGTAGTAGACTGGATGGCCCGCTATCGTGTGATGGCGCCTTGCGTCCAGGCCGCGTCTTGCCAGCCTTTCGGCAAGAAATGTAGGAGCATCTCCCATTGATCTTCTAACGGCTTGCTAAAGGCGGAAGTTTTGTTCGTGTTTCGGTCACCCTATCACGAAAGTTGTTCGATTACTTCGCGATATCGTGCCGAGAGTCCTTTATGGCAAGGTGTATTTCTCTTAATTTAGCGCATATGGGGACCAATGGGCCGTGCCCTAACGACCGGAGAGGTCAATGCCTCCCCGGCGTAGAGCGGGCACGACTAGTCCGCGAAGCAGCATTCGCCGGCGGGCTTACCGGATCCGCATTGGCAGGCATCTTGGCGCCCGCAACATGCGCCGTGGGCTTTGCCGGATCCGCATGGGCAGGCATCCTTTTGCTGGAGCTCGGCCATTTCCTCACCTCCTGTCCTTCTTCGTACATGGTATCGTGCGGCGCATGCGTACGTCTGTAAGCTATCTTACATGCCCAGGGGCGTCGCAGCACACGCACACCAACAAGCCGACCCGACCAGTGGGCGAAATTCTGCCACTCCGTGAGCCTGGGGTGCCCGTACGGCTTGGAGACGTATGGAATACGGCTCGAATTATCACTGTGACAGCAATGGGGCCATCAGTTTTCTCCGAGATGCGCGATGACCGGCGTTGGAAGTGGTCCCATGGGTTCGGGCTCTGACATTGTGGGGGAGTCAGCGACCGTGCCCCTGCTTTACCCCGATTTAAGCCGGATTCCCAAGATTCTATCCATGCGTCGGTTTGCCCCCGCAGTCATTCGCCAGAACTTTTTTGGACCTTCATCTTTAACGGAATTGGCCTTCCCGTCGCGGTACTGGGGTATCTAAGCCCGATTTTGGCGAGCGGGGCGACGGGGCTAAGCTTCTTTGCGGTGGTGACCAATTCGCTCCGCATACGGCGTCTCCGTGAGCCTGTGGGAGAGACGGGCAGGGACTCCAATGCCTACCCTGCAACGGTCAGTTGGAGTGTAAGATAGTTTACAGACAGGGCGGCTCAGCGATCGATATGCTGGGGAACGGGGGATGACAGATATGCTCAGCCAAGTTTTAGGATGGATGCGAAGCCCAGCAATTCAGTGGCCCCTATTAACCATTCTTGGGTCGCTTTTCGCATGGGGTCTGGCGACGCGGATTCGGCAAGGGCGATGGTGGTCACTTTTACCGTATACCCTGGGGGGCGGCTTCCTCGTCTACTACGAATTTCATATGTCCTGGTGGTGGCTGGTTGCGGGCGTGGCCAGCTTGGTGTGGGGCATGAAGAGCTCCGATGGGGACGCCCGCCCCGGCGGGAGCCGGGCGGCACCCGAGTGAGCGGCGTGACACACAAAGGAGGGCGTCAACACATGCACATTATTGTCTATACCCAACCGGGCTGAAACGCCTGCGAGAACGAGAAGGCGTGGCTTTCTCAAGAGGGATGGGCGTTTGAGGACCGAAACATTCGGGCCAATCCGCAGTGGATGGAAGAATTAATGGATCTCGGTTCCCAAGCGACACCCACCACCGTGGTCGAGGGGAACGGGGCGCGCGTGGTCGTGATGGGCTTTCAAAAAAACCAGTTGTTAGACGCCATCCGAAACGGGGGCGGCGACCGTTAACGGTCGGCCGATCGTCGCCAGATGCCTTCTATGATGAGACGGAGAATGGGGGGTAGGGTCATCGAGCCGAAAATCGCTATGGCCGATTGCGCGACCGACCGGACGGACCTACCCTCGTTTCGGAAAGGACGGAGCAGGTGCACATCGTCATCTATCGGATTACCGGACAGCAGGGCGTCGTTCGAGTGCCGGATTGGGTGTGCCGCGAATGCGATCTCACAGTCCGGGCCGTGTCCCGGGCGGTCCAAGAGGCCGGGCTGTCGGACGAGACGACTATTGACGTGCGGCCTTGGTTGATGCACCTCGGAGAAGCCTGGCGTGCGGGGGCCCATCATCCCCCGGCGGTGCTCCTCGATGGAGCGCTCTACAGTCAGGAAGTCGTGCCCGATGTCAAAGAACTCCGAGATCGGCTAATCCAAGACCAGCGTGCATCCCATGACGTGATGGGGAGGGCCAGTGAATGAACGCTAACACCCAAGAACCGTCGTCCAGCCCAGAAGTTTTCTATGAACTTACCCGGAGCCTTTGTCCCGAATGTCGACGCGTTATTGATGCCAAGGTGATTCTTCGCGACAACCAGGTGTTTTTACGCAAGCGTTGTCCCGACCATGGGCTCTTTGAGGCACGGATTTACGGAGATGCCGGCCAGTACGTGGCGGCGGGGCGATTCAATAAACCAGGGACCATACCACTTCAGCATAGTACCGACATTGACCGGGGTTGTCCCTATGATTGCGGGCTCTGTCCGGATCACGGCCAACATATCTGCGTCGGTATCATCGAGGTCAATACCGCCTGCAACATGGCGTGCCCGCTCTGCTTTGCTGATGCGGGTGCCGGCTTTAATCTTTCCTTAACCGACGTGGAGCAGATTTTAGACCACTTTGTGGCCACAGAAGGCCACCCGGAGGTCGTGCAATTCTCCGGGGGAGAACCCACCATCCACCCCCGAATCGTTGATATGGTCCAGGCCGCCAAGTCGCGTGACATTACCCAAGTGATGATTAACACCAATGGTAAGCGATTCGCGGACGATGATCGCTTTTTGGCGCAGATCGCGGAACTGAGCCCCTCGTTATATTTCCAGTTTGACGGTTTCGACTCCCGAACCTATGAGGTGCTGCGGGGGGAGCCCGACTTGTTGGCGGTGAAGCTGCGGGCTCTGGATCGACTGGCGGAGGCCGGGCTCAGCGTTATTTTGGTGCCAGCTATCGAGCGGGGCGTCAACCTGCACGAAGTCGGTCGTCTGGTGGAGTTCGGGTTGTCCCATCCGGCGGTGCGTGGGATTAACTTTCAGCCCGCGTTTCACGCGGGTCGCCATCCCGATCATGATCCGATGAATCGGCTTACTATTCCAGATATCGTGCAGGCGATTGCCGCTCAAACCGAAGGGCTCTTTTTAAGTTCAGACTTCATTCCGGTGCCCTGTTGTTTTCCTACCTGCAATGCCGTGAGTTATGCGTTCGTCCATGACGACGCCGTGCTTCCGCTGGCCCGCTTGATCGATATGGAACAGTATCTGGATTATATTGCTAATCGGGTCATTCCGGACCGGGCTGAGGTGCGAAACGCCTTAGAAAAGTTGTGGTCCTCCGCCGCCGTTCCCGGCACGCCCACCTTTGGTCAGGACGTCCTTAATGCTTGTACCGCCTGTGGCATCACCGGCCCGCAGGACTTCGGCCAAGCGGGTGACGCCTTATTTATGGTGATGCTACAAGACTTCATGGATCCCTGGACGTTTACCCAAAAGAACGTGATGAAGTGTTGTAAAGCCATTTTATTGCCGAACGGGAAGCAAATTCCTTTCTGTGCCTATAACAATGTGGGGTATCGGGAGGAGGCCCGCGAACAGTTGGCGCATCGAAAGCGCGATGGACGCTCTTCCTTGGTGTTTGGCGCGGGGCGGCGCCGATGATTCCCGCCGAGCCGAAGGTTCTCAAAAGCTGCTGCGCCACGGCCTATGCCAATCCGTTGGCATCGCTTTTGTTGGGCGAATCCTGGCATCCCGGTGGTCTTATCTTGACGGAGGAACTGGGGCGGCAGTTGGCGCTTTCCCCGACGGATTTGGTCCTCGACGTGGCGTCCGGCCAAGGGGCGAGCGCGCGGATGCTGGCTGAGCGCTTTCACTGTCGCGTGGTGGGGATCGATTACGGTGTGGAACAGGTTGCGCAGGCCCGGCGCGAGACCAAGAGGCGAGGCATTCAAGAGGTGTCCTTTGTCGAAGGCGATGCCGAGTGTCTTCCCTGGGAGAACGCTTCCGCCGATGCGGTGGTGTGTGAATGTGCGCTGTGCACGTTTCCCACGCCGCAGGCGGCTGTCCAAGAATGGGCGCGGGTGTTAATGCCAGGCGGCCGGGTGGGGTTGACCGACATGACCCGTCGAGGCCCGTTACCCCTGGCCTTCGATAGTCTGGCCGGGTGGATTGGGTGTATTGCCGGAGCACAGCCCCTTGAGGGTTACGCAGAACTTCTGCGCGATGCGGGATTTCTCGTCCGAACCCTGGAGGATCATTCAGAGGCGCTCATGGCCTTGGTCAACCGCATCGGTCGCGCGCTGGTGTCCTGGCTCCAGTTTCAAGGACCTTTGGCGCGGGTTGGGGATTGGTCCCAGGAAGACGTGGAGCACCAGTTGGGCGAAATCCGACAGGCCATTAATGCGGGGCGGATCGGGTACGGTTTAATCACTGCATGGAAGACGGTGTGAGGTGCGTCTAGCATCCGGGGACAGGGCCCCAGCATTTACGCTGCCCGATGCAAAAGGCCACCCCTATCCGTTTGTGCCGGGTCAGGGGGGGAGGCATCTTTTGGTGTTTCTTCGCCATCGCTACTGAATCCCCTGACTGGACCATGCGGCAGAGGTCTGCCGCTCACGGGACGCGTTTGCGCGGCGACGGTGCCAAGTCCTTTTGGTCACCTTTCTCTCGCCACACGAGCTTTCCGCCTTTCATGCGGAGCATCAATTCCCATTTTTCGTTTTGGGGGACCCGGAACGGCGGGTCTATAGGAGGTACGGCCTGACGCCGGGTCGCTTGGCGGCCGTGTTCTCCGCCCCCGTGCGGACCTATTATTGGCGAGCCTTTCGAGAAGGGCGGGCCATTCACCTTCCGCGGTCAACCACAGAGGTGTTCCAACTGGGCGGGGACTTTTTAGTGGATGAGCAGGGTGTCATCCGCATGGCTTACTATAGCGAGAGGCCGGGCGACCGACCCTCGGTGGAAGATATCCTGCGTGCGATCCCATGAGAGAGCACCGGGGTTTCCCTTGGATGGTCCTGTCTGTTATCTTGAGTGGCACGGGGAGGATGGGACGGTTTAGGGGATAATGGGTGGAGGGGAGCGGTTACAGAATATGAGGGGGATCGTCATGACGAGTGCTTTAATACCCGAGACTTGGGATCAGTCGTATCGTGAGTGGTTCGCATCGCATCAAGACGCATTAGAGGCCCGCGATTGGAAAAAAGCCTTCGACGGGTATCCCTGGATTGCGGGTTCCGACCTGGATCGGAGCCTCTTAAAAAAGCCGGTTTCCGCGGCATGCATTGCGCTCATTAGTTCGGGCGGGGTGTCTCGGACCGACCAAGTCCCGTTTGACGCGGTCGACCCGCTGGGCGATGCGACCTTTCGCGCCATTGAGGGGCCGTTGGGTGCGTGGCACGTGAATCATGGCCATTATGACACCGCGGCGGCCGAAGAAGATTTCAACACCGTCTTTCCGCTCGAGGCATTGGAAGAACTCGCCCGGCGGGGCGTTATTGGGGCGGTGGCGCCCATCAATTACACCTTCATGGGGTACCAACCGGATCCGCGGCCGTTTTTCGAGACGTCAGCTCCTAAAATTTTGCAGGGACTACAGGCGAATGACGTCGATGGCGTGTTGTTGGTCCCGGGCTGACCCGTTTGTCACCAGTCCGTGGGACTGATGGCACGATATCTCGAAGATGCGGGCTTGGCAACGGTGGTCTTAGGCGGGATGGCGCCCATTTTGGAGGCGGTGAATCCGCCGCGCGTCAGCTTGGTCCGGGCTCCGCTGGGCAAGCTTGTCGGTCCGCCTCATGATCGGGACACCCAAATGGCGCGCGTTCGGGCGGCCTTGGAACTGCTGGGGTCACCCTAAACCACGAGGAGGTACACCCGGATGCATATTGTTTTTGACGCGTATGGAACTTTGTGGAACGTGTCCCAAATCGAAGAGGCGTGCCGGGAGGAGGTGGGGGTGCAAGCTGCGGGTGCCCTGTTGGAACTATGGCGAAAAAAGCAGCTGGAATATGCCTTTTTACGGACGGTAATGGGACGGTATGTGCCGTTTGAACGCGTTACCGCCGATGCGTTGGCATTTGCGCTAGCATCTTTGCAGCTTCAGGTGAGTGCGGAGGCATCTCGGCGGTTGGTCGAAGCCTGGTCACATCCGGAGGCATATGCCGATGCGTTACCCCTCTTACAACGTCTGACGGGCCATCAGCGCGCCATTCTTTCCAATGGAGACCCGGGTATGCTAGCCCGAGGGGTCGAAGCCACGGGCATGGGAGAACACTTGGGAGCCGTCCTAAGCGTGGCACCCCAAGAGCACTATAAGCCGCATCCAGATGCCTATCAATTGGTCTGCGATTTCTGGAATGTGGATCCGGAGGATATCGTGTTTGTGTCGTCGAATGGGTGGGATGTGGCTGGGGCCAGCCACTTTGGTTTTCAAACGATTTGGATCAACCGATCGGACTTGCCGCAAGAGGGACTGGGAGCTCCACGGGTGGCCCGGGTATCGAGTCTGGCCGAACTACCGTCGGCTCTCGATCAGGCGGGACTGTTAAGTCATGAGTGACAGGCTAGACATGCAGAATGGGAGGGTAATGACGGATGGCAGAAGACACGCAATATCACATGGATATCCAAGGCATGACGTGCACTGACTGTGAGCGACATGTAGGCAAAGCCCTGGAAGGCATTGGAGCGTCGGCGGTGAGGGCGAATTTTCGTCGGGGCGAAGCGATCTTTTGGGCTCCTCCCCAGTTCTCGTTTGACCGGGCACGTGAGGCGGTGCAAGCGGCCGGTTACCATCCTCGGGGGATTCGGGAACTGGAAGCCACAGACGTTAAGGCTATGGGGCACGATGAGGAGGTCGACTATGAGTTGGTGGTGATTGGATCGGGTAGTGCGGCCTTTGCTGCCGCCATTGAAGCCCGGGGCGCGGGCGCCCGGGTAGCGATGATTGAACGAGGAACCCTTGGGGGGACCTGTGTCAACATTGGCTGTGTTCCGTCCAAAACGCTGTTGCGGGCGTCAGACATTCATCATCGCGCCGTTCAGAATCCGTTTCGGGGTCTGGCCACGCATGCCACCCCACCTGACTTAGCGACAGTGGTCGCTGAGAAGGATGCCTTGGTGGAACATCTTCGCCAGAAGAAATATGCGGATCTCATTCCGGCGTATGACATCGATCTCATTTCCGGCGAAGCCGAATTTTTAGACCCGCAACGGATTCGTGTCGGCGATCGCATCATCACGGGTGGGCGCTATATTATTGCCACCGGTGCCCGACCCCGCATCCCGACGATACCGGGTCTCGAGCAGGTCTCATATCTCACCAGCACGTCGGCGTTGAATCTGACGACCATTCCTCATCACCTCATTGTGGTGGGCTCGGGATATATTGCCTTGGAACTCGGTCAACTCTTTCGGCACTGGGGTTCGCAGGTCACGCTAATTCAACGAAGTCCCACCCTGATGCCCGCCTATGACGAAGAGGTCCGATCAGTCGTTGCCGAAATGCTTTTAGATGCCGGGATCGAGGTGATTCCCAGCGCCCGCTATGAACGGGTAGAAGAACGGGGTGCGGAAAAATTTGTCCACCTGACCCTCGGCGGATCTCCGCGGGTTGTCCGCGGGGATGCCTTGTTGGTGGCGACAGGCCGCGATCCGAATACTGAGGCCCTCAATTTATCCGCGGCCGGGGTCGCGATGGGCACGCAAAATGAACCGCTTTTTGACGACCAACTTCAGACCAGTAACCCTCGCGTGTATGTGGCTGGAGACGTCACTCTGGGCCCGCAATTTGTGTATGTGGCGGCCTATGAAGGCAAAGTCGCGGCCCAAAATGCATTGGAATTGGGAGGAAGGCCGATCCCTTTGGATCTGGATGTCGTGCCCGCGGTGACGTTCACCCAACCGGCTTTGGCCAAAGTGGGTCTGACTCAAGTGGAGGCGGACCGTTTAGGTCTATCAGTCAAAACCTCGGTGCTCCCGTTGGAGGCGGTTCCCCGAGCTTTGGCCAATCGAGATACCCGTGGCGTCATCAAACTGGTGGCAGAGGCCGATACGGGGCGTATTCGCGGGGCTCAGGTGGTGGCGGAAAATGCGGGCGATGTCATATATGCGGCCACCCTAGCAGTCAAGCATGGGCTGACTGTAAAGGACTTGACCGAGACGATGGCTCCGTACCTGACGATGACCGAAGGGTTGAAGCTCGCGGCGTTGACGTTCGATAAGGATGTCAACAAGCTCTCCTGTTGCGCGGGATAGAAAGCCCTTGGGATGCTCTTGTAATACCTGAACAGCGAGGGAAGGGTGGCTCGTGAGCGCTCTTAAACGTCTCGAGTTTAGATAATTATTGGGTTTGCGGGTAAGGTTTTGTCCTGGGGAATCTTATGCGGGGTTAGCCAATTATTGTCGCTAATCGCGCGCATTTAGGTTAATCCATGCGGGTTTTGGGGCTCTTCAGGTTAGATAATTATTGGGAGTGTACACGGCCTGTTGAGAGTAAAAAATTGGCTATAGGAATGAGCTTCAATTTTCTCTGTTTATTCCGGTAATCGCCCTAAGCGCGAATGGATTTCGTCCGGCATGGTGGACAGATATTCGAGAAAGC
>JAJZZH010000228.1:3201-12201 GCA_021797675.1 Bacillota bacterium | reverse complement strand
CCGGGCAGGCCGGTCAATCGCCGATGTTTTACAAACATACAGCCCAATAATGAGGAGAGGGTCGCCGAATCATATACGAATCATATAACATTCAGTATGGCAAAAAATTTGAACAGAGAGCAGTATATGTGAGCGGGGCTGGGCTGTCCGCGAACCAACAGGGGAACCAGCGTGATGGTGCCCTGAGCCTCTTTAATCCCAATCAATCCGGCATCGAGATTCAAGACAACCGCCTGACCGGGAGCTATCAAGGTCTCACGGTAGGTCAGCAGTACTTCAATTTGGTAGGGCAGCCGAGCGGCATTAGCGTACAATATAATGCCATAGAGGCGGCTTCAGGCACCTTGGCGGCCGGCAATTACGCGTTGAGCGGCGGAGGCCTCCTGGCTGCGGACAACTGGTGGGGAATGGGCGTCATACCGAGCAGGGTGGTCACCAGTGCCGTCTACACCGACCGCTATCTGCAGTCGATGTCGCTTGCGCTCTCACCAAGTACCACCATCGCTCCAGGAACGACGGCAACCGCCAGCGCGAGCTTGGTGGATAGTGCGAGCGGCAGGGTCACCGGAGCCTCGATCCCCATCTTCTATCAGGTTGTTGCCTCGGGTTCAACGTCGACGAGCCCGGCGGCCTCGGGAACAGCCTCGGGAACAGAGATGTACGGCACGCCGTTTTCCTTGCCTCACTTGGGCGTGGGTACCTACGTGGTAACCGCTCAAGCCCTCTTCGGGGGCACCGCATCTTTGGGCCTCTCCGCTTCGGCAACGCTCACGGTGGCCTCGCCTTCGGTCCCGGTGGTGCCTCCGGTGACCCCGCCTCCGGCCAAGGGCCAGGGGACGGTGACCCCGAACCAGGGGGGCACGGTCAAGGCGCAGGGAAACAGCGGCACCACGGTCGACGTGACGGTGCCGGGCAGTTCGTTCACCGTGCCGGTGACGCTCAGCGTGACCCCGACGGTGACGATGCCCTCGGGAATACCGCCCGTCACCAAGGCCTTGCAGGTGGTGTCGGTGACGGCGGTGACCAGCGCGGGTATCGCGGCGGACTATCCGGCCAAACCGGTGACGCTGACGTTCACGCTGGCGGCACCGCCGAGCGCGCCAGTTAGCATACAGTTCTGGAACCCGCTGTTGAAGCTTTGGCAGGTGGTCCCGAACGTGTCGGTGACCGGGACCACGGTCACGGTGACCATCAGCCACTTGACGACCTTCGCCTTGGTGCCGACGAGCTCGACCACGGCGGTTCAGCGCCTGAGTGGGAAGACCCGGATGGGCACCTCGGTGCAGGCCTCCGAGGCGGCCTATCCCGACGGAGCGGCAGCCGCGGTGCTGGCTAACGCCGGGAAGGGCGTGCCCAGCCCCGACGCCTTAGCGGCGGCGGGCTTGGCGGGCGCGTTGCACGCTCCGGTTCTGCTCACGCCGGCGAATGAGCTCTCGGCCAGCGTGAAAACCGCGCTCAGCGACCTCGGGGTGAAGACGGTTTACGTGATTGGGGGACCGCACGCCATCTCCGATACCGTGGTGAGCGCCCTGCAGACGATGGGTCTCACCGTGGTCCGGCAGTTTGAAGGCAAGGACCGCTTCCAGACCGCGAATCTGATTGACGCCTATCTCTACCAGAACCATCTGACGGCGTCGAAGACCCTCTTTATCGCCAATGGGGCGACGATGATTGACGCCATGTCGGCGAGTCCGGTTATTTATCACCACGGAAGCCCCTTGCTCTTAGTCAACACGGGACAGGCCTCGGTATCGGCGTCCGTGCTCTCTGCCTTGCAGAGCGACGGGATAACCCAGGCGGTGGTCCTGGGCGGCCCGGAGGCGGTTGCGCCGGGGATTGAAAACCAGTTGGCTTCGGCCCTGGGCACTTCGGCGGTCACCCGGCTCTATGGGCAGAACCGCGATCAGACGGCGGTTGCTATCGACCAGCACTACTACAGCAATCCGACCGGCGTCGTGGTCTCGGCCAACGGCTCCGAGGGGAGTTCCTTCGTGGACGCGCTCTCGGCTTCGGCCCTGGCTTCGATGAACGACGTGCCGATTGTGCTCAGCAATCCGATGGGCCTGGCGGCCTCGACGGACACCTACTTGAAGCAGACCAAGCTACAAATGGGCTGGGTGATGGGCGGCCCGATGGCGCTGACGACCAGGGTGAATGCTGAGCTGACCAGTCTGATCAGCCCTCCTTGATGCGGATCCGACGCGTGACCGAAGGCTGAAATCTTAGGCTTGAAGCGTTAAGGTCCCAGAGCGCCGTGATCGCGATGGAGGGGATCGCCTCCATCGCGCTGATCGGACCACCGGACTGCTGAAGCTGCAGCGCAGATCCGGATGAGACAGCCGAGCAATGACGGGCATGCAGTGGAGGGGGAGACGGTGGTCAGCAAGCGGTGGCGCATGGCGATATGGTCTGCGGCGATGGCGGCGGGGGTGTTGGGAGCCCCGCCGGCATCGTCGGCGGCAACGGTGGCGGGGCTCACCCGAGCCCAGATCCGGGCGCACGATATCGGCGTGACCCACTGGTCGTTGCTGACTGCGTTTGTCGGGTACCACGCGGTGGCGGGCGGGCATCTAAGCCAGATAACGCATAATGTGAGCATCTTTTGGCGGGATGTGGGGCGCGGCAACCCGGGCCGGCAGAGCCTGGGGCGAAAACTCCAGGAACTCCACCTGCTGATCGCCACCGCCCGGATGGCCGATACCGAAGTCGCACTGATTAATCAAAAGGGCCAGGCCGTAGCCTGGCAACGCTACATGAAAAATCCTCACCAGCTATACCGATTTGCCGTGATGAACGCCTCCAACCGCCATGTCCTCTCGGTGATTTCGGTGCCCTGGCAAGACCCTGGCGCAGCCACGGTGGCCAAGGCGGCGGCACCGCCGCCGGCCAAATCCGCCCATCCGCCGCGGCCTGAGGCGAGGGCCAGGATCGTGGCGCACGCTTGGGGAGCGCTTCGGCTAAGCCGCGGCTGAACTGAGATTGGGCGGATGCCGATGTTTGGCAATGGAATGCACAGGTATCTTTCTTCTTGGGGCTTCTGAAGGGAGGACCAATAATCCGCATGAGCGCAAACGAATTGGCGTGGAATGTCACTCGGGTGGTGGCGGTGATCCCTGCGTACAACGAGGCCCGCTTTATCGGCAGCGTCGTGTTGGCGACGCGACGGATGCTGGAGACCGTGATCGTGGTGGATGACGGATCCTCCGATGCGACGGGGGAGCTGGCCCAGGCGGCAGGGGCGATTGTGGTGCGGTTGCCGGAAAATCAGGGCAAGGGGGCCGCCCTCAACGCCGGCTTTCGCAAGGCGTTGGCCTACGGTCCTGACGCGGTTGTCATCTTGGACGGCGATGCGCAGCATAACCCGGAGGATATTCCGGGCGTGGTGTTGCCGGTGCTGGCGGGCGAGGCGGATGTCGTGATAGGCTCACGGTTTTTGGGCACGAAGAGTAAGATTCCCTGGTGGCGGCAGATCGGCCAGCACGCCTTGACCCAAATGACGAACGTCGCCAGCGGCGTCAAACTCACCGACTCGCAAAGCGGATTTCGCGCCTTTTCACGGGTCGCCCTCGAGCAGCTTGCGTTTCGGAGTTCAGGTTTGGCCGTCGAGTCGGAAATGCAGTTTCATCTCCAAGACGGCGAACTCCGCTGGCAAGAGGTGCCCATCGGGGTGACGTACCGCGATGGCAACAAGCGTAATCCGGTCACCCACGGCATGCACATCGTGGACACCCTGTTGGGCCTGATGTCCGAGCGCCATCCGTTACTCTTTTTCGGTATTCCGGGAGGGCTCTTGGGAGCGATAGGTATCGGGGTTGGGCTCTGGGTCGCCCAGCGCCTGAGCACGGTGCATATTCTTAGCGTGGGCGGTTCGGTACTGACGATGGTTTGCCTGATCGGTGGGCTGTTGCTGGGCGTTGCCGGCATCATTCTCCACAGCATTGAGACGCTCACCGGTCGTCTCCGCAAGGATCTGCGCGAGACGATGGATCGGTCGCCGGTGCGCGAGCTCGGTGCGCATTCGGAAGGGAGCGGTCAATGACCGCAGGCGGGCACGGCACGCGTGACTCCCAGCCAGCGGTCAGCGTGGTGGTGGTTGCCTATGAGCGGCCCGATGAGGTGGCTGCCTGCCTTAAAGCGCTTTCAGCCCAAACGGTCGCGCACGAAGTCATTGTGGTGGATAACAGCGCATCGGATAGCGTGGTGGAGATGGTGACCCGGGATTTCCCGCCCGTGCGCTATCTGCGGGAAGGGCAGAACGACGGCTATGCCGGCGGCAACAACCGCGGCCTCGCCGTTGCTCGAGGCCAGCAGATTCTGGTGCTCAACCCAGACACCCTGCCGACGCCCGATGCTTTGCAACGCATGCTCGAGACGCTGGCCCGCCATCCGGGAAGTTTGGTTACCGCCAAGTTAATTGGCAGCGATGGCCGCGTGAATGCGGTGGGGAATCAGATGCACTTCAGCGGTCTGGTAACGTGTTGCGGCCTCGGTGACGACCCTGCATGCTGGGTCGGCGACGTGCCCGTGTTCTTGACCTCGGGAGCGGCAGTGCTGGCTGACCGCGAGACGTGGACAACGCTCAAGGGCTTTGACCCCGACTTCTTCCTCTACATGGAAGACGCCGATCTGTCACTGCGTGCCAGGCTCATGGGACGCGAGATCTGGTGTGCGGCCGATGCTGAGATTTTGCATCGTTACGCGTTGAACATGACGCCCGAAAAATTCTCTTGGCTCTGCCGCAATCGCTGGTTCACCGTCGCGAAGAACTTTTCTTCCCACACGATACGGCAGAGGGCCCTGGGCTTGATTGTTACCGAACTGCTGGTGCTCGGCTACGCGATGATGCATGGTCCCCGGTACGTCTCCGCCACGGGGAGGGCGCTCTGGGCGGTCTGGGTGCGACGAGGCGTCCTCCACCAACAGCGGCAGGTGATTCAGCGGAGCCGCACGGTATCTGACCAGGAACTCGACCCATGGCTGTCCCACGGTCTCCCCTATGGGCAGCTGGTGGCCAAGCCCTGGTTGCAACACCTGTTGGCTGGCGTGACCCATCCTATCTTGCGGTGGATGGGCAGGAACCGGGGTGAAGTCGCGTGAAAATCGCAATGGTGACGGCGACCTTCCCCCCGTATCGGGGAGGAACCGGCAACGTGGCGTATCACCATGCCCGACTCATGCATGAACGGGGGCATGCGGTCACCGTGTTCACGGCGGACTATGGCAAAGATACCGTTCCTTCCTTCCTGTTTTCCGTCCGGTATCTTAAGCCGATGTTTCGGATGGGCAATGCGCCCTTTACGCCGGGGCTCATTCACCAACTCACCGGATTTGACGTAATCCACTTACACTACCCGTACATCTTCGGGGCGGAGGCAACGGCTTGGGCTGCGCGCAAAAACCGAATTCCTCTGCTCATCACCTACCACAACGATTTGGTGGCCATGCGGTTGCGCGGCTGGTTGTTTAAGGAATACACCAAGTGGGTGCAGCCCAGGGTCTTGAAGGTGGGCTCGGCAGTCATGGCGACCTCATCCGATTACGCGCAATATTCGCGTCTGACCGATATTCGGGGACTAGAGGTCCACCCCGTGCCTAACGGGGTGGATGGGAGCCGGTTTGTTCCTGGCCAAGGGGCCTGGCCGACCGAGATTCCCGCTTTCTCACCGTGGGCCCTCTTTGTGGGTGCTCTAGACAGAGCACACTTTTTTAAGGGACTGCCGGTGTTACTGGAAGCCATGAAGAACCTCCCCGAATGGCATTCGGTGGTCGTCGGGGATGGAGATCTTCGGGATTCATATGTGGATCAGGCGAACGCCATCGGGGTTAGCGAACGGGTTCACTGGATGGGCGCAGTCGTTGAGGAGCAACTGATTGGCCTGTATCAAGCGGCCACGGTTACAGTACTGCCCTCGACTACCCCGGGTGAGGCTTTCGGCCTGGTGCTGGTTGAATCCATGGCTTGCGGTACTCCCGTGATAGCGTCCGACTTGCCTGGGGTGCGTAGCGTGGTGCCCATGAAAGAGGGAATGGGTTGGTTGGCTGCCGGTGGGGATGCAGAGGATTTGGCCAGGAGGCTCCGTCAAGTGCATAACGCCTCGGCTCGACCGGTGTCCAAAACCGAGGTGCGACGTTGGGCTTTGGAGCGATACACCTGGGAACGGGTGGGAGAGCATCTAGAAACCACGTATCAAACGGCGGTCAAGAAGGCTCAAACACAGCCATCCCATGGCGCGATGCGGCATATCGGGGGTGCGAGACGTTGAGACTACCGCGAACGGGTTTCAAGTGGCTGATCCCCGACGACCCCTGGAACCCAAGGTCAAACCCGATGCCAAATACCACGGAACGGGAGTTGGTCCATGGGTGGTTGAGTATCGGGGGATTTATGGCGATGGCTTGATCTACGCACTTGCGTTCCTGGTAGGCGTTCTCTTCATCGGGTATCAAGTCTATCGCATTGCCAGGGCACGGCACGAGGTGGGATTGTCGAGACGAAACGCGAAATCAAGGTGGGGTATCGTGCCAACACGTCTGCGAGTCGAACAGGACATTCTTCCGACCAGCCCCACGAAGAAGATTCCCCCAACAGCATCACGGGCTTTAGGCGCAACACCAATCATCTGCGTGGCCATAAGTGGAGGATACTCGGGGAGAGGAGGGGAGAGCTGTGCAAGAGATAGCATGCACCGACAGAGATGTTCAAGAAATAGGGTCGTTTTCAGCAATCGTTGCAGCGTGGAATGAGTCTCCCTTAATCGAGGCCCACATTCGCTCGTTTATGGCGATGAATTGGCCTGCAAGCGAACTCGTTCTTTGCGCTGGCGGCACCGACGATACTTATGAAAAAGCTTGCCGCATGGCGGGGCCAAGAGTTAAAGTTTTGCGACAACAACCCGGTGAGGGAAAGCAAAGTGCATTGCGCAAATGTCTCGATGTCGCCCGTTACGATATTATTCACTTGACCGATGCAGATTGCCTATTTCAACGACAGGCGTTGGAAAATTTGCTGCATCCTCTTGTGACATTTGAAACGAGAGCAGCGACTGGTTGGACTCGACCATTACCCGATCAGATAAGAATACCGATAGTGCAGTACCATTGGGCTCGTGATTGCTATACGCACAATCGTGATGGGCTGTTTGCTAACGGTGTTTTGGGGGGGAACGCGGCAATATCTAGGGGGGTGTTGATTCACGCAAGGGCTCTGGAGATTGAAGCCAAGACGGGTATCGACTACGTTCTCAGCCAGCAACTTGCTTTATTGAATGAGCGTGTGAGGTTGGTCAAGGACAGTATACTTGCGTCGGATTATCCAACCACATCGCGGCAATATGTTCGGCTGTGGCGACGCTGGATAAAGAATCTAATCGTTCATGATGCTCGGGGGCAATTGACACATCTCGTGGCAGCGACCGTGTTAGCGAGTTTAATCTTGGCCTTGCCTATTGAAGCGTGGGTGGCTCCAAGAGTATGGACAGGCTTTTCCTTCTTGTTGTTTTTGATTCTCATAGCCAAGCGATATCAATATATCGGAGCCGGATATAAAGATGGCATACCCATTTCAAGACGCTTATTCTTATACATTCCCTATTTTGCCATTCTGGATCAGATTGCAGTGATAATGGCGATAGCGGACTTTTGCTCTCCGAGGAGAAGGCATCGCTGGTAAGCGCCTCAAGACAAGGACAACTTTGGGAAATGAGGAGAGTCTATGAATCGACGACCAAAATTTGTGGCGATAAGCAGTGAGATCCGCAGGGACTTAGCTGCGCCTTTTCGCTTGATGGAACGCTTGGAACTCTATCATTTGTACAACAGAAACGCTTTGCATGATATGCGCCCAGACGACTACGACTCTAACGATTTCCGCTTTCGCACTCCGTGGGGTCTTTATCGATTGTTGCGGAACATAAAGCCGGATATTGTCCAGGGCCCGGAACCATTCAGTCTGTTAATGTTGCCGTTTCTGTTGGCGGTGTACCTATATTTGATGAGGCATTCCCAGACAAAAGCGATCAGCGTTACTTTGGAACCGCTGGCCGTTCGGACCAAGTATGGTGCGCTCATAGCCGTCATTTTTCGTATCGTCCTAGCAAAGTGGTTTGAGCGGACGTCTTTGGTCTTTTGGTACGTTCCGGACACATATGAACATTTGAAGGCTCACGGCGTTAAAGACGCCAAAATGGTGCAGGCGCTTTATGGCTGCTGGGGTGTTGAAGAAATGTTTAGTCCCGAAGGCCCGCGATTCTCCTATCCCACGGCGCCCACCGTCCTATACGTAGGAAGATTGGTCAAGGAAAAGGGCTTGATGGTATTAATCAAGGCCTTTCATCAACTGCAAAGACGGGGCATTCGAGCGCATTTGGCTTTTGTGGGTGATGGTGCGGACCGTGAAGAATTGATGCGTCAAGTAGATGCGTTGGGGATTAGTGATTCGGTTTGCTTTTACGGTTCAGTGAAAAATGTTGACCTTCCACGCTATGTGCGTGCGGCCGACGTTTTTGTGCTTCCGAGTCTCCCGAGCAGACTATGGGTCGAGCAGGTCGGAACATCGGGGTGGCAAGCCCTGGCTTCAGGAATACCGGCCGTGGTAAGTGACACGCGACAATTACGTGAGTTCTTCCCAAGTGATTGCAGCACGCACGTGCTGCCCGGTGACGCTCAAGCCCTGGCAGCAGCACTCGAAGATCTTTTGATTCATGAGGACAAGCGCTCTAAGATGGGTCAGGCGGCGTTGGCATACGCCAGAGAACGTTTGGACGTTCGCAAGAACGTGCTCCTAGCTGAGGATTTTATTTGGAAGAGTTGCCGGGAGTCAGGGTAGGTATTCCAAGAGGTATCGTGGTTTACACTGGGTTATTCAGCACTATTTGGGAGATATATGTGGTGGCCATGGCAGCGACATGGAGCATGGCTCGGCATACTACGACATGATAGAACACGTGCGATAAAGGAGCAGATCGGATTGGCTAGTACAGGACGACGTAAGTCCGTTGTCAT
>JAJZZH010000228.1:0-3191 GCA_021797675.1 Bacillota bacterium | reverse complement strand
ATATTTCCCTATCAATTTATCCCTGGGATTAGACCTAATAGTCTGACTACGCTACTGTATTCGTAATTGTTTCGTCTGACAACGGACTTACGTCGTCGTGTACTAGTAATCAAGTAGTTTTGAATACGGAAACTAACAGTGAAGGGTGGACTCCCGAAGCGGTCTGCTTACGAGAAAAAATCCAGGCCAAGACTGCGATTATCGGGGTTATCGGGTTGGGGTATGTAGGTCTTCCGCTGGCGATTGTTCATGCCAATGCAGGATTTCATGTCATCGGAGTGGATTATAGTGGTGAGAAGGTTGATCAACTCAACGCTGGTAAAAATTACATTCCGGATGTCTCGGACGAAGACGTCAAGACACTGGTTGACCAACACCGATTCCAAGCGAGCCTCGATTACGGCATCCTGCACGAAGCTGATGTCATCTGCATCGCTGTGCCGACCCCGCTCACCCGACATAAGGACCCTGACCTTTCGTTCATTGAGGGCGCTGCCCAGAAACTTCGCCCGCATATTCGTCCGGGGCAGCTGATTGTCTTGGAATCGACAACCTACCCGGGAACGACCGAAGACGTGTTGCTTCCGATAATATCCGATGGAGAGTTTGTCGTGGGCAAAGACGTGTTCTTAGCTTTCTCTCCAGAACGGGTGGATCCGGGAAACGCAACGTTTAACACCGCCAACACGCCCAAGTTAGTGGGTGGTGTTGGAGCGGTGGCTACCGAGCTGGCAACCTTATTTTACTCTCAAGCGATAAGTCAAGTGGTTCCCGTTTCTTCGCCGCGTATTGCAGAAATGGCCAAAGTTTTTGAAAATACTTACCGTGCAGTAAACATTGCACTCGTGAATGAGATGGCCATGCTCTGTGACAGGATGAAATTAGACGTGTGGGAAGTGTTGGATGCTGCGGGAACCAAGCCATTCGGTATTCAGATTTTTTATCCTGGTCCTGGGGTAGGGGGCCATTGTATTCCATTAGATCCCTTTTACTTGGCATGGAAGGCTAAAGAATATGATATGCCCACTCGATTCATCGATTTAGCGGGCCAGATCAATCAGGGTATGCCGTATTTTGTCGTGGACAAGCTTCAGGCCATATTGAATAGAACGCAGAAAAAGCCTTTGCAGGGAAGTAAGATTTTGCTTTTGGGAATTGCCTACAAACGCGACACAAGTGATGCTCGGGAATCTCCAGCCTTGCAAGTCTTGTCCATTTTGGCGCAACGAGGAGCAAATGTCGCTTATCACGATCCTTGGGTATCCAGCATCCTAAGTCAAGATTCGGGAGGAAATGGAGTTACAATAGAGTCGATCGAACTGTCTTCGGAGGCGCTTCAATCCATGGATGCTGTCGTCATAACGACCGACCACTCGACGGTCGACTATGGCTTGGTTGAGAAGTATTCTTCTGTCATCCTCGACACTAGAAATATAGTCAAAGATTTAGGAGGAAAAAACATCTTCAGGTTGTAAGGTCGTTTTATACAGAAGCTTTTCGAGAATGGCTTGTGCTCGTAGTCTAGGGTTTGCATCGAAGATTTTCGCGGGAGATGGTCGGATTATGATATTTGGACACAAAAGGGGTGTTTTTCGGAATGCGTAGCAAGACGAACTTTTTCTAACTCAGTCACTGGAAGGGATGATTTTATGGCCGCTTCGGAACATTGCGTGTCAGATTGTAGCCTTCTCCGAAGGCGCGAGGGAAAATTGATTGGTCGGGTAAAACGATGGAGTTTCGACATTTATCAGGGTTCGAGTCTGATTGTGAATAAGAGTAATTCCATTTCGGGTTGGGTCGTGCAATGAGAATAGCGTTTGTAGATTACATCCTGGATCCGAGGATGCCCGGACGATCAGGCCTATCGGATGTGGTCTGGGATATGGCTTCGAAGTTGGCGGACATGGGACACGAATCGCACATTGTGGCGTCGTATCACTCAAGCAAGGTTCCCGACCAACGCGTAAGGCTTCATCAATTTCAAACCCCGCCGATGGGATACAGAAACGTTTTTGGGAATTTGTGGCTTCTGGGGCGAACCGCTAGCATTTTGCGGAATCTTCAGTTGGACGTGATCCATTGCCCAGAATACTTGTCGACCGGAGTGATGTCTGCTCTAGGAATTAACGTTCCCATAGTCCTAACCGTTCCAGGGAACATTTATCAGAGACTGGGTGTTTCTCGGGGAAGCAGTTATGAATGGCACTATGCGCAGGTTTTAAAGTGGGCGGCTAGGCGTTCGGCCCGACGGTGCGCCCGGGTCATCGCGATTAGCGCTGACATGAAGTTCTGGTGGGAAAAGACAGGAACGCCCGAGGTTCGTATAGCCCTTATTCCGCTGGGAGTGAATCCCTCGATTTTTTTCCCTGTCCAATCGGCGCGAAGCAAGCTTGGCATCGGCAGAGAGAGAGTTGTTCTATCGTACGTGGGGCGATTTGCGGTCGAAAAGGGGTTGGTTGACCTGTTGACTGCTGTTAAGCGGGTTAGTGATGAGGCACCCACATCAAATCTGATCGTGTACCTTATCGGAGGGGGACCGATGGAAGGCGAACTTCGCGATACCATTGTTAAGCTGAACTTGGGTGAACGCGTAGTGATGATACCCTGGGTACAGAAGGAGGAGTTGCGCGTTTGGTACTCCGCTTCGGATGCGGTGGTTTTGCCAAGTTATAGTGAGGGGTTGAGTCGAACTATTCCTGAGGCAATGATGTGTGGAACTCCGATCATTGGCTCCCGCATATCGGGAACCGAAGATCACGTTACGGATGGAGAGACGGGCTATCTGTTTGAAGCAGGAAATGTGAAGCAATTGAGTCGCGTCTTAAGTTGCATGAGCGGCGATACCAGACCGCTCAATTCCATGAGGACTACGGTTCGTAGGTATGCTCAACGACGCCTTGCGTGGGACTCAGTAATGGAACGGATCGTCAACGAGATATATGTTCCCGTGATTGAAGCACGGCAAAGGAGCCGATGAGCATTCGAGAGGTCGGCCTTTTGATAATAAGTAGAGAGTTATCGGAAGTCCTGAGGAACAAAAAAGGTCCCTGACGAGGCACTGCCAAGGACTTTCGATAACTCTATTGGACTACACCGCGGTCGGTCGAGCGCCCCTATGGGCAATCAATCTTCCGGACCCCCTCCATCGACGGCGACGGCAGGGCACTTTGCCCGGCGATGCGGGCCCCGCC
>JAJZZH010000138.1 GCA_021797675.1 Bacillota bacterium | reverse complement strand
CCGCTGACCAAGCCTCACCGATCCACGCGGATTTTTCGGAAAATAGGGCCGGAACGGTCCGAATCTACGCCTGGGGAAATCGCACAAGACGCGGGAGGCCCTAGGCTTGCCACGCAGCGGTTGGCGAACCAGGAAGCGAAGGGGCTCACCCCGGAAACCCCCGCCTCGGCGTAGCCAGGCGGTGGGAGAGTTCATAACAGTCGACAGGAGCGGTGTTATGCGGCACAGGGTCGAGATCGTGGGCGGTGGACCAGCAGGGATTGCGGCCGCCATCTGGGCGCGACGGCTAGACTGGGAGCCGGCTATTTATGAGCGAGGATCATCGCTGGGTGGGCAACTGAACCAAGTCAGCTTGCCCATTACGGACCTGCCCGGATTCCCGGGGATTCGCGCCCACGAACTTTGCCAGCAGCTGTCCATCCAGTTGGACAAACTACACGTCCCAATTTTCTATGGGCAAGAGGCAATGGGGTATGACCGAGGGTATCTGCACTTTGCCGAGGGTAGATGCATCGCGTCCAGCGCGGTCGTGCTGGCTCCAGGTGTGAGGGCAAGACGTCTGGCCGTTCCGGGTGCCGACCTGGTCGAGGACGTCTCGGTGAGCGATTTGTTGGCAGCCAAGGAACCGGGGCCGACGGCCGTGATTGGCGGCGGTGACCGCGCGGTGGAAGCGGCCTGCCGGCTGGCCGAAAGGGGGATTGCAACGTTGGTGATACACCGCGGGCACCGTCTCGGTGCCATTCCCGCGCTGCAGCAGCGGTTGGCGGCGAGCGGAGCCGAAGTGCTGACGGAAAGTCGGGTGGCCGCCGTAGAACCCTGGGCCGGCGGATGGCGCATTCACGTGGATTGCGGACGCCGGCGGGTAGTCCACTCCGTGCACCAGGTCGTCGTACGCATCGGAATGATCCCCGACCTTTCGGCTCGATGGCAAGCATCGCTAAACACTGAAGCCGACCACGTTTACCTGATTGGCGATGCGGCGCAATCCGCTGCCTATCGCAGCTTGGTAACCGCGTTTGCCGATGGCATGGTCGCGGTCAAAACTCTGGTTTCGAAGCCGATTTGCCGGCACAAGCCGATCCAGGATTGCAGCGGCATGGTCGAGCCGGGATCGAACCCGACGCTTCGGTGACGCAAGGCATATCACCCACGACGATGCGGTCCTTGCGGGATAGATTGCCGTCAGCTCTGCCGCCCAAGCAGGATGAGCCCTAAGATCTTCTCGGTTACCTGGCCTGCTTGGTGGAAGATGATGCCCTCCCAGTCGCCAAGGCTCAAGCGTCTTGGCCAGGTGCGGAACCGCTCCTGCGGACGACCCTCGGACGTCCCCGACGGGGGACGGCTTGGTGGCAGGCGACCCAAAACCAACCTGCGGGTGGACGGCCGTTGCCGTCCTCCGCTGGCCGCTATCCCGGCGGTGCGAGTCAGAGCGAGTTGTCCGAAAACGAGCGTCTGCTGAAACGTAAGAGGTCAGATGGTGTGCCGCGGCCCGAGAGCCAACGGGTGCCGGAATGGCGTTGATGCAAGTGGCGGCGCCGCGGGCCCGGTATCGACGCTCCCGTGACTCCAAGCAAAAACGACGCGCAATCCTCACCGCCGGCAGTGGTTCCAACCTCTCGCCCAGGTCTACGCGGATCCTGGCGTCGATTTGTACTCAGTCACTTGAAAGAGACGGCACACCGTGACCAGATGGTCGGGCGTGCGGGTTCAGGGGTTCCACCTCCATCCGCAACTGGATCGGCGCGCTCTCTCGGCTAGACGGCCACGCAATGGTGACTAGCGTGCCGTCGTCGTCCGTTTCCGGGTTTTCCCTATGCACCGTCGCATCGCCCGATACCAGGGAAAACCGAAATCGAGGCCCCCGGCCCCGTTGGCGAAGGGTTGCTGAGCCCGGATAGATTCCGCGATAAAGGGTTAGCAAGTCATCGTCAAAACTCAGCTCGACCGTGGTCATCATGACCTCGACTCCATGGCTGAGGGGAACCCCGGCATAGGGCAATAGGAGGCCCTGGCGCGGAGCTAAGGTCAATCGCCATGGCGTGTCGGCCGGCTGAGAATCCATGCTGATCACGGTGGTTTGCGGCGTATCGTGAAAATTGTGAACAAATAAGAACCCGTGGTTTGCGCTGCCGACACTTTCTCGACGCACGACCTGCAGCGTTGGATTGCTGCTGGCGATGGCTGGGTGAAAACCAATCGCCGCCAATACGCGCCGCACGACGGTTGCGTAATAGCGGTAGACGTCGGTAAATCCGAGACCGAAGAGGACGACTTGACCTCGGCCGGCGGGGAGTCGAACGATCACCGCCTGCTCCTGATCGGCATGCAGCCAACCCAACACTTCGGCGTCCGGTAAAGTTTCCAAGACGGCACAGGCTGCGCCATACACAGAGCGTACGTCCAGGATGTCCGCCAGCGTTCTTTCCCGATAGCCCATCACCCGCGGTAAATGGAGTCGACGACTAAGGACATCACAGGGATTGCCGTTAAGGTCACGGTCGGGCACCCGTGGCCCCAATATGAGGGTTCCACCCGCTACCACGTAGTCGGCCAGCCGGGATTGGGTGTCTTGGTCCAAGTATCTGGTGGTCGCCATCCAAAGCAGCGGAATTTCCGGCGCAATCGGGTTTGCGCCATCGACAGTCACCGTCCCGATGCCGATATTGCTGCGCACCAAGACGCGGTGAATTCCATCGAAATGCCACGCCTCGCGCTCGGTCGCGATTTCCCGCCGCGCGGCGGCGGTTGGAGTTTCACCGCCGACTGGATTTTCCGTCATATAATACGGCGAGTACCAGCCCAAGTGCACTTCCACCACACTCCGGGTTTGCGCCAGGGTGTGGCCAAAGGTTTTGATAAGGCGCCCTAGATGCTGTACCACGGCAGCCGACGGACGCCGACTGCCGTCAGGACCAATGGGCGCCTGCCAGTCGTGGCGAAATCCGAACAATCCAATATGGTCAGGATTGTCTCCGCCCGACAACATATACCAGCTCAGGCCGTTCAGTCCGTAAGCCACGGCCACCCGTGCCGCCAGATCCAAGTCGGAGGGAGCGAGCAGCGGTCGATCCTGAAAGCGGCCAGCCTGAAATTCCGGGGAAAAAGATGGGGCCTCCGGAGGATTAAGGGCCTGAGTGTAGGTCACCGCCAGGGACAGGTCGTGAAAGGTATCATAGGTCACATTCCCCGGATAGAAGTCTCCCCCCAGCAAATCGCCGTGGGTGGCGGCATCGGATAACTGCGAGAGGCCGGTCGGATACTCCACCCCCCGGCTATACACCGAGAAGTCTTTAAACCCATGAACGTTGATTACATAGGGGCGGGGAAAGCCGAGATCGGTTCCCATGGCTTTCAGACGGGCCAGATAGGCGGCGCGATACGCCCGCCAAAAACGCCCTTGCTGCCAATACGTGTCGGAGACTTGGTTGCGGTCCAAGAATTCCTGGTAGGCGGCAATCGTTTCCGCGCTATGGTCGGGCATTGCACTGACCCAATGCAGCATTCCCACCTCATTATCCAGTTGCGTCATAACAATCGGGCCGCCCCGGGAAGAAAAATAGGGGCCCAGGGCATGGGCTACCGCCCGATACCAGGCGTGGGTCAGCGTGAGAAAGGTGGGGTGGAGATACGTTACCATCCCCGTGGCGTGGGGACGGCCGTCCTGGTCCTGGGCCACCACTTCCGGATGGCGCTCTGCCAGCCAGTGCGGCAAGCCATGCTGGGCTAACTCGGCCATCACGTAAGGACCTGGGCGCATGAAGATCAAAAGACCCTGATCACGAGCCAGTTCGATGAAGCGGACCACATTGCGCCGCGGATGGGTTGTGCCCTGAAAATCGAAACATCCGGGTTGCGGTTCGTGCCATATCCACGGCACGTAGGTGCTAATCATTGTGACGCCGAGCGCTTTGGCGGCCAATAAACGCTCCAGCCACTGCTCGGGGTCGATTCGGAAGTAATGGATTTCCCCGGCATAAAGAAAATACGGCGCTCCATCAAGATAAAACGCATGCGCTTTGGCTTCCAGGACAGGCACGACCAATCACTCGCTTTCTTAGGTTGGATGGAGTAACGTCGTCGACTCACGGACGACCAGGGTGGTCGTGAGCACGCGGGGGGGAACGCGTGTCTCCCCGCCCATGGCGCGGGCCAGGAGGTCCATCGCCAAGGTGCCGAGTTCATCCATCGGCTGATGGATGGTGGACAACGTCGGCCGTACATACCTCGCCAGTCGAATATCGTCAAACCCCATAACCGCCACCCTGACCGGCGGGCTCTTGGGTGCCGTCAATACCTGCATCGCTCCGAGCGCCATTTCGTCGTTTGCCGCGAACACGGCATCCATGGCAACCCGCCGGGCCATCAGCGCGTCCATGGCCTGAATACCGCCCGGCTCGGTGAAGTCGCTGTGGACGACGGCCACTCGCGTTGGTGAAATTCCCGCCTCTTCGTAGGCGCGGAAAAAACCCTGCTGACGCCACTGACTGGTCTCTGAACCGACAGGTCCGGCAATAAAGGCTGGATGCACAAATCCTCGCTCCAGGAGGTGTCGACCGGCCAGGTATCCCCCTCCTTCGTTGTCCACCGCCACGGCAGTGAGATATGCCGACTCCAGGGGTGCGGGCAGCATCCGGTTCAGCACAACCACCGGCAAGTGGGGCCCTGAGTAAGCCGCGAGCTCGGCCCAACTGATTTCCGGATCCAGCACGATCGCACCGTCCACACGGCCTTCGCGCAACAAGCGCAGGGATCCCTGGCGATGATCGGTTGAGCGCCCGGAGACAATTAACGTCAATCCCAGGGCGCTGGTAGCCCGCTCGACGGCGGCGATCAATTCCGAATAGAACGGTCCGCTGAGATCGCGCAAAAACACCGCGATGGTGTGGGTCTTGCGAATACGAAGGTCGCGAGCCGCGCCATTGGGGCGGTACCGGAGAGCGTCGACGGCTTGGAGGACCCGGGCGGTGGTCGGCTCGGAAACGCGGTGCGGTTGATGCAACACCAGAGAGACGGTAGAAACAGAGACTCCCGCCATACGCGCCACATCACGGATCGTCGCCATCAGTTTCGTCCCTTCGAAACGATTTGACCCATATATTTGCTCATATGGGGCGGAAAGTCAAGCTGCCACCGCGTCGCCGACGACACGCGCCGAGCACCCAATATGCTAGCCAAGCGGGACAGGCTGGGCAATGCGCGGCGATTATGGAGAACTCACACAGATATGACTTGACAGGCAGCGGGGGGTTGACGTAGCATGCTATCGTAATCGAAACGTTTCGACCTGAGACCGACCGGCTGATGGGTTGAGATGCCCCATTGACGGCAAGCCAATCCATCGCGCTTGGAGACACCTAAAAAGATTGCAAAATTCCAAAGGAGGCGTTTTTTGTGATGAATGGACCCCGCCTGCGTTCGAGACTGCCACTCATCGTCGGGGGCGTGCTGGCAACCCTTATCGGCGCTGGTCCAGGACCCGTCCTGGCAGCCAGCGTTTCGAAGCCGTTGGTAATCGTCTCCGGGCCCAGCGGCACCTTCCAGGAAAACTTCAATCCTTTCGGCAGCGCTTTGGTTGGCACCGAAGGTCTGGTCTACCAACCGCTATTCTTTTTCAATCCCTACACGTCCAAAGTTGAACCCGTATTGGGCACGTCTTTCCGCTGGAATCACCAAAACACCGTGCTGACCGTGCATTTGCGTCATGGTGTGCGCTGGTCGAACGGCCGACCGTTTACCGCTGCCGATGTCGTGTTCAGCTTCAATTACCGTAAGCAATACCCTGAGCTCGACACCACCGGAGTCTGGCAACTCTTGTCGAGTGTTCGCCAGTCCGGCCGCTATACGGTCGTATTTACGTTTAAAGCACCCGAAGTGCCGATGGTCTGGTACGTCTTGGGGCAAACTCCCATCATCCCCGCATCGATTTGGCATACCATTAGCGATCCCACGAAGGTCCTCAACCTGAACCCCGTGGGCACCGGTCCCTACGTGGTGCATTCGTTCAATCCGGAAAATTATACATTCACCGTCAACCGGTACTATTGGGGTGGTCGGCCGGCCGTGTCCCAGATAGACTTTCCAGCGTATTCCAGTAACACCAGTATCGCCGGCGCGTTGGCTCAAGGCAAAATCGATTGGGCTAGCATCTTCATCCCCAATATTCATCGCACCTATGTTGCGGACAATCCCCGGACCAACCACTACTGGTTTGCGCCTAGCTCCACCCTGATGCTCTACACGAACTTTCGTGATCCCCGGTTGGCCCAGCTTCCGGTGCGGCAGGCGATTAGCCTGGCCATCAACCGACAAAAGATTAATGCGGCCGACTATCACTATGCTCCCGTAGCGAACCGCTATGACCTGTTATTGCCGGCCGAAAAAGGCTGGCTTCCACCCAAGTTGGCCCAGCATACCGCCTTAGCCTACAATCCGGCCCGAGCCCGGGCAATCTTGGTGCGGGCGGGGTATCATCGCAATGCGGCCGGGATTTTTGTCTCGCCCTCCGGTCGACCGTTGCGGTTCACCCTACAAGTGGTTTCCACGTACTCCGAGTGGGTGGCGATGGCGTCGATTCTCGCCTCAGAACTCCGCCAGGTGGGGATTTCCGTCTCGGTGCAGGGGGAGTCCGCCAGCCTTTATGACAGCAACGTCCTCAGCCAGCATCGGTACCAGCTGGCCTTGTCGTGGACGGATACCGGTCCCACGCCGTTTTATGCCTACTACGCGATGCTGTATCCGCACCGGTTGACGAATTCGGAAAACTGGTCGAACCCCGCCACTACACATTGGCTCAACGTCTACTTGCACACCAACCAAGGCAGCGTGCACCGTCAAGCCATTGCCGCCTTGGCGTCTATTGTCGCCCGGGACATTCCATCGGTGCCCTTGGTGGAAACCCCCACGTGGTTTGAATATCGGACGCAAAATTTCACCGGATGGCCGTCGGCCCGGAGCCCGTACGCTCAGGGCGGACCTTGGATGTCTCCATCGAACGGCCTTATCGCGAGCCATCTGAAGCCGGTACGATAGGGCATAAGGGCATAACGTAACTTCAGGACCTCCTGTCGTTTGCTACACGGGCCGGAGTCAGCCAGCCGGCCGGGGACGCCAACGGGGGTTGATCGGACTGCATCCGTCCGACGACGACCTACGCTGGCTTGAACTCGATGGATTTGGGAGGGAGCCGCAGGATGCGATATATCCTCAACCGCTTTGGATTCCTCTTGATCTCGGCATGGGCGGCGGTGTCCATCAATTTTGTCTTGCCCCGCCTAATGCCGGGGAATCCGGCATTGCTGATGGTGTCCCGGTATGCGGGAGAATTAACTCCGCGGGCGTTGCATGCCATCAAACTGCAGTTTGGCGTGACTTCGGCACCCTTGTTGGTTCAATATTGGCACTATCTGATCAATTTAATCCACGGCCGGCTTGGCGTATCGCTCACCTATTATCCGGTGCCGGTGAGCCGGGTCATCGCCAGTAGCTTGCCGTGGACGCTGGGCCTGGCGGGCACCGCCACGGCGATCGCGGCCATCGCGGGCACCTGGCTAGGCATTTTTGCGGCCTGGAGGCGCAATCGTTGGCCCGATTCGATCCTCACGACAGGTACCACGTTTACGGGCGCCATCCCCCATCAATGGTTCGGCCTGTTGCTATTGCTGGGATTGGGTTACGGACTGCATTGGTTCCCGGTAGCCCACGCCTATTCGACCCAAATGACCCCGCAATGGACGTTGGCTTTTGCGGAGAATGTCGTTTATCACGCCCTATTGCCGGCAATCACTATTGTCGTTCCCGGTCTGGGAGGATGGTTGCTGCACATGCGGAACAACATGATGCAAACCATTGGCGACGATTACATCGTCTTTGCCCGGGCTAAAGGTGTCTCACCCCGCGGGCTGATGCTGCAACACGCCGCGCGTAACGCGCTCTTGCCGAGTGTAACCAATTTTGCGATGGCGATTGGTTTTGTGGTGGGTGGGGTGCTGCTCGTGGAGGTGGTGTTTTCCTATCCCGGAGTTGGCTATCAGCTGTTCACTGCGGTCCAAAATGAGGACTATCCGCTCATGCAGGGGTTATTTCTGATTATTTCGCTCTCGGTTCTGATGGTGAATTTTCTGGTCGACCTTCTCTACGCGTGGTTGGATCCCCGGTCGCGGCGGGTGGGGGTGGACTGATGGCTAACGTTACCCATGGCGCGTCTGCAGGGCCCAGTGCGGCGGCGAACCCACCGATGCGCCATACGCAGTTGGCCTGGGTCAGACGTTTAGGAAAGAACCGCAAGGCACGGGTGGGGCTGGGGATCTTTGCCGCCTTCGTCCTGATTGCCGTCCTGGCACCCGCGATTGCTCGCTACAATCCGGGATCGACGAACTTTCCTCCGCTAGCCCCGCCGAGTGCCCAACACTGGTTCGGCACCACGGGACTCGGCCAGGACGTCTACGCTCAATTTGTATGGGGTACGCGTTCTTCGCTGCTGGTCGGGTTCGGGGCCAGCGTGATCTCGACCGTGTTGGCGGTGGTCATCGGGATGTACCCGGCCTATCGAGGAGGTTGGTTGGACAACGTGATGGCCACGTTTACCAACATCTTCTTGGTCATTCCAGGCCTGCCCCTAATGATTGTCGCGGCCGCCTATGTCCATCAATCCAACACCTTGACCCTCATGTTGATTATCGGGCTGACCGGTTGGGCGGGGCGGGCCCGGGTGCTCCGCTCGCAGACGTTGACCTTGGCCCACCGGGAATTTGTCTGGGCCGCTCGCTTGACTGGGGCGTCAGATTGGCGGGTCTTGGTGCGGGAAATTCTGCCCAACATGCTTTCCCTGTTCGTGGCCAGCCTGATGTACGGCATTTTGGGCGCGATCTTGGCCGAAGCCGGACTGGAATTCCTCGGCCTTGGCAACCTTACCCAAGTAAGCTGGGGCAGCATGCTCTACTGGGCCAGCAACGGCGGGGCGGAGCTGAACGGCGCCTGGTGGTGGCTATTGCCCGGAGGGCTCGCGATTGCCCTGTTTGGAACCAGTCTGGCGTTGATGAATTTTGCGCTGGACGAGGTCACCAATCCCCGGTTGCGGCAGCCGGCCAGCCGTTCGGGCGAACGATTGGCTAGGGCCTGGCAGGTGATGAAAGGGGATATCGGCCAATAATGACGGATACGACGAAGCCCGTCCTGACCGTGGATCACGCAACCGTAGTCTATGAAAGCGACGATGGCTTGGCCTGTGCGGTGAATGACATATCCTTCACCGTGGCGCCCGGGCAGATCCTCGGCATCGTGGGCGAATCGGGATGCGGAAAGTCCACCTTGGCCTACGCCATCATGCACCTGCTGCCTGCCAACGCGGCCCTGGTCGAGGGCAAAATCCAGGTGCAAGGGGTCAATGTGTATCGTCTTACCGAGGACGAGCTCAGGCGCTTTCGATGGCAACATGTGTCGATGGTCTTCCAGAGTGCCTTGGTGACCCTCAATCCGGTGCTGACGGTCGGCCATCAGTTTCGCGAGATATTTCGCATTCATGCACCCGCGCTGTCCCGTGGTGCGGTCGGCGAGCGCATCGAAGAGCTGTTGGAACTGGTGCGCATTCATCCCCAGCATTTGCGGAGCTATCCGCATGAACTGTCGGGCGGCATGCGCCAGCGAATCGCCATTGCCATGGCCATTGCGCTGGATCCCGACCTTGTCATCATGGATGAGCCGACCACCGCGCTGGACGCCGTCGTCCAGCGCGAAATTTTGGAAGAGATTCGCCGAATTCAGGCGATCAAACACTTTGCGGTCGTGTTTATCAGCCATGATCTCCGCCTGATTCGGTATATTAGTTCCGCCGTGATGGTCATGTATGCCGGGCGCGCGGTCGAAACCGGCAGCGCTGATCGCTTCCTGCATCCGGCAGCCCATCATCCCTACACCCGCGGGCTATTGGATTCGCTGCCCGAGTGGAACGTTGACCGCTTCCAGATGCGGGGCATCCCAGGCAGTCCTCCGGATTTGGCGCATCCAATATCGGGGTGTGCTTTTCGACCGCGTTGCCCCATTGCCCGCTCCGAGTGCTCGTTGGCGCCTCCCACCCTGCGCGACGTGGGAGCGGGTAAGATCGCGTGCATCGACGTGCAAAGTCTTGCGAAGGGAAATGAGGCGCATGGATGAACGGGCTGAGCTCCTGAAGACGAGCGGTCTCACCGTTCGCTTTTTCCAGGCCCAAGGCTTGCGGCGGACGACGGTCGTTCCGGTCAACCAGGTTAGCCTTTCCATTGGTGCTGGGGAGATTCTTGGTCTGGTGGGGGAGTCGGGCAGTGGAAAGACCACCCTGGGAAGAACCCTGGCCGGGATGATTGTCGCCTCGCAGGGCCGGTTGTGGTTTAATGGTCGCGACGTTACGCGCCTGGGACGCCGGGCCCTCCGCCAGTACTGGACGGAGGTGCAGATGATATTCCAAGACGTGTACAACGCGCTCAATCCGGTCTACACCGTAGAACAGCAATTGTCGTTCCCGATTTCGCGGCATGCCGTGGGCAAGGACCCCGACCAGGAACTGGAACGCTTGCTACACTTAACCGGGCTGACCCCCAGCAGTCTGATCCGTCGGCGTCTGCCGCACGAGCTGTCCGGAGGGCAACGCCAACGGGTAGCCATCGTTCGCGCCCTGGCGAGTCGTCCTCGGCTGCTGGTTGCCGACGAGCCGGTGTCCATGTTGGATGTCTCCTTACGCGCCGAGATTTTGCAATTGCTCGCCGACTTACGGCAAGCGCTCGGCCTATCGCTGGTGTATATTACCCACGACCTGCCCTCGGCGATCGCTATCTGTGATCGAATCATCGTCATGTACGGAGGCCGGCTGATAGAAAGCGCCCCCGCGGGCGACTTGGTCAAAACCGCCCGACATCCTTATACCGCACGCCTCTTGTTGGCGGCGACCTTTGACGCGATGTCCGCGGAATCGCGCCCCAAGCCCGACCGCCAGGCGAGCGGCTCGATCTTGCAGCCGTCCTATCGCGGCTGTCCGTATGCACCGCGCTGCCCCGCCGTCACCGATATTTGCGTCGAGACCGTTCCGGATTGGATTCACGTCGATGACGGACACGTGGTAGCGTGTCATGCGGTAGCGAGCGGGCGGCTGGGCGCGGGGTTGCCGGCCAGGGAAAAATCCCCGGGATAGGCGGAACCCATCCGTCAATGGTTTTCTGCCGACCTCACTCCGGTCGTGCCATGCGCAGCCCCGCGAATCTCCTGTAGAAAGGACCGAATTGACCATGCCGGATCAGCGGCCGAATATCTTGTATATCATGAGTGATGACCATGCGGCGCACGCCATCAGCGCCTATGGCAGCCGGATCAACCAGACCCCCCATCTCGACCGCATTGCGGAAGAGGGTCTGCGCTTTGATCGGTGCTTTTGCACGAATTCCATCTGCACCCCAAGCCGGGCTACGATTTTGACCGGTCTGTACAGCCACGAAAACGGCGTGCGCACGCTGGCCGACCGCCTTGACCACCACCTGCTAACCTTTCCCCAACTCCTGCGCGCCGCCGGCTATCAGACTGCCATCGTCGGCAAGTGGCATCTGGGTCACGGCCGGCGCTGGGATCCGGCGGGCTTCGACTACTGGAGCGTGCTGCCCGACCAGGGCGAGTATTTCGATCCGCCGATGTATGAGATGGGCCGGCGCCGCGTTTTTCCCGGCTACGCCACCGACATCATCACGGATCTGAGCCTAGACTGGCTCCGACGCCGCGACCCCGAGCGCCCGTTTTTCCTGATGTGCCATCACAAGGCGCCGCACCGGCCGTGGCGTCCCGACGCCAAACACGCTCAGCTGTACGAGGACGTGGAGCTGCCCCTGCCTCCGACGTTTGCGGACGACTATGCGACGCGCCCAGCGGCGGCAGCGGCCCATATGCGGATCGCGCGCGATCTGACCGCGGAGGACCTCAAGCAGCCGGTGCCGGCAGGGTTGAGCTCGGCGGAGCAAACCGAGTGGAAATATCAGCGGTATATCAAAGACTATCTGCGCTGTGTGGCCTCGATCGACGACAACGTGGGCCGACTGCTCGAGTATTTGGACGCCGAGGGGTTGAGGGAGAATACGGTGGTGGTCTACACCTCCGATCAGGGCTTCTTCTTGGGGGACCATGGGTGGTACGACAAACGGTTTATGTATGAAGAGTCGCTTAAGATGCCGCTGCTCGTGCGCTATCCGCGCGAGGTGGCGCCGGGGTCGGTGAGTGCGGCGATGGCGCTCAACGTAGACTTTGCCC
>JAJZZH010000059.1 GCA_021797675.1 Bacillota bacterium | reverse complement strand
CCGTAGAAAAGCGTCTTTCTGCCGCCCGTAGGCCAAAACCACGGCCATAATCGCGAGCCATTTACCGATATTCAGAGCTACGGAAGGCCACTTTACTGTACGGGTCAAGGCTTTGTCACCTCCTGCATGCAGTCCATGGGGGTCTTGTTATACACCTTATGATGCGATGTACATAGATATCATGTGATTTGTTTTAGCAGTTATTTACCCCGTGGCCCCGCCCCATCTTCGCTTGGCCAAGGGATGATGGCGAATCCTTAGGTTGGCGCGCAACATCGCGGATCAAGGTGCGCATCGACTTCTTCCTGGCCCGAAGCCGCGGGCAGCCCGCGGCTGTCGCTTGATGTCTACCAGGCGTGACTTTCCCGTCCATCTCGCCGGGACGGAACCCGTTTCGCCCACCGACTCTATCGCCGTAAATGCGTTAAGGCGTGGCGGCGCCGGAGGGAGACTTGATCCGCTGCCGGCGATAGTGAGCCCAGCGGGTGGCAAGTGCGCCCAGCAATCCGTTGGCCCCTCCGGAGACGATGCCCGACAGCAGGCTGCCAATTCTGGCATGCACATGCAACATGCGCGCCACGGCCAACGGCGGAATCTCCGGCAAGGTGTGCACCAGGCTGGCTTCGGCATAAGGGAGGCGGATGATCCATTGAAACGCGACCGTGCCCAGCAACGCGGAAAGGAATCCCACCTCGAAGCCCCGCCGGAGAGCCCTTTGCTCTCCGGCCAGGGCGAGGCGGCGTCCATAGGAGACATATAAGATGATGCTGACCCAGTAGGCCAAGAATCGGCCGATTCCCAAAAACGGGTAGGTGACGGGAGAGAGTGCGACCAAGCCGGGCGCACAAAATACGCTAGACAACAAGAAAGTATAAACTAGGAACCTGAGGCGCATAGTTGTCCTCCGACGTCGGTGGTGGCTATAGGTTGGTCTTTTCGGGCACGAATATACCCCACGGACGGACCTGCATGCGACCAGGAGGGCAGCCGCCCGGCCGGGCGAGCCTTCTCTACCGCCGGTTCGCGTAGGCCCCGCCAAAGGGCAGGGTGGCGGCCGCTTCATCTCGAAGCCCTGCCAGTTCCCATTTGCCATTCATCGATTCACGAGACATTGATGCATAAGACATCGATTCACGAGAAAGGAGGGAAATTCCTGGTCAGCAGGCGTTCCATGCGCGCCTAAGCGGGCGGGTACCTCTGCTGACGCAGGACGGCACATGCTGATATTGGGAATCGAGTCCTCGTGTGACGATACCGGGGTCGGCGTGGTGGAAGATGGCCGCTGGATGCGCGGGAACGCCTGCCTGTCGTCGGCCGAGATTCATGCGCGGTTCGGCGGAGTGGTTCCGGAGTTGGCCAGCCGCGAACATGTGATGGCTATTCTCCCGGCGATCGAGGCGGCGTTAAGCCAAGCCGGAGCGTGCTTAGCGGATTGTGATGCGATTGCCGTGACCCAGGGCCCGGGCCTGTTAGGGGCGCTGCTGGTTGGCGTTACCGCCGCTAAGGCGCTGGCGCTGGCGCTCCACCGTCCGCTGATTGGTGTGCATCACCTGGAGGCCCATTTATACGCCAATGCCCTGGAGGCCCCCATTCAATATCCGGCGCTGGCGCTATTGGCGTCGGGGGGCCATACCGCCATGTACCGATGGGAGGGCGACGGGCGGCTTGTGCTCTTGGGCGACACGCAAGATGACGCCGCCGGCGAGGCCTTGGACAAGGGGGCACGGATTTTGGGTCTCGGGTATCCCGGGGGGCCAGCCATTGAGCGGCTGGCCCTAACTGTGGATGAGACGCCGTTCAAGCTTCCGGTGGCGCGGCTGCGCCGTCCCCAGCGACCGTATGATGTGAGCTTCAGCGGATTAAAGACGGCGTTGGCGGCCCTTTACCGCCAGCATCCAGATCAAAGCGCCGCGCTGGCCCGTGCCCTGGAAGAAGCCGTGGTGGCGGCGTTGACAGAAAAAGCCGTGCAAGCGCTCGTCGAAGAACGCCTGCATCGCATATACTTGGCTGGAGGCGTGAGCGCCAATCGGCGGTTACGTACGCGGCTGACGGAGCGGGCGGCCGAGCTAGGCCGCCGCGTCTATGCCCCCGAGCCCGTTCTTGCCACGGACAACGGGGCCATGGTGGCAACAGCAGGATATTATCATTGGCGGCTCGGGCATCGAATGGCCATGCACGAAGGGCCGAAGACACCGTATGCCCTGGGGGAGTAAGATCCCTCGGGCAACGGACGGCGGGAAAGGGGGAAACCAGCGGATCGCCGCTTCGCGGTGCGGAAACCGGCGGAGCCGCTGGACGGTTCATGATTTTGCAGTACGGAGAGTATTTGCCGATTGTGCATGCCCCGGTGTTTATGGCTCCGGGATCGTTTGTCATCGGGCAAGCGGAGATCGGAACCGAGGCATCGGTCTGGTTCAACGCCGTGATCCGAGCGGACGCGGAACGTATCTATATCGGTCAGGCGACCAACATTCAGGATCTGGCGGTGGTCCATGCCGATCCGGGAGCGCCAGCGATTTTGGGTGATCGGGTGACCGTCGGGCATGGGGCGTTGGTGCACGGGGCCACCGTTCAATCGGAGGTGTTGATTGGCATGGGAGCCATCGTAATGAATAAAGCAGTAGTGGAAACACACGCCATCGTGGGGGCCGGCGCCCTGGTTCCCGAGGGGATGGTGGTGCCCTCCAGCACCCTGGTGGTGGGGCGCCCTGCCCGCATCGTACGGGCGGTGACGGCTGACGAGATTGCTGCCATTCAACGGATGGCGGCAACCTATGTGGAGCGCTGGGTCCGGGAGGGATGGCATTTTCAATAATCGTGGCATGAGTTCGGTCGAAAGCGCGCATTCTAACTTTTACCAAGTTGCAGGCGAGGTGTTGCGGGTGCGGCATGTGCATTTTATCGGAATTGGCGGATACAGCATGAGTGGCCTTGGACTTTTGCTGCATCAGCAGGGCATTCGAGTGACCGGTAGCGATATGAATCGTTCCAGTCGGACGGACCGGCTGGAACGGGCCGGGGTGGTCGTCTACCAGGGGCATCGGGAGGCCAACGTGGGGGATGCCGACGTGGTGGTGTACACCACCGACGTGCCAACCGACAATGCCGAGCGTCGGTGGGCAGAAACTCACGGTCGGCAATTGTGGCACCGGTCTGATTTGTTGGCTTACGTACTCTCCGGGTACCGGACGCTGTTGGTCGCGGGGACGCATGGCAAGACGACGACCTCTACCATGATGGGGCGCATCCTGGTGGAAGCCGGGCTCGACCCGACCGTCTTGGTCGGCGGCGAAGTCGAATTCTTTGGGGGCAATGTCCGCCAGGGTGAGGGGCAGGTAGCGGTGGCCGAGGCGGATGAGAGTGATGGCACGTTTCTTCGCTATCCGGTCTGGGTAGCGGTGGCGACGAATGTCGAGCCCGAACATTTAGAGCACTATCACGGAAGTTTTGAGCAGTTGAAGGACGCGTTTTTCCAATTCCTGCGTCGAGTGCCCGCAGACGGCTTAGCCGTGCTGTCCGCCGAGTCCCCTGAACTGCAAGCCCTACGCGGAAACCTGATCGCAGCAGGGATTCCGCTGGTGACTTACGGCACCGGCGAATCCGCCGAGGTGCGGGCGGTGCGCATCGTTCCCTGGGGGCCGGGAACGCGCTTTCAGGTCGAGACCGGAGGCGAAACCGTGGCCGAGGTTACTTTGCCAATTCCCGGCCTGCATAATCTGCGTAATGCGTTGGCGGCGATGGTGGCGTGCCATCACGCCGGTGTGCCCTGGGCCATCAGCGCGTCGATCTTGGGACGATTTGAAAACGCCGCGCGTCGTTTCCAACGGATTTTTGACGACCGCCGAATTCTGGTCGTGGACGACTACGCCCACCACCCGAGCGAGATCATGGCGACTTTGCAAGCTGCGCGCCAGGTCACCGAGCATCGCGTGCTGGCTGTATTTCAGCCGCAGCGCTATATTCGCACCCGAAACTTGTGGGATGAGTTCCTCCACGCTTTCCAATCCAGCGACGAAGTGTTTTTGACCGAGATTTACGCTCCGCCAGGAGACACGCCCTTGGCGGGCGTGTCCGGTGAAGGGCTGGCCCAGGCGATGCGTAGTGTGCATCCGGGGCCGATTCATTTCGTGGCCGACTTCAGGCGTCTGCCCGCCATGCTTTTCGCGCGAGTGCGGCCCGGTGATTGTGTGATTACGATGGGAGCTGGCAATATCTACCAGGTAGCTTATGCGCTGAGCAACCTCCTGGCTGCCGAACAGTCCGGATAATTCCCCCGTCCGGTCGGTAGGTGTGATAGACTTGGAAAAAATCAAGGGGGAGGTCCTTGTGGACTGGAATCAAAAATTTGGCCGTGAGGCCTTGACGTTTGATGACGTGTTATTATTGCCGGGCGCATCCAAGGTTTTGCCTCGCGATGTGAATGTCCAAACCCAACTGTCGCGCCGGATCGCCTTAAATATTCCCTTGGTGTCAGCCGGTATGGACACGGTCACCGAAGCGCGGATGGCGATCGCGATGGCACGCGAAGGCGGAATCGGCGTTATCCACAAAAACATGACGATTGATCAGCAGGCCCAAGAAGTGGACAAGGTAAAGCGCTCCGAGCACGGTGTGATTATCGACCCATTTTATTTGGGACCGAACCAAATCATTCGCGAAGCCTTGCAGATGATGAGCCATTACCGGATATCTGGCGTTCCCATTGTGCGCGACGGCGGGTATTTGATAGGAATTCTGACCAACCGAGATCTGCGCTTCGAAGAGCATTTAGACCGCCCCATTCACGAAGTGATGACCAAGGACAATTTGGTGACCGCGCCCGAGGGCACGACACTTGAAGAAGCCAAGTCCCTGTTGGCGAAACATCGGATAGAAAAACTTCCGCTGGTGGACGCGCAAGGCCGGTTGCGCGGGTTGATCACGATCAAGGACATTGAAAAGGCCAGGAAATTTCCCAGCGCGGCCAAGGATGCCAACGGCCGATTGCTGGCAGCCGCTGCGGTAGGCGTGGGCGGGGATATGATGGCACGGGCGGAGGCGCTGGTTGGGGCACGGGTGGACGTCTTGGTGGTGGACACGGCGCATGGGCATTCCCAGGGTGTGCTGACCCTGGTGGCGCGCCTCAAGGAGGCCTTTCCCCAGGTTGACATTATCGGCGGCAATGTGGCAACCGGCGAAGGGGCCAGGGCGTTAGTCGAGGCGGGCGTTGATGCGGTCAAGGTCGGGGTGGGGCCGGGTTCGATTTGCACCACCAGGATCGTGGCAGGGGTCGGCGTGCCGCAGATCACGGCCGTTTTCGACGCCTATCAAAGCGTTTGTGGCCAAGGGGTGCCGGTCATTGCCGATGGGGGCGTGCGGTGGTCCGGCGATGTCGTCAAGGCGCTGGCGGCCGGGGCCTCTACGGTCATGTTGGGATCATTGTTCGCTGGCACCGAGGAAAGCCCCGGCGAGATGGAGATCTACAAGGGGCGCTCCTTCAAGGTATATCGGGGCATGGGGTCGCTCGGAGCCATGCGGGAAGGCTCGGGCGATCGTTATTTTCAAGAGGATCTCGAGGTGGAAAAGCTGGTTCCCGAGGGAATCGAAGGACGGGTGCCCTACCGGGGGACGGTGGCGGATACCGTCTATCAACTCGTGGGCGGCCTGCGTTCCGGAATGGGCTACACGGGCGCGCTAACGCTGGCCGATCTGCGTCGCGACGGCCAATTTGTGCGGATTTCCAACGCGGGATTGATGGAAAGCCATCCCCACGATGTGCAAATCACCAAAGAGTCGCCTAATTACAGCCTGTAGGCCAGAAGCTGAGCGATGAAAAGGTTCCGGGCAGGAAGGCGGCTGCTGGCGGGTGCCGGGCAGGGCGAGAGGACCATCGGATCAATCTCCGGGAGGGCGGTCTCCCTGCACGGCTTGGTGGTGCACATTCGCTGGCCCAGTCGAAAACTGAAGCCGCGGGTTGTCTCCGTTGGCAACTGTTCGCCCAGCCGTGAGGATGAGGCGGAGAACCGGGGTGGCCAGGTTGGAGCGGGCCTCGGCACGAGGGACAACTGGGATCACCCCGCGAGCATGAAGAGGAGCGGTCGCAATGAGCAATGTCACCTTGGTGCTGCTGGGAAACTTGATGGTGGCGGTCGTGGTCATCGGATCATCCGCCCTCATCGTGCGCATGCTCGTCATCCATGACCGTCGTCTGGAGCATCCGCCTCGGGTCATCGCGTTTCCCCGCCGGATACAACGATGGCGGCGCCATCACCCTTCCTCCCCGCCCTTTCGCGCCAACCAGCTGGGGGTCGGTGGCCGCAGGCAATCGAAGCGTCATCCGGACACATGCCGTTAACCTGCGGGGGAGTTGGGTCGTCAGCGCACGGCAAGATCTGCCATAATGACAACGAGGTGATAACGGCTCGCGGGGTGGAGTGCACGGCAAACACCCAGTCCGCGCTGGTGTAGGGAGGTTGAAGCATGCGTTTGGCAAGTGCCCTAGTCGATGGGCAGGAGGAATGGGTTCTCATGACAGCGGGGGGAACCGTCCGCGGGAGTCGCTTGGCTGCGTCGGCGGGAGTCAAGGTGGGGCCCAGGCCGATGGAATGGGTCTTGGAAGGCGGGCCAGGGCGGTGGGAAACGATCGCCGACTGGGCTCGGCGCGCTGAAGAGCAGGGGATGGAGGACGCGACGCGTCCGACCTTTCTCGCTCCCCTGCCTCGACCACGCAACATCGTGTGTGTCGGTTTGAATTACCGTCCCCATGTCGCCGAATCAAAAATGGAAATTCCCAGCTCGCCCGTCCTCTTCAATAAATATTCATCGGCAGTGGTCGGGGATCGGGCGGTCGTCCGCCCGCCGCAAGACAGTTCGCAACTGGATTACGAGGCGGAGTTGGTGGTCGTCATGGGCCGATCCGCCTGCCGGGTTGAGGAATCCCGCGCCTTGGATTACGTGTTCGGTTACTGCAATGGCAATGACTTATCCGATCGCGCCTTGCAGTTTCGGACCGGGCAGTGGCTGTTAGGCAAAGCCGGTGATGGGTTTGGCCCCATTGGCCCGTTCATCGCCACCCGGGATGAGGTGCCGGACCCCGGAGCGTTGGATATTCGGTGCCTGCGCAACGGCATCGAGGTTCAGCACGCGAACACCCGCGAAATGATTTTTCCCATTCCTTTTCTGATTCACTACATCTCGCGTTACATCACTTTACAAGCCGGGGACCTGATTTTCACTGGCACGCCTGAAGGGGTAATCTTAGGATATCCGGAGGATCAGCGTCAGTGGCTGTCGGAAGGAGAGGAAGTCGTGGTCACCATTGAGGGACTTGGACACCTGGTGACCACTATCGGTCCGAGATGGCCGGCGTAGGCTGCGCTAAGCGATCGGCGTTCCAGCGCCGGGTGCGCTCGGGCGGGGCTAGCCGTGCCAGCGCAGCCTCGCCTGGGCTGGGCGAGGTGAAGGACGTTGGGGGTGCGGAGGTTAGCTGAGGAGATGCAAGTGATGCGTGTGATGCGGGTTCAAGTGATTTTGGCGATAATTGTGGTGATCATCGTCGGCCTGGGTGTCGTGCAGTGGGCGCGTCCAGTTGGCCAGCCCGTTGCCCGGGCGGTAATTCCGACCCGGACCCGGTGGCCGGGGACGCTGTCGATGCCATGGCCCCCGGGGGTTCAAGCCGCGGCTGACGTTCCCGGCATCGGATTTCTGGGCCGGCACGGACCAACGGCGCCGGAGCCCATTGGCAGCGTGGCCAAAATGATGACGGCCTTGATCGTTTTGGCTCACCACCCACTGGCTCCAGGCAGTCCAGGACCGAGTCTGACCATCACGCCAGCCGATGTCGCCGCCTACCACCGAGACGCCGCGGCATTCCAGTCGGTGATGCCCGTGCAAGCAGGAGAACGCCTATCGGAACGCACCTTGCTGAAAGGGATTCTGGTAGCTTCGGGCAATAATGTGGCCACGTTGCTGGCTCAATGGGGGGCAGGCAGCACGGCAGCTTTTGCGGCGGAAATGAACCATAAGGCACGAGCTATGGGGTTGCATTCCACCCATTACCATGGGCCGAGCGGATTGAGCAATGCAACCGTCAGCACGGCGTGGGACCAGGTGCGGGTGGCCGAAGCGCTGATGCGCTCCCCGGCGTTGGCGGAAATGGTCGCGATGCCCCAGATGTCGGTGCCTCATGGTGGAATCGTTTACAATTTTAATCGAGTCTTGGGCCGCGGCGGGGTGATTGGGGTTAAGACCGGTTCGACCGTGGCCGGCGGCGCCTCGTTCATTTGGGCGGCTCGCCAAACTATTGCGGGTAAATCACGCATCGTCTATGGCGGGGTAGTCGGCCAGCCCCCCACCGCCGTTCATCATCAACTGCGTCAGGCCTTGGATGACGGACTCGCGCTGATCAAGGCGACGTCACACGCGATTGTTGCTCGGCGGGTGTTGAGCACGGGTCAAACCGTGGGCTATTGGGAGATGCCCTGGGGGAGCCGGGTCGGGCTGACGGCAACAAGAAATGCGAGTCTCTTGGGATGGCCGGGGATGACGGCAAAGATCCGCCTCGAGTTGTCGCCGCCAGTTGGCGTCAGCCGAGGCGTGGCGGCCGGGACGCGGGTTGGCACCATGGTGGTATCGGCAGGATCGCAAATCCGCCGTGTGCCCGTGGTGACCAGCGGCCGGGTGTTGCCGCCGTCTCCGCTATGGCGACTGACGCGCCTGTAAATCGGGAGGGCGGAGCTCAAGCGGCCTCGAGCACACGGGCTCCGCCCGCACTGGTATCCGGCTAGATGGTGTCAAGATAGGTGGCAATCGCGTTCGCCGTCAAGTGGCCGCGACCGAGGCGGCGGATGGCAGCACCGGTGGTGAAGAACTCCAAGTTGAAAGCCGGCACTTCGACGGTGCCATTATCCTCGTAGAGGTAATTGGTATTGTCGATGACTAGGTACTGTCCGGGGAAGCCTCCGGTATAGAGGATTTCGGTCTCTTCAACGTGGGTGTCGATATGCACGCCAGCCACCCCGGTCGCCCCCATCCGCGCTGCGTCACGTTGAAGCATTTGGACGGCAATCTCCCGCGTACGGCTGAAGCGTTCGGCGACGCTGGTCAACTCTTGATTGGCGCCCCACCACGCACCGGAAATCTGTCGGGTGCGGTAGCCCACAGGCATGACGTGCCAGTGATAGCCAAAGGCGAGGCCCACCGGCAGCCAGCCGATGCCGGCCAACTTAAAGAATTCTTCGCCGGAGAGCGGGCTTACCGGTATGGCTTGGCTGGGGCGAGCCACTTCTGGCCAGCGAATGGCGGTACCCATGATGCTGGCCTCGATAACCCGGTCACGCCGCGATACGTGGATTTTAGCGTCGATGATGGCGTGAGCGGCGGCCAACCGCGCTTCTTGGATCAGACGGTCGACGGCCAAGTCCCGGGCGGCATAATAGCCGCGTATCAAATTGATCGCATCACTGTTGCCGTCGAGCAGCTCGCGTCCTCGTCCGTCGGTAGCGACATGGTAGTACGCACTTCCGGCCACCTGGCCCACCGGTTCTATACGCAGGCCGCGAGCGAAGTACCAGTCGCTGATGTCCAGCGTGCTCAGCCAGGGACGGTCTCCGGCGCGGGTGGCCTCCAGGCGAGAACGGACACGAGACGGCAAATCCCCGCGTTCGAGGGCGTCTTGATCCGCTTGCTGATCTTCGGCCGATAAGGGGCGGTACCGCTGGGCGGAGACCAAGTTCTGGCCTGGAACCGTGGGCGGCGCCGCGGGCGGCGAGCGGCGAAACCAGTTCATAAGCTACCCTCCTTTAAACTACTAAAAACTACTAAACTATGCTCCGTGCATTCCGCCGGTCAGGAGGTCAGATCGTTCAGCGGCAAGGTCAGTTGCGGGGGGGCCAGGGTGCTTTCACGGAACGGCACCACGGCGGTGCCGACGGCAAAGAATTCGATGACATGACTTCCCCAACGGTGACTGTTTTCTTCCAGGTGAACGCCGACTACTCCCTTGGCCGCGCTTTCCGCCGCCTCGGTTTGCATGCGTTCCATGGCCAGCTCGCGGGCGTCATAGAGCGCCTGGGTGTAGACGGTAAGTTCGGTGTTTTGCCCTACTTGGCGAAGGGTTTGCATGACCCCCTGGTGGGCTACGTGGTATACGCAGGACCCCATGACCAAGCCGACAGGACGGTACCCGGTTTGGATGAGCATCCAAAAGTCCTGTCCAGACAGGTCCGAGGTGAATGGTTTTCCCTTGGCATTGCGGTGACTGGTTCCGTCCTTGGCGCGGACGGCCGTACCGACGGCGATGAATTCGGCTAAATGCTCACCCCACTCCGCGTGTTTGACTTCCAGGCGAACGCCTACGATGCCGTCGGCCTTCAACGTGTCCGCTTCTTCTTCCATGCGGGTCATGGCGAGTTCTCGAGCGTTGTACATGGCTTGCGACAAGACGGTCATTTCCTGATTCTGCCGCCAATTGGCGGCCTGATATCCAATATGATAAATGGACGAACCCATGACTAAACCCAAGGGTTCGAATCCAGCTTGGTCGACCAGAACGAACTCGTTGACGGAAAGGTCGCTGGTAAACACAAACGACTCTGAGCTAACATCCAGGCGCACCAAGGCATCCTTCGGAAGATCCGGAAACCGGTTCTCTTCGGGCATTCGATTCTCCTTCCCGGTCGAGTGAACGACCGACGCATATCGATTTAAGGACAAAATAACGACCATGTGCGTTACCGTTGACTGGCACGGCCATTATACCGGAAACTGGATAGCGAGCAAAAGACATCGCAGTCGAAGTCATCCAGGCTAAGAAAAGGGGCTCATTCGATGATTAGGGTCGTGGTGTGGGACTTGGGCGGCACCCTGGTCGACCACCCTCCGGATGGCCAGGACCTACGACCGCTCGATACGTATCCCGAACTGAAGTTGCGGCTAGGAGCCAAAGAGGCGGTGGTGGAGATGGTCAGCTGCGGTTACCGCCAGGCCGTCCTGTCCAACACCCGGGTCAGTGATAGCGCCGCAGTCTCCAGACTGTTGGAGAGATTGGGCATCCGGCGATGGTTTGACGGGATTTGGGCCACCCAGTCGGAGGATTTGCCATCGCGCCCGGGAAAGCCGGAAGCGGCCGTATTCCGTTGGGTATTGGACGGCTACGGGATTCGGCCCGAAGAAGCGGTGATGATTGGCAACAGCTGGGACCACGATATTGTTGGTGCCCACCGCATGGGAATGCACGCCCTCTGGTTGCAAAATCCTCGGGTATCCGCTCGGATTGACCACTCGCAGCGAATGGGGGTGCCTCCCTGGATCGTGGGCGTGGCCGACGTCACCGACGCGCCCCAGACGGTAACCATCATCGATCGTGCAGAACGGGCACGGACGGCGACGAGCAGGTCACGCCAGGCGAGCAGCGTTGAGGATGGGCAACCTGCGGCGGGCCAGGGCCGAGCCAATTCCGGTGATGAAGGACGCCCACGCTGAATTCCGGAAAATCACCGCGTTGCCACGGTTCGGCGGTTTCCCCAGAGCGGACCGGTGGCCTGATCGTGTGATGGCGGGAGCGGTTGCGCGTTCCCGAGCCCAGATTTGGCAGTCTAGCGGGCCTGGTTGACCGTAGGTCATGCAGCCTCGGTTGCTTCTCAGCCATGCCCGCGACCTGTGGTTGAGGAATCACCCCCGGGGAACTTTTGATGCACGGCCTATAGTGGATAGTTAGGGATGACGGTGCAGATGGTGCAACGGGGGGCTCGAGGGGCGTCTGGTACCACCCGGACCCACTGTCCCAACCGCTTTCGGCAAGAAACGGTGCAGCCGGGTTCCCGTCGGCAGGGGTCCTATTGTTGGGTGAGTAGTCAAAGCCCGCCCCCCCCCAATCTCAAAAACCAACGGAAAGTCGTAGAAGATTCGGTGCCGAGCGCTGGCTGACCCATGTGAAGCGCCTTGAAGTTGAGGGAATGAATTTTGGTCGCAAGAAATTTCGGCTAACATTTGCGCTGAAGGCGACGGCGACTCCAACGAACACGGTCGATGGGATTTAAGCCAACAGCTGATTGAAACGACATGGTGGGACCTCCTGCCTGGTGATTGGTTCGATTAGGCCAAAACGACCCAATCCATATTGTATTTGCCATTTCATCCTTTAACCTCTTTTTCCGCACATTTCCGAGGCGATTTCTTCCCCCAGGGTGTTGAGGATCATGAACTACCCAGACTTTGGATCTCAGAGTACACGGAACAGATCGAACGTCAAGACGGGGGGCTGCCTAAAATTTGTTGAAGGGTACTGACTGTCGCTTGTAGGGAACTATGGGAGCGATAGGCGT
>JAJZZH010000066.1 GCA_021797675.1 Bacillota bacterium | reverse complement strand
CCTTCGGTGGGGAGGGGGAACCTGTCGCGTCCGATGGCGCTGACCTCGGGTCGCCCCCTCGGCGGGGCCCGAATCGCCGGGCAAAGTGCCCTGCCGTCGCCGTCGATGGAGGGGGTCCGGAAGATTGATTGCCCATAGGGGCGCTCGACCGACCGCGGTGTAGTCCAATAGAGTTATCGCAAGTCCTTGGCAGTGCCTCGTCAGGGACCTTTTTTGTTCCCCAGGACTTCCGATAACTCTCTATTTATAATGAGAAGCTTCTCATTAAAAGGGGAAAACTCCAAGTGGCTGGTGGGCACGAGGATCCGCGTGTCGTAGCGGTCCGCCACGACGCGAAACCGCAGCCGGGCCCCCAGCGATCAATCGGGAGATAGGAGGTTTAAACTGCTTGTGGGTTCTCGCCAAGACAGGTCGCGTCGCACCGCATCGTCACCGCGGCAAGACCCCCGGGAGGAACATTGCTTCCCGTTGGTCGACGGACGAGGCGGACTCTGCTGAGCACCCCCGATTTCAAGGCCGTCGCTGCGAATCCTTTGGAAGATGTTCGTTTCGCGACCTATGGGGATAACCATAGAGAGAAAAAAGGGGGGAGACAATGCGTCGCTGGAAAGTCATCGTCGCCGGTGCGGCGGGGGGCGTTATGCTCATGGCGGGATGGACGCAAAGCATTCACCATGCCTAGCCGGTGTCATCTGCGGCGACAACCGTCATGATTCAAGGCAAGGTAAGCCTGGTGTCTCCAACGTGGGCGACCATTACCACGCCGACATGGTACCGGTATTGCCCTCCGGGAGCCATGTGCCCGATGTTCATCGCGGCAGGCCGAACCTATCAGGTGCGATTGGTCGGCGCCGTGGCGGAAAATGCCTCGGGATTGCCTTGGACCGGGTCGATGCACGTCGGAGAACGCGTCGCGGTGGCAGGTACCCGGATTCCGACGACATCCGGTCCCTTCGTCCATCGCGCGCTGAAGATGCAGGCGCGCATTTGGGAACCGCTGCAATCGCCAGGGCCTTCGATTCCCGTCCGGTGTCGGCGAGAGCGGTGGTGTCCGCGTTCTCATCCGTAACCGCAGCGACCGGCTTGATGACGCGAGAGGTCGCGTGGTTGCCATGTCACCCAAGGGATTGATGCGATACCGGTAGCAGAGCCCACCACGGTGGGCTTCGCGCATACCTCCTGGCGACACCTGTCGTATGCGGAAAGGACCTCATACCTATCCGTCTCCGACGTCTTGGCCCATTGGAATTGTAGTTCGTTGATGATCATATCGTCCGCGGTTGCTGCGGATCGTTCGATCTCGTGCCGCAACTCGAGGGGGCCGTGCTATTCCCTGGCTGTGCCAATGCAACCGCGCCAACCACCGGAATAAGCCAGAACGCCTTGATCCGAAAGGCTTTCAAAGCGTGGTCCAGGCCCTGGAAGGAGACCCATTTTCGGACAATCTCGCCCAAAGGACGTCTCTTGACGCCGATCACCAGGCTCTCACCCCGGTCTTGCCAGTAAACTCGCTCTGGACTTCAGCTTTTGGCGCCAATGCTGCGGAATACGGTGATCATGGTCAATAAATCTTCGGGCCATTCTTCTGGCGATGCTTTCGATTCTTGCCCACGGTATTCCACCATGGGCAACCGTCCATTCCGGCCCTGATCCACTTGATGAAAAGTCTCGTAGGGTCAGACCACCGAAGCCATCACACCGGTCCCTGCTCCTTCGCAGAGGCGGTTGACGCACGCAGGTTGTGCTTCGAGGCAAGACCCGACCGATCGCAAAGTCCACAGATAAGAAATCGGTAAAAAATGTGAGAAAGGGAGCGCTTGCTGACGACGATCTCCTATAATAAGTCGCGTTGAATCCACCGCACGTTTGGCGATTCGCGTCGGGTAGGGTGAAGACTCCATTCCCCCCGGCCGATGCGAATCAACGCGCAGCGTGTCCCGGCGCGTGGGTATGCACCGCCGCGCCGGGCGAGGACGCGGATTGCGGACGGAAAGGGGGAACGCGGCGCCTAGGTTGGCGCTGCACGGAAAACCATGAAGGAAACGATTCGCCAACCGCTTGCGATCCCATTTCATGAGGATGTGGGATGGTCCAGGGCGCTCTGGCCGCCCATAGGAACCATGGGGCTCGGTGCGATATTGGCGCTGTGGAACCCGCTTATCGGAGCCCTGGTGATGCTGGCTGGGTTTGGCTGGGTGCTGATCCGCTCCATCCCGGTCGCCTTGGCGACCTTTATCATCATGGCGCCGATCCCGCTGAAGGTGGTCGTTCACGGGCATAAACTGTATGTCTCCGACATCATGGCCATTTTATTGATGTTGGAGGTGTTGCACCAGCTCTGGCAGGCAGCACCCAACCTGGGGGATTTTCTGCGCAAGGCTTGGGAGTTGTTCTTTCCGAGCGTCTACCGCTGGGCCTTGGTCTTCTTGCTGGTGCTGTCAGTACTTTCCCTCCCGACTGCCCTAAGTCATGTCGGCACCGTGATCAAGATTTTGGAATATGTGGAATTCTTTGTGGTGGTGATTGGCATTGCGCGATTCACCGGACTGAACGCAGGGGTCTGGAAACTATACCTCTTTGCCCTGGTGGCCTCGGCATCGGTCTTATCCCTGTACGGATTTGGCCAGTTTCTGGTAGGGGCCGGACCGCTGTCCAACCAGATTTCCGTATTTCATGTCCGGGCCGATGCCGTATTCGGTCAACCTAATCCCTTTGGCGGCTTTAATGCCGACCTCTTTCCTATGGTCGCTGCCTTGGTGGCCATCGGCCCCCGCGACCTGCCCAAGCGGTGGCTCACCGCAGGCCTTGTGATCATCACCATCGGGGTGATTAGCTCCTATTCACGAGGGGCCTGGGTTTCCGATATGGGGGCGGTCTTCTTCATGGGCGTGTTGGCCTACGCGACCCGCGGCAAGCGGGTGTTGGCCCCGTTGGTACCGTATGCGGTAGCTATTCCCGTGCTCGTGTTCGGTTTCGTGGACCTGGCGGGTAAGATTGATCTCAAGCCGCTATACCATCACCTGGTGGGGCCATCGAAGCCGTCCGCGGCACCTCTGCAGCATGCCATCCATGCCCAAGTGGCGGCGCTCAAGCTGACCACTCAACACCATAAGCATAAAATCGGCGTGTTGGCCCATGCCAATCCCTTGACCAAGGTATTTTCCATCTTCGAGGTGCTTTTGCATCCCCATAAATATTACGACGTGCAGCAGCGCTTCATTATCTGGGGCAGCGCTATCCAAGCCTTCGTGCACCATCCTTTGGTTGGGGTGGGCCTGGGGAACTTTCACCTCTACATTCAGCATCACCGGCCCAAACATCTGGTGGGCGGGATTCCTCCCATGGCCCACGACCTGTTTTTGGAATGGGGGGCTGATCTGGGGGTGGGGGGATTCATTGCCGGGATTTGGCTGGAGTGGCGGTGGCTGACCTCAGGCGTAAGGGCGGTGCGCAAAAGTCTCGCAGAGATGGATTCGTTTTGGTATGCGTTGACGTTGGGCGCCTTTGGCACCGTAATCGCCTTCATTTTGCAGAACCTGATTGACTTGCTGATTGATCATGGGGTGATCGTTCCCTTCTTGTTGGCAGTGTCTCTCATTACGTTGGTGATTGCACGGCCTCAAGATAAGACCCTGGCGTAGAGGCTTAACGCTAATAGCGGTCTCCAATTCCCGCCAGTCGGCACCGCTTGAGGCTTTTGGTTCGTCTTTCCCCGAATGACGTGTGGGTCTGCCGACTGGCCGATGGCCCGCGGGGATCGCGTGCGTTCGGGGCATTCTGGTCACTGGAAGGCACCGTCGTACCCTGTGCAAGGATTACCTGGCCGAACTAATCGGCAACACGGAAGGCCATGTCGTGGCCGACTTGGTCAACGGTCTGACCCACTCCATTGGGCAGGCCGCCCGGGGCACTAATCCGGCTCTGCAAGACGATCCGAACTTTCCGGAGTTTCGCATGAGCCGCGAGCGCGGCCCGCTCGTCAGCACGGAGGAACAGCGGGTATGGGGCGGTCGGGCTCGCGGGTCACGGGTGATCCCAGAGACAGACCCGATATTCAGATTAGCTAGCGATGAAGGCGTTGCATGCAATGGTAGCTAATTCGACATGACGCCCTAAACGACGCGGTTTTACGACGCATCCTGGTAAATTACCGTAATAACTAGCAATCGTTGCTTCGAATCTACGCTTTATTTCTCATCAGGCTGTCGTGGGTGGTTCCTGCCGGGGGGTGAGGATTGCCGACTGCCATCGTTCCAAGCGGACGGGGCCAAACAAGCCCGCGTGATAGTCCGTGCCCGCAGTGTAGGCGTCGTCGGGGAGGCGGTGGGCCAAAGTGTTGGTGACCGCTACGCTGAGCCGATTCTCCCCATGCACCAGGAAGTCGCTTACGTCCCATCGGTAGGGGGGGGAGACCCGATGGCCTACGCGTTTTCCGTTGAGGGAGACTTCGGCGATTTCCCAGACCTCGCCCAGATCCAACAGCACCTCGCCCGTCCAAGCGTCCCAGGTAAACGCCGTCTGATAGCGGACGGTGCCCGAAAAATTCGGCAGCCACTCGGCCCATTCGCCTAAGGGCCGAACCTCTGGTTCCGCCTCTTCCGGAGCCGTGACGGCTTGGGCCCGCCAAGGGCCGGTCAGTGCCGTGTCGCCCGGCTGCTCGGTAGCCGTCGTTTCCACCCGGTGGCCTGAATTCCAGATTGCACGGTAGGTTCCTGGCCGGCGCATCCAGACTTTCAGGCGCTCTGGTTCCAACCTTTGCACGCGAGGATAATCACTCGCCACCAAGTGAGGGTGGCCTTCGTCCGGCTCGCCCGGACGAATCACCACGATGACGGGTTCATAGGGCTCAATCTGCAGGAAGACGCGAACGCCGTTCGCTTCCCTCCGGTAGACGGGCGCTTCGGTAATGGTGCCCTGGCGAGGATTCCACAGTTCGACGACGCCGCTGGCTTTGAAGCCTACCCAACCGTGAAACCTGTCGGTGAGAGCCTCGTTATTGAGAAAATACCGGTCTGTCTGCTCATGACGAACATGATAGTGTTGCAGCCAAGGGAAGTTTGGGATCTCGATATCGGCCACCGCGAGCCCGGCGCAAGCGTTCTCCAACTCTGCCAAAGACACTAAATGCCCGCCTGCGGTCAACCATTCTCCTACCGTGGTCCGCAGGGCCGCGTGGTCACCGCCGGTATCATATTGGGGCAGGCGATCCACGGCCAGCACGTGTCCGCCCGCCCGGCAGAAATCCCGCAACCGTTGCCAGACTCGCAGGGGGATGGCCTGCAGCGCCGGCACGACAATGACTCGAAATGCCTCATTGGCTATCTCAGCCGTGCCCGATGCGAACCGGCAAAGGTTCGGATCCAATAATACGTCAGGCGAAAGCAGGTCATAGTCGAAGTGTGCACGGGCCAGAACACCGCCTACGTCCTCCAAGCCGGAATTTCCCCCGTACCATTCCGCCTCCGCGGGATACAACACGGCCACTGCCGTCACATGCTGACCGTGCGCCAAGACTTGGCCTGCGCGATGCACGTAGTCGGACCACTCCCGCAGCCATGGCCACTGAGGGTTCGAGCCGCCGGCATAAAAATGCGGCGGGCAATCCGGATCCGGAAACCTGGGGTTGAAGGCGTGGGGCACAAACCAGGTCGTGCCCCGCACGAGCTGCCAATGGGTAATCCACAGCATGGTGCGAATCCCGAGCCCCCAGCCGTAGGCGCCGAAGGTTTCGCTCATGGTTCGCAGCGTGGCGTGCTGTAAGTGGGACGCCGAGCGAGCGAGTCGGGCAGCAGTCCAATAGAAAAACGGCGCATCCCACCGCCACGGTCCCCAGTGTATGGTCCCCTCCGACTGACCGGGCCGCACCTGGGCGACGATGTCATAGCCTCCCACATCGAAACGGTCCATCATGCGAAAGAAGTGACCCGGACCGTAGCCATGATGCCAGTGCGCCCCGTTGTCCTCGACCAGATGGCCGATGAACCGGACGCCGTGGTCATGACACCAGGATTGAATCTGGCCGAAAAAATGCGTCTGCAGCAAGCGCGTCAGGACGTCCATGAAATCGACCCGGACGGTCCCCGTTCCCGGCCCGGTGTCGTACCAGAGAGCGGGCAGGCGTGGCGCTAAGTCGTAGCCTTTCATCTGTTGGAATTGATCGAGCAGGTGCTCCGTCCACGGCATAGACGGGACCTCCTCGCCAAATCGGCACGCATACGACGCAAAATTTTCAAATCCCGTTTCGTCGCCGAAAAAACCTTGAATGACGCGACCGAACTGGGCAGCGAATCGCTGCCAGGTGGCCTCGTGGGTTAACTGCAGGAAGCGTTCCACAGGTTTCGGATTGAGCCAGTCGATGCAGTCGCCCACCGACCGCCCCGACCAGTGTGGCGTCACGCCGACCACCACGATCCGCCACCGTCCGTGGGGGACTGACCAGGCGAGCGTTCGCCCGTCTTCGGCGACCGAGGGCCGTAAGTCCAAGGGATTGCCGCCGTTTACCGGGAAGGCCGAGACAGCCACGATTCGCTGCCAATCAGCCGTAAAATCCATCAGTTCGCGCCGGTAATCGGGCTCCGGCCCCTCGACCACATAGCTGCGTTGGACGAGGACCTTCAGGCCCCACTCGGGATGTTCGGCGACTATCCGGCCGCCAGCCACGCCCGAGGGAAAGAACTCTTCGTCGAAAATCCAGACGTGCAGGCCCAGCCGCTCCGCTTCCTCGACGCATAGGGCCAGATCGCGCCACCATCCCGCACCCAGGTAATCCGGATGAGGCCTGGACTCGACAATGAATCCGTCACCGCCCATGGCTTGGATAGCGGAAATTTCCCGGCGAATTGCCGCTTCCGGCTCGCCGTGCAGCCACAGCAGGGGATAGATGTTGGCCGCACTGGCGGCCGTGCGAAATCGCTCGCGGAGGTCATTCAAGTGACGGTTTTCCTTCCTTTCTTCGCGACGGGAACACCACCCGCAATCCGGCGTGGATGCGCCAGGGATGTTCACTCCGCCGGGATCCGTAAACCAAACAGGAGGCCGGCTCCAGGGCCGGCCTCCTGTTCATTGGCCCACTCCCAAACGCCTGCCTGCGTTCGGACTTTCCGTTGCCCCCGTGCGGTCTTGCCGTGTCTTTTGGCAGGGCCTAATACTTAGTACTTCGAGACCTTGACGTGGTTTGTCGTAATATATTGCTGCACCGCCGTCTGAACCGCAGCAGCGTATTGTTGCTTCGCAGCGGCGAAACTCAAGTGACCGGAAATGTATTCCTGGAACAGGTTGAAGATCTGCGTGTGCGCTTCGGTGGAGAGGTCCGAGAAACCAAATACGGGATACCACGGCTGCTTCATCGACCTGACCAACGGAGCGTTGGCCAGGGTAGGCTTAGACCCTTTAAAGGTGGGCAGCGTCACGCCCCAGCCGTTGACGACCGCTTGGTCGGCCTTGGGCGTGGAAATGAAGCGCAACCAATCGAGCACAGCCTGAAACTTGCCCGCTTGCTTCATGCTGGCGTCGGCCCGGGGGGTGGAAATCGACCATTGAAATCCGCCGGTGGGACCGCCCACGTTGGTGGCCGTCCTGAGGCCCGTCGCGTAGCGACTGGTGTGGGCCAAGGAGGGCAGCGGAAACGACCCCAGGTTGCTGAGCGGGTGGTGTGCGCTCGTCCAAAGGCCTGGCTCCCATGATCCGGTGTAGGTCATGGCGACTTTGGCCGCATCAAACAAGTCGGTACCGGTGACCGTGCTGGAAGACGCGTTGAGCACCGGCGTGTCGACGATATTTTTGTCCCACAGACTGAAGAGTTGTTTGGCCACCGGCCACCAGGCCATCATACGGGGGTTTTTGAGTGGATTTAAGATACCTTTCTCATATCCAATGGCTTCATCCAGCGCAGTGACGGTCGGCGTGTGGGGCTGAAACGCCTCCAATTTCTTGATGGTTGCCAGTCCCAAGTAGTTGGGCAGGAACAAACGTGCCCACCAGCTCCACAATGGCCGCTCGGCGCCGGCGGTGATGCCGTGGGCATTAAGCTTTCGGCAGTCGGCCAATAACTGTGCCCACGTGCGGGGAATGCCGACAATGCCGGCCTTTTTGAACAGCGCCTTGTTGTAATAAAAGGCGGTCGCGATGTAGTCGCCGTTGACTTCATAGTAAGTGCCGCTCGGCGATTTGGTAATCGCCAGCGTGTTCGGGTTCATGTAGTTCATCCAGTGCCGGTTGTTGGGCACATAGGGATTCGACTGATGAAAATACGGGGTAAGATTGACCGCGATCCCGTGCGGGATGGCTGCGGAGTTCAAAAAGATGTATTGGGTGTCCCAGACATCAGCGAGTACACCGCCAGCCGCCTTGGTGGTGATGAACTGGGGATTGTTCCCGTATTGCGAATTAAGAAACTTAATGTGGATTCCGGGGTACCAGTGTTCAAATCGCTGGGCTAGGGTGAGCAGTGCCGTCTGGCGGCTCAGGCCGGTGGGCACGGGTTTTCCCGGCGGAGTGGGCGTAAACACCCACGCGCCCATGGTAATCGTGCCTTTCCAATGCAGTTTCGGCCATCCGGTGGGTAGCCGGGGCGATGTGGGCTTTGAGGCCGCCCAGGACATTCCCGGAAATCCTGCCGTAATCAGCGGCAAGATTCCGGCTGCCACGAGGACGGATTTGCTAACACGACGCATCATACGCCTCCTCAATAATTGTAACAGTTCGCGATGAAGAAATAGCGTTCACTCCACTCGATTATATCATAAACGCAATTTTCACTATGTCAAGGCAAAGAATATGAAATTCTTCGCGCATTACCGAAACCGGAGCGGGTGTTCGGACACAGTCGCCTTGGGAACGCGGTTTCCGGCCTGAATCCACCTGTCTAGCCTGCAGGGGGCCTGGCTCAAGTGCGGCTGCGCTTGAGGATCGCGCAGGTGGACGCTGCCTCTTCGAGTGCTTGGGGTTTCGAATCCGGCTTCTTTTGGTGGGACTCGGTGCCCTCCATCGCCGGGACGATGACCGGTAGCGCCAAGGTGCTCAAGGGAGGGCAAGTTATCGACTTTGGCCAACGGGCGCGACAATCCTCCTCAGGAACGGGTGGAAGCGCCACCCGGAGGCGTGGGGTGTTTCACCTCGGAGCCAGTCGCGCGACGCCGTGCCCCGCTGCAGCCGGCGCCCGCAAGCGGTTGCCGCGCTTGGTTCAGGGATGCCGCCCGCACGTGCAGTAGCGCCGGGAGGACTGAACACCCCATCGCCAAGCCCCATCGCGCTGGGCCGATTGCGCCCCGGAACCAATGCCCGCCTTACGCGACAGAAAGATATGGCATACTGACAAGTAAACGGGGCAGAGCGGGGAGGCCGGACGCACCCATGCCGAATTGGTTCCGGGGGGCCAATACGTTTCATCGGGATTCGCTTTTAGCGCTCGCACTCGGTTTATTCTTCTTGACCCTGTGCCTCGGTATCGGAATCCAGCAGCGACGCTTGGCCGCGACATGCGGACTCATCGCCACGTCCGTCATATTTGAGGCCCAGCCGGCGGCGGTCGCCAGCGTTGCGCTAGGATTTGGGCCGTGGACAGGGGCGATGATTAGCGTCCTGGCCAACTTGATCGGATTGCCGATGATTTTAGTTCTGTTCCCGGAATTGGTGCGGCGCTGGAAGTGGGTGCGCCGCCAGCTACTCAAAGCGCAACGGCGCGTAATCCGGTTCGGCCGACATGGGGTGTGGGCATTGGTTCTGCTGTCACCGTTCTTGGGGGCCTATGCCTCGGTCGTCGTTGGCTATAGCTTTGGTTGGCAGAGATTACGCGTGTTGACGGCTACGGTCATGGGGATGGTGGCTTCCGTGGCAGTGTTAACCGTAGGCGGGCACTGGGCCGTCATGTTGATTGTGCATTAGCTGCTGAAAGCGTTCAGATAATCGCGCACTTTCGCAGTCTCTCGGCCAATTGGGACAGGCGGTGGCCCACATTCGCTGGAAGCAGGAACTTCAAGGGGTTAAGGCTGGAATTTTGGGCTATTTGCAATCTAGGATTGAACCCATATTTTCGCACCCTTAGGGAGGGGCCTTGGACTGATATAACCTGCCCGAGGATCTTGCCCTGAATGAAACCAGGAGGCCCCAAGCAGCCAACTCCTTGTCGAACCACGCGGCATCCCGCGCGATCTGCTACTCAGCCCAATGCTGCGCTTTGACCTCCAGCGCCGAGGAATGGACCACGATGAGGCGAAGGTGCTGCCTTCATCCCAATCGGTGCACTCGCGCACCGCGGCCTTGGTGGCACGCTCTAGTCCGAAGGTATTCGGAAGCCGCGAGACAAACAACATCGCAAATTCGCAACAGTTGTCGATAGCATCCTGGGTGACCATTTTGGAATCGGCCACAAACAAGACACTGCGCCGAATCTCCAGTGGGAGGCGCGGAAGCAGGTCGCCCGGGCTGCCTGGGCAGTGACGGGCGCAGGTGGCGCGGGGGACGACACCGCGCACCGCAATGCCCGAGGCCGAACGGTTCCGGCGGAGTACCTTCATTCTGGTGTCCAATGATCCAGACCGGACGCCCCGGCAACTCCTCCTGGCGTACAAGGGGCAGGATGCGAACGAGCAAGACCATGCGCTCGTGAAAGGTCCGTTACGCATCGCGCCCGTCTTCTTGAAAGACACCAAGAAACTCGAAGCCTAGGTCTATTGTGTGTATCTGGCCCTCCTGCTTCCCCGCGTCATCCATCCGCTCGCTCTTTGACCTGGGGCGTTTGGTGGGTGACCTCGAGGAACCGTTGGGACGCCGCGTGGGTGGCCAACAAGCAACGGCTCTAGCCCGTCTTGCGGGAAGAAATTCTGGGTATTTGCAAAAGGTGGTGGAATGAGCGATAGACGTATCGGGTGGATCTGAGGCCGTTTTGTGCAATATGGGGCGGAATTCTCTTCGAAGCACGGGTGCCGTCTTGTGCAAAACATGGTTGGATCGACCGTCCTGAATAGTGGTCCATAATGCATTAACGGGCAGGAATGTGCCAGGAGTGTACCCGATGAAACCTTTACGTCGCCACCACCGTTATCATTGATAATGACAGGAGGCGAGGGTTCCATGTTCCCCATATCCCGTATATCCCAAGCCGTGATAGTCCTCGCGGCAACCACTACGTTGCTGATGACCACGGGGGTTAGCGCTGCCCCGACGACCCCGAGCCCTTTTCCGTCCTATGTGCGCCAGGCCATGACGGTGGCCGGTGCCGGCTCGCACGTCCCGATCCTAGGTCCCGTGTGGTTACCCGACACGAGAGCCTCTGGAGTCCGTTTGATGCCACCCCGGGGGACCTTTGCCGCGACGGTGCAAGCGACGTCCACCAGCTATCGCATGGCCTTTTGGGTCGAGGCGCACGCACTACCGGTGAATAGCCCTCAGGTAGAGCAAAATTCGGAGGATCCTAGTGCCACGCCCATTGCCATCGTCAGCGGACAACGCTATCCAACCCGAGCGCAAGCCAAACGGGCCGTATGGCATGGTACAGTGGGTGAATTCGGTGGATTAGCAAACCTTACGGCTATTCCCCAGAACGCCCACCCGGTAGCTATTACCGCAACCCAATCCGGAGAGGTTTGGTTCGCACACAATTATCCCGTTATTGCATGGCGGGAGCGTGGATGGCTCTTAGTGACGGCTCCGACGATTGTGCCCTCCCAGCGCACCGCGTGGGTGGCAGCTGCGGTGACCACGGCGCGTTTGGTTGTGGACAAAGTAAGAGCTCCGATGCCCGGCCAATTTGGGACCATCGCCATCGATGTAGGCGGCGATGGTATCCATACGACCGCCAGGTGGCAAAGGGGTCGCATCGTGTACTCCGTCTTCGCGAATTATGGGGTCTCCTCCGCTACCACCGTGGTGGGATCCCTGTATCCCATGCCCCGAGAATAAATGGCATGCATTCGAAACCCCTCCACCCACCAATGCCATCAGGTATCCGTGGGTGGAGGATAGAGGTTATCCCGTGGTTTGGGGTTACCACCCGTTGTTATATGCGGCGTTGGCGTAGGTGTTAGCGTTTTGGTAATTCGTCAATCCACTTGTCGTGCCACAAGCGATGAACCCCGCACCCGACCCTTGCGCTTCCCAATTGCTAAAATCGGTGTATTCGTGCAAGGTGGCCTTCTCATTGGACAAGGCCGTGACCGCGGCGCTCCCAATCGCGATGACACAGTACTTGGATCCTTGATTGGCTGCATTCGGCTGAGTAAAAGGGGACCACTTTGAAGGCAATGGCCGAGCAAAACGGAGCCACCTGAAACGGTGGTTCCGAGGTAAAAAAAAGGGAGCCATCAATTTCTCCTTCCGATAGGGTTGGACATGGATCGACAAACCATGTCGCTCCTAAAGGAGGATGAGGAGTGAAAAAGATGGCCGAAATCCATACCATCCGGCATCTCGTGGAACGAGA
>JAJZZH010000144.1 GCA_021797675.1 Bacillota bacterium | reverse complement strand
CATTGTGGTCCGCGTTGTCCCGATGTCCGCAGCGTTGACAGACGAACTCGGATTGACTCTTCCGATTGTCCGGGGATGTGAATGTGCAGACCGCACATTCCTGCGAACTGTGTTGGGGCGGAACCGTGATGACCAACTTTCCCTGACGCAGGGCTTTATAGCGCGTGAAGGCCACCACGTCGCCCCACGCGGACGCTAAAATCGCCCGGTTGAGCCCGGCTTTGGCACGGGCGCCATTGCGGAGAAATCGGCCGGCGGCATCCTGTTTCGCTTTTGGACGCCGGGTCATGTTGGCGATTTTAAGATCCTCGAAGACGTAAAGATCATAGAATGTCTTGATCACGAGGCGATGACTCGTTTGATGCGCATAATCCTGCCGCACGTGCTTTTCGTAGCGCTGACACCGCGCGGCTTTCCGGTAGGCTTTGTGGCGATTGCGGGATCCTTGTTTCCTCCGGGCTGCGCGGCGCTGCCATCGCTTCCGTTGTTGCCGACGCTTCGCGATCCGGGACTTTTGCACGGGTTTGAGGTCGAAGATCTTCCGGTCGGAAGTCACGAGGGGCTTGGCGACGCCCCGATCCCTGCCGAGCGTACGCTCGGCGAGTTGCTCCGCCGATAGGTGGCGTAAGTCTTCGGCGATCTGCTCCGTCGCCGCGTCGATCGTGGTCCCCATGCTTTGGGGTGAACCTGGGGATTCCCTTCTACCGGCGGTTGTCCCCATGCTTTGGGGTGAACCTGGGGATTCCCTTCTACCGGCGGTTGTCCCCATGCTTTGGGGTGAACCTGGGGATTCCCTTCTGCCGGCGGTTGTCCCCATGCTTTGGGGTGAACCTGGGGATTCCCTTCTACCGGCGGTTGTCTCGGGCATCGCCACGGCTGGATCTTCGGCGGCAAACGACAGCCACCATTGGCCTGCGTCGACAGCGATGTGGATCGAGGCGGGCACGGCATGGGGGCGATGCGCCACATACGGAAGGATGCCCACCGGAAATTTGTTGGTCCCGACATGCAGGTGGTAGGCTTGCGTCTCCCCGGTTGCCTCGTCGACCTGAGGAATCAACTCGAATACCTCATCGGTTAGCCACACCGCCTGCCGCCCGATCTTTTTCTTGATCTTGGGGCGCCCCCCGAGTTTTTGAAAGAAGCGGCTGTACGCTTGGCCGAATTTGACGGCCCCATTACGGAGAATCTGCGACGGCACCTGTTTGAGAAAGGACGTTTTCTCGGTAACGAACCGGCTGTACTGTTGATCGACAGGAACCTCGATGCCCGCCGTCCCAACCATCCGCTGCTGGAAGCGGCGGTAATAGCGATCTTCTTGCACTTTGGCGTTATAAATCAGCCGCTGGCAGCCGATCCAGCGGAGCAAAATTTGTTGCTGCTCCTGATTGGGGTATAGGCGAAACTTGTAACCGTTGAGCATGGAAACACCCCCTGCATTGGTGCTTATTTCCATTATACCATTAGGCTACGAGCAATACAGCGCACTACGATCCACCTCCGACAGACGCCCATAACGCAATGACGTCCACCTCTCATGGGGTGTGTTCGCTTCGGTTGCATCGTGTCTTTGCGACCCAATACCGGCGCAAGACTTTGAGCCCGGATCGCTCGCTTTTGGCACCGTGCTGATTACGTCGGGAGTGTCGGCGGGGCCTCGTTGGAAACGGTGAAACGTTACGTCGCAGCTCAAGGAACGAAAGAAAAACCTCGCAAGGCGGTCAAGAGGCCGCCGCCCGCTTGACCCCCTCCCGGCTTCGCCTGGGAAGGGGAATGCGCGGGCATTTTGTTCAACACGAGCCCGTCGTGTGTCGACCCAGTCACCGCCTTACCCAAGGCCGGGTGGGCCACTCGCATTGATGGCGAAGCGGGCCCACCACCCATTTCCCCTAAATCACGTCGTCGTGTACTCGCTCCGTCCGCGTTGCCCTTAGGGACCGGGTATCTTTACTTGCCGATGGTCCGCCCAGAGACAGCACGCAGGCGTCCGTCCCACCACAAGACGCCGATAGCTACGCAAAAAAACGCATCCGCCGGGATGGCGAGGTAGTGCACCGAAACCAAAAGCCCAAGTCCCCCCGCAAGCAGGCAAAAGCTAGCCGTTTTGGGCCGGCGCCACATCAGCACAGGACCGGCTACCGTCAACAGCGCTGAAGCCCAGGCGCCCAGGACCGCCGAGCGCAGCGAGGACGCGGTGACGACGTGCATAGACATTTCGGCGCCGATAACCATGAACGCCAAGATGCCCGCGAAGACCGCGGTGATCACCCCGAACACCGCCAACACGAAGGCTAAGATGCGCAATTACATTACTCCTTTTGGCTATTGTTCTACCCATTGCCAATCTGATTTTAGCCTTTGCAGCCCACTTCAGCCACGTGCCGCTAGAAATTTTGTGATTTTGACGATCACCGAATTCTTCTTGCCCCGGAGTGCCTGACAAGCCATCAGACGGAACCGTCGACTTCGTTGCCGAAGCCGTCACCCTAGGTAGGGCAGTTCGGGTTGGCCGCCTTTGGCGGTTAATCGGTGCGTTGATGTCGCGGTCCCAGGTCACTTCGCACGATGAACAAGTCCACACGCGGTCTGTTATTGTGTCTATAACGCACCGTCATCAAGCCATGCTCGGCTTCGAGGACTGGCCCATGCATGCCAGGCAGAGCACGCTGCCTGTGTAGGGCAACAGCTTGGAGTTTTTGTTCCCCTCGTATTGTCCGTTCCACTCGGCCAGCGCCCAGCTCCATACGAAACGGGCCGCCCCACCACGCGCTGAAAGTATTTCCTGTGCTCCGGCGTTGGTTTTTAGATCGGGGCGCTGCTTTGGACTACGCTCCCGACCATCGCACAGATGCCACCCGGGACCCGAATGCCGGCTGAACCAGTCCCCCCGGCTTTAGCCGTGGGGTTCCAAAAACCTAAGCCTTCGCCCTCTCGGCGCCTTCCACGGGGGCTTGCGTCCCCGCATCCGCCGTGTTGGAACCAGGCAGGAATTCTTTCTCGGACGACCCGCTCTGACTCGAACCGCTCGGATAGCGGCCAAAGGACGAGGGCCTCGGCCCTCGACTCGCAGGTTGGTTTTGGGTTGCCTGCCACCAAGCCGTCCCCCGTCGGGGACTTCCAAGGGTCGTCCGCAGGAGCGGTTCCGCACCTGGCCAAGCCTCGGAAGCCTTGGCGACTTGGAGGGTATCGTCCCGCACAAAGCGGGCCAAATAGGTGCTGAAGCAATCGCGTTGCATCACCACGCCGCAGACACCGCGATGTACGCTCTCGGACAATCGCTTGGGCGCGCGCCGCCCGCAGACACCGGTTTGCGACAAGGCCTCGTCCAGGGGTTGAATTCGATGACCTGCCCGCCGGCGCTTTCAGCCTTGCGGGTTAAGATCGACAAAAACCCCTTCGACGCCCGAACGCCGATGGATCGGCCAAAGCGCTTTTGAAAAGCCTTGTAGCTCAACCGTTCGGCGTGAATGGTGGCGCCCCGGGCGAGGATCTGGTTAGCAAAGTGGCCGTGGGACGTTGTGCGATGCGCCGCTTCCCGCCGATAGCGCTCTGCGAGATCCGCTTCCGTCTGGCGCTGTCGTCGGCTCTTGCGCGTGGGGTCCTTGCCTTTTAGGGCGCGGCCGCGCACATCATAGCAGTCGGGGTTGTTGGCGCGGCGCTGGCGGTCCCCGCGCCGTTGCAGGCGGCGAATGGCGGCGTGATCCCGCACCGCCTTGGGAGCAAACCGCCGCAGTTCCGCCTGCGTCTCCCCGACGACGGCAATCGTCGAGGGGCCGTTGTCCAGCGCCACCGTCTCGGCCCCCACGAGATGCCGCCATCGTCCGGTCTTCGGATCAACCTTGCGCAGGGGCAGGCCTTCACCGATCAGTTGGGCGTACCCGCCGAGGCGGCCTCGCACCACGCGCCGCACGAGCCAAACATACTTGATGCGCTGGGCCAATCCATGGGCGATCACGGGATCCCGATCGGCATGAGATCGGCATGCGGCACCATCGGAAGCCGGATCGTCCCCCAATGGAGGGCGCCATCGCAGGCCGGGGGCGTTGGACTTCCCTTCGAGACTGCCAATCTGATGCAGGCCGCGCTTTCCCTTGAAGCGGACTTTCCGGGCTTTTCCCAGAGCCATGCGGTTGCCCGCCTTAAAAGCGCGGTTGGTGAGGGTTTGGCCAATCACCGCATCGAGGTGATCGCCAATCCGCGAAGCTAGGTTGATTATACAGCACGATGACGTCTAATGCAAGACGAACCCTCAAAAACTCTTGGCCCTAACGGGCCAATGGGCTTATATCCCCAGGCGTAAACGCCGGGGGTTTACGCCCAAATTTGGTAATATCCACGGTTGGTGGCAGTGCGCCAACGGAAAGCTTGCACCGATCACCTTGACTATCCCCTGATTCCCCCCTCTTGCACGGCGATTGACGCCGTCAGCGTCAATTCGCCGTAAGCGGCCACCGTCAGCGCGGATCCGTTGTCCACGGCCTCCTGCAGGCCGTGGGTGGGATACCCGGCAAACGGTTCCAGACCGATATTGTAATGTCGTCCATACCACGGGTAGCCATCAGCTCCCAGTTCCTGCCAATACCAACAATATGGGAGCACCCGGTGATCCCAGCGTACGACCAGCCCGAGACCCGTTTCCGGATCTCCCAGGCGGTAGGACCCGGCTTCAAAATCCGTGAGATACACGATGTCGCGTTCTGGTCCCGGAGGAGGCACCCGCCGAAGATCGTGACGAGTGCCGTCGGTGCCTTCCACCCAGGGCCACGTGTAGCGCCCGGGACGATACCGGCGTGCGTCCCCCGGCTCCGGCTGGACGAGCACCGTGCGCGCATCCGTCTCAATGCGGCAGTCTGGCGTCAAGAAAGGGGGGCCGAAGGCCAAGTGGTGCCCCCACATCGCGCGTTGGGGAAACGGGCTCAGATTCCGCACGCGTTCACGCACGGTGAGCACAGGACGGTCATTGGTGAGTTCCAACTCCTTCTCGATGCGAAACGGGCTCTTGAGCAGATCGACGTTCAGACGAATGGCGACCCGGTCTCGCCGTTCCTCAACCACCTGCCAGTCCCAGGGCAATCTCGCGACTTCATCATGCTGGGCGAGGGGAGCGCCCTGATAGTCGGCGACCGTGCCCCCGTTAGGAAACACCTCCTGCCAACCGCCTTCGTATTGATCGAGGAAGTTGAGACCGTCACGCCGGCGTCTGAGACCCCACGCGGTACTCCATGTGAAGTCGACGTCTGCCGGCTTGTAGAGGAACTGTACGACGTCACTGCCTTTGCCCGGCAAGACCCAGATTTGAAGCCATCGGTTCTCTAAGATCAGCCCCTCATAACCTTGCAGGGTCAGGCCCGAAACGATACGACATCCCTGGCGCCCTAACATGGGGATCCCCCCTTTTTGGTACATCACGGCTTAAACCCCCGCGCCATCCCCCCTGCGCTCCAGCCGACTTCGCTCTAGTCGCTGATCTTGGGCAGGCGGTCAATTGCGGGATCCTCAAAGAAATCGCTGGCATCGTCGCTCCGCGAGGAAAACTCGGATACGATGGCTCCCTCGTCACCAGCTTGAAACCAGTGGGGCGTATTGGGCGCGATCGTGTACTGGTCGCCCGGTCTCAGCACCAATTCATGCCAGACCGTGAACACGTCATGTTTGTCTTCCGGCACGCGTGCCCGCGGGTTAGGCGTGGCAGGGCCGGGAAGATAGAGGTAGACCTCTCCCCATCGGCAACGAAACGTCTCCTCTTTGCCCGGCTCCCCCGCCATCGGCGGGTGGCGGTGTTGGGGACAAATCTGCCTTTCAAACATTACCAGTTCCTTGGCACAATAGCGATCCGTATTCACGTAAACCACAATCTCCAACCCAATCGTCTCCAGGCGGTCGAGCCCGAAGTCGGCAATCTCGATTTGTGTCCGCTCGGCGTCGCTAATGACCACCCCAGCGCTTTTCAACATTTCGGCGGCCCGCGCCTGCGCCGCGGCCACCGTGGCACGACTAAGCATGCGTCATCTCCTCCTCATCCAGCACGATGGCACGCCCGGTTCGTTGCGAAGCCAGCGCCCCCGTGAACAATTGGTGACTCGCCCTGGTCTCTTCCGGCGTCACGCAACGCCAGAAACCGGGATCGTGGCCGACGTATTCTTCCACGAAAGCGGCCACCATCTGTAGTAACGCATCAGAAAAGCCGAATTCGAAAATCGCCCCCGTAATCGCCGGATATACGCCGCGGTAGGTCAGGTCCTCGCGCTGCCAGGTCTGGGCCGCTCCCGGCCGGTAGACCATCGTCTCTAGGGACTTGGGATTTTGCGTGCTAAAGGCGACTCCGCCCTCGGTCCCGATCACCCGGAGAAACCAGGTGTTGCCGTGTCCCGGCGCAATGCGTTTGGTCGAGAGTTGCAGCGGGAACACATCCTCCCCCAGCTGGGCGCGGACGCTGAGCTGGGCGTTGTCCCAGGTGTCGCAGGCCACCAACTGCCCCTGTCCGTCGGGCCGTTGGCGAATGATGTTTGATAGCTGGGCATATACGGTCTCAAAGCGCATTCCCAGCCGAAGCGGCACGTGGACCACGTGCAGCCCAAGGTCCCCCATGCATCCGTACTCGCCGTTGGTGGCCACCTGTCGCTTCCAGTTAATCGGTTTGGCCGGATCGAGGTCGCTGGAATGCCAAAAGCCCGCTTCCGCTTCAATGATATGGCCGAGCTGCCCCGAACGCACGCGTTCGGCAAGGCGCATCGCCCCCGGGAAGTACGGAAATTCCGACGACGACCGCACCAACACGTCAGGATGTGCAGCGGCCGCGGCCAAAATCGCCCGGTTGGCGGCATAGTCGATGCCGAACGGCTTTTCTCCCAGCAACGCCTTGCCCGCGCCAATAATGTCGCAATACAGCTGGGTGTGTAAGTGGTGCGGCACGGCGCAGTAGACTGCGTCAATCTCGGGATTGGCCAACAGGTCGCGATAATCGGCCGTCACCTGGCGGACGCTGGGGATGTTTTCGCGAAACCACGCGGTATTCCCCAGATTGACGTCACACACCGCCCGGAGTTCTGGCCGCGCCTGGGTATCCAGTAGATGCGCGTAGCGCAACATCGCGCTGGCAATTTCCCGACCCATCAAACCGCATCCGATAATGCCAATCCGAACCGGTGCCCCATTCACGACCGTCCCTCCCCTTGAAAGATCGCCAGCGCCGCTTCGGGCGTGATCCGCTCATGAACCAAGGCCATCAACGCCTGGGTCATCGCGCGGGGGTTGTCCGCCTGCACGATGTTGCGACCGTAGACAATGCCCTTGGCCCCTTGTTCGAGCAGGCTGTGGGTACGACGAAAGACTTCCAAGGGCGGTACCTTCCCGCCGCCACGCGGCAGCACGGGACAGTCCCCGGCGGCTTCCACGACCCGCCAGTATTCTTCCACCGGGTCGGTGGGATCGGCTTTGATGATGTCGGCACCCAATTCGCGCGCCTGACGCACCAGCGTGACAATTTTTTCCACGTCGCCATCCACGGCATAGCGCTCTCCCGTTCCGACCCGCATCACGAGCGGCTCCACCATCAACGGCATCCCCGCCGGCTCTGTCGCCCGGGCCAAGCGGGACACATTCCCCAGCGTCTGCCGGTAAAGTTCAGGCTGATCGGGCAGCAACAACACATTGACCACCACAGCCGCCGCATCCAAGCGCACCGCATGATCCACCACGCCCTCCACGAGCTCCGAAAAGAGCGATGACGGCAACGGGGATCCATAGACGTTGGCGATATCCGTGCGCAAAACCAGGCTCGGTTTGGCCTTGCCGGGAATATTTTGCAAGAGCGGTGCTTGCCCGGGACTCAACTGGATCGCATCGGGGCCGGCGGCCACCAGGCGCGCGACCACCTCCCCCATCCGTTCAATCCCCGGCAGGAACGTCGGCTCGTTAAAGAATCCGTGATCCACCGCAACATCGAGGCAAGCCCCGTCTTCGCTAAACAATCGATACATCCGCGGTTTGCGATAACTCGTCATTTTGTCTGCTCCCTCCATAGAATTAAGGCTCGGCTGGCTTCGCGGCCACCGTCAGGCGGACGCCGTGCTCGCGAAACCGCTGGGCCCAATCGGGGTCGATTTCCCAATCGGTGATAATGTCATCCACGCCATCGATGGGCAGAAAGCTTACCATCGACCGTATCCCACATTTCGAGGCGTCCAGCAGGGCAACGACCCGATCGGTACGGCTCTGAATCGTCGCCTTAATCTCGGCTTCCGCAAAATTAGAATTGCTGAAGCCTTCGTCCTCCGTGACGCCCACGGCGGACAGGAACGCCACCTCGGCCCGGATGGATGCGTAGTAGTTGCGCGTCACCGGCCCAATCAACGAAGCCGTGCCTGGCCGCAAGTCGCCGCCAGCCACGCTGACGTGCAAGCCAGCGTCGGCGAGGAGGGCGACGGCAACGTTGAGCGCATGGGTCACCACCGTCAAGGGACGCACGGGGAACGCCAGCAGGGCACGAGCCAACGCGGCCGCCGTCGTGCCCGAATCGATGACCACGGTGGCTCCCGGCTGGATCAAACCGAGGGCGGCCTCTGCAATCGCCGCCTTTTGCAGTTGACGCCGGCCTTCCCGCTCACCCATCGGCGATTCCTTTTCCCGCACGACCGCGCCGCCGTGGACCCGCACAATGCTACCCCGTTCTTTGAGCCGGTCAAGATCCCGGCGCACCGTCATCGTGGAAACGTTGAGGGATCGACTGAGCTCGCGAACCGACAGAAACGGATTCGCCCGCAGGAGGTCTTCAATTTGAGCCAGGCGTGCGCCCCATGTGCCCTTAACCGGTCGGCTAGCCATGGCTTCGCAACCTGTCGAATTCTTCGCGACGGCCGGCGGCGCTCAACAGGGCCAACAGCGCATCGCGACCGAGCACCCCGGTCGATGCTCCCGTCGTTTGCACACAGGCGGCCCCCTGGGCGTTGCCCCAAAGCGCGGCGGCGGGGAGCGGCCATCCCCTCAACACCCCGTCAAGAAAACCTGCCACCCACGCATCTCCGGCCCCGGTGGTGTCCACCACCGGCACCTTGAGCGGCCCGACGGACCATGCGCCAGCCCCCTCTGGTGTTGCTTGTTGGGTGGCGATGAGCGCCCCGTGCTCTCCCAATTTAATCCCCACCGTCTTGACCCCGGCCTCCAGCAGGCGATGGGCCTGCTGCTCGGGGTCGCTTTCGCCGGTCAGCGCCTTGGCTTCCAGATAGCTGGGCAGAAAGTAATCGGCGTGCGGCAACACGGGCCGCACGAGATCCATCCACTGCCCGGAAAAATCGTAGGCGGTATCCACACTGGTGGTCATCCCCATGCGATGGGCAGTTTGCAGCAACTCGGCCATCGGCTCCCCGTCCAGTCCCGGGAGGAGAAAGGCTCCCCCGACATGCAAATGCCGAGCTCTAGGGAGCTGCTGCCACGCCGAGAGTCCGGAACGATCGTTGCGGTTCGCTCCGATGTAGTGCAAAAATGTCCGTTCACCGCCTGAGGTCACCAAAGCTACACTCCCCGCCGTCCCCGCCGACACGCGGCGGACGCCGGACGTAGCCATCTCGCGCTCTTCGAGTACGCGAACGAGATAGTCCCCCAAAATGTCATTGCCCACTTGTCCTTCTACTCGGACGTCCCAGCCCAAGGCATGCAGCGCCATGCCGGTATTGAGCGCACAACCGCCAGAATGCACGTCAAGGCCCGACACGAATTGCAACGAGCCGAGTTCGGGCCAACGGTCCACCGGGCGAACGACGACGTCCGCCACCATGATCCCGAGGCACACGATGTCTGCGATCGAACATCCCCTCCCTGCTTGATGAGTCCCTGGTCTAGATGCCCGAAGCGTTCTTGCGTGCCCTGCCGCCTTGCGCTGGCAATTTGGCCGGCTGGCCAAGCCTGCCGGCCGCCTGCGAAGGGTGCTATCGAACATCGATACGTTCCAATACCATCATTGCCCATCTTTCAATGTGCGTTTCATAACGGACGGCTGTTTTGTTTCTATCACTCAAGCTATTCGACGTCAATCCCCAAAATCCTCTTGAGAATTCCCTGACCAACTCCATCGCTTTGCGGTACCGAAACCTGTCTTGAAATGGTAACCTATTGATAGATAGCAGAGAGAAGAAACATTCGTCATAGACCCCACGGCTAACGCCGCGGGCTTCGGATCGCGTGGACCGGTGAGCGATTAACCGGGGCGTCTCTTTGGATATTAGAGAGTCGGCGCTCAACTAACCCTACCAAAAGGGGGGAACCCGAACGATCTCTTCCCAACGATTTTCGCGCACTACTCCGGAATCCCAGAACGTTTCCTCCCGACAGCTCATCCGGTTTCTGGACGCTCTTCAATCCTCGCCGTACGAGGTGCACAGCCTTATGCTGGTGCGCCACCACTACGTCGTTGCTGAGGGGTGGTGGGCACCCTACGGTCCTGATGTGCCGCATATGCTGTTTTCATTAAGCAAGAGCTTTACCGCCACGGCTGTCGGCCTCGCCCTCGACGAGGGGCGCTTAACCTTGGACGACCCGGTACGGTCGTTTTTCCCCGCGGAAGACCCCGCAATCTCCGAACAGGGCCTGCACGCACTGCGTGTCCGCCATCTGCTCACGATGTCCACTGGACACACCCAGGATCCGATTGCCGAACTCTCGCGGCGTGGAGGCGACCACTGGGTGCGAGGCTTTTTTCAGTCCCCGATCGACGAAGAGCCGGGAACCCATTTTGTCTACAATAACGCAGCCACGTACATGCTCTCTGCTATCGTCCACCGCGTGACCGGTCAAAGCGTGCTGGATTACTTAACCCCACGCTGCCTCGCTCCCTTGGGCATCCACCAAGCCATCTGGGAGACCTCGCCGGAAGGCGTTAACCTAGGATTTTCGGGGCTCCGGATGCGAACCGAAGATATTGCCGCCTTCGGTCAGCTCTACCTGAATCGGGGCCTTTGGCAGGGTCGGCGATTGCTGTCCGCCGAGTGGGTGCGCGAGGCAACCCGGATCCAAGTCGCCAACGGCACGGATCCCGACAGTGACTGGGCCCAGGGCTACGGGTATCAATTCTGGCGCTGCCGGCACGCCGCCTATCGCGCAGACGGCGCTTACGGCCAGTTTTGTGTGGTATTGCCCGAGCAGGACGCGGTGGTCGTGCTCACCGCGGGCGTCGGTGATATGCAGGCCCTCCTCAATCTCGTATGGCGCCATGTACTGCCGTCCCTGTCCCCTAGCCCCATGGCGGACGACCCGGCCAGCCACGCGGAGCTCGTCGGTCGCCTGAGTGCGCTGCGCCTGGACGCGGTGCCGCCAACTCCGCTCGCCGTCTCGCTGCCCGCCATTTCCGGCCGGTACCGTCTGGCGGCGAATTCCGCAGGCGTCACCGCGGTGAACCTGGCAGCGACGCCTGAGGGCCATCTTCACTTGCAGGTGGAAACTGGCAAAACGGTCACTGGCGTCGTTTGCGGCGTCGGCGCTTACCATCTGGGCACGTTTCTCTCGTTGTTCTGGGATCACCTGCCCAGCGAGCCCGTATTGGCCTTGGCCGAAGGCGATGGCAACCACGGACTCAAAATCACCCTCCGTTTTTATCAAACGCCCTTCACCGAATATCTCGCCCTCAGCTGGCCCGATATCAGCACGATGAGGGTCGTCGTAACCCGAAACGTTGACCCTGGAACTCGGGAACTCTGGACCGGGAGTCGCGACTGATACCCTCCCACCGCTGAAGCGGTGGGATTCCGCCGGAGGACCCGGGCCGCGCGTCCGTGGGTTGCATCGGCCTGCAACCCCTCAAACGCCGCGTGCAGGAGGGCATCCCCCATCTGGCAACTCAAATCGGCTACCATCTCAACAATGCGATCCGTTAACCGATTGGCCACTTGGGCGACGAAGAACGGACGTCGATATGGTACGGTGGTCATCGGTGAAAGGGAAATGGATGAGGCTCCGATGCAGTCTATCGGCGAGCGACGGGGAACCGGCAGGACGCCGCTGCTCGACATGGCCGTAGGGCCGGCTGGCACATTGCCGCACGCGCGTGACATATCCATGGAGAAAATAGCAGTGGGGCCGCCATGCCGAGGTACGGTAGATATTCACAAATCCGTCGCCGAGAACCTTCGCTCGGTGGCTCAAGCACCTTCCAAGGACATCTCCTGCATACTCGTTGCTGTCGTGCATCGTGCGTGACATTCCCAGACCATCGATCGAAATCGCGCGGTCGGGGCCCCGGCCAAACTCATTCACGATGCGACGTCGCCGCGACATTGAATACGGCCTTCGAGCAAACGGGTTGGAAAACCCGACCAAGGTATTGTATTTGGAGGATCTAGTACACGACGACGTAAGTCCGTTGTCAGACGAAACAATTACGAATACCATAGCGTAGTCAGACTATTAGGTCTAATCCCGGGGATAAATTGATGGGGAAATATCGATGGATGC
>JAJZZH010000151.1 GCA_021797675.1 Bacillota bacterium | reverse complement strand
TCATCCGAGAAGGGTGAGGACAGTGGCAATTCCCAATGGCTGAAGTGGGGAATTCTTAATGGCCAAAGTGGGGAAAAACGATGGCCAAACTGTCCATTTCTATTTGGCCATATACACTGCGGTCGGGGTTGCCACGTGCTCCCCGGGGGGGCCGCCTCCCACGCGGCCGCCTTCTGCGCCACGATTTGGCGCAAAGCGGGAGCTTGCTCGCGCCAGCGCGCTACGCGCCGCACCACGGCCTCGCGATCGACGCCCCACTCGGCCGCGACCCCCGCGAAGGACCGGCCCGCATCCAAGGCCGCGTCCAGGGCCTGTTGCAGGACCATGAGCGTCCATTCTTCATAGGGCAAGAGCCACGGGGGGAAAAGCGTCTCCAGGGTATGGCAGGTCTCGCACCGCACGTGGCGTAACCAGAAGCGTCGGCGAGTGCCGGCCGCCCACAGCACCCATCGCCAGTGTCCGCCCGCGTACCGGCGGGAGCGATGGCAGTGTGGACAGGGATGCGGTAACGTGCTCGTGCAATACGCCTCGTAGGCTTGCACTAATGCGTCCCAGGTGAGTACAATAAACATGTTGTGGGGAAACCAGGTGCGGTCGGCAAGACACACTACCTGGTTTCCTTTCTTCCCTTCCTTGCGTGCAGTATCGTATTACCACCACTGCACCACAACACAGGAACCCACACCAAATTTTAAGAACCATTTTTAACAACAAATTTTCAGCAACCCATACCGGTCATCGAATATGGGATAATGGACCCATTTTGTGGTCATATAGATTTAGACTTAACAGAAAAAATTGGTCGACCCTGCCCGCCAGAGAGCTGGTGCCCAACTCTGAAGCAGAAAAGCCCTGGGTTATTTCGTGGGTTCCGAGGCCGGTTCTGCGCCCCACCGTTCCAGCCTAAAGAAGCCAAAACTCACGCGTAGCATGATTCAGGGAAAGACGACGGTACGGTTTTGATGAATAATCACCCGGTCCTCAACGTGCCAGCGCACCGCTCTGGCCAGTACCATGCGCTCAACATGGCGGCCCAGTCGCTTCAGGTCGGGCACCCGCTGCCGGTGGTCGACGCGTTGCACGTCTTGTTCAATGATCGGACCTTGATCGAGGTCGGCGGTCACGTAGTGCGCGGTGGCCCCAATCAGCTTAACGCCCCGATCAAACGCCTGCCGGTAGGGATTCGGACCGATAAAGGCTGGCAAGAACGAGTGATGAATATTGATCATCCGACCCATCCACGGCTCGACAAAAGGCGAGGAGAGAATCTGCATATAGCGCGCGAGCACAACGAGATCCATTCCGTCGATCAGCGCGGCGGCCCTGCGCTCCGCTATTTGCTTGCGGTCGGTCTCCACCGGAAGGTGGTAGAAGGGGATGCCGGCTGCGACGGCGCGATCCGTGAGGTCGGGATGATTGCTGATGATGAGGGAGATTTGCGCAGGAATCTCGCGGCTTTCACATTGCCAGATCAATTCTTTGAGACAGTGGTCTTCCCGCGAAACCAGGACCGCCATCCGTTTGATCCGGCTCGCCGGGCTAATGCGGACATTCATGCGGAAACGCTCCTTAAGGGGAGCCAGGTGTTCGATAACCTGGGCCGCGGACCGGTCGGCGGCATCGGGCATTTGTACGACAATGCGCATAAAAAACATGCCCTGATCAGGGTCCTCGGAATGCTGGTCGGCAGTCACAATATTGCCGCCAAGTTGATACAGGGCGTCCGTTACTGCCGCAATGATGCCCGGTCGATCCAGGCATGAGATGAGAATACGCAATCGGTGGGAGCGGTCGCCAGCCGTCATAATGAATTCTCCAATCGTGGTCAATTCCAAGCTCTAGTTGAGTATAGCAAAGCGAGGCGCAAAGCTGAACCTTATTCCAGGCACGCTACTGAATCGAAAAGGTGGCTCCACCCGCCACTCAGGGCGCCTTGACCGATGTCATATTTCGGTACGTGCCGTGGGCGTTCGGGTTGTTTCGCCATGATCACTGCGCAGTCGCGTCGGGGCCTGCGCGATCGATAATCCTCTGGCGGCTATCCCGCAGGGGAAGGGGGCGGTCGCCGAAGGTCCCCCCAAAACGTTCACACCATGGGCACGGTGGGCTGCGTCATTGGAGCGGCTCTCAGGGATGCCTGAAGTCATCGGGATGAGGAGGAAGTCGGCCCGGAAAGGGCGACGAACGAGGCGCCGCGCTTCCCGGGCGAAGGCTACTGGCGGCGGTGCCGTCTGATCAGGGCCGGTTGGCTACCCGGAGCAACGTTGGAGAGGGTTTGGGGGACACTCACCGACGGGGCGCCGTTTGAACTCGTCATGGTGGCAATCACCTTGAAGCGCTTAGGAACGTAAGGCGCACTCAAGTCGAAGACCGCGCTGAATTGACCGCCGACGGGAATCGGACCAATCGGCAGTGCCGGAGCGTAGGTTGCTGCAGCCGTCGTCGAGGCTTGAGGCACACCGCTCCAACCGCTGGGCAAGGTCAGCGTGAGCGTCCCGCCTTCGGGCCGGTTGGCCACATTGGTGACCGTAACCGTAACTGCCGGCATAGCCGAAGCCTGCGGTTGGGAGCTCATCGTCAAGGAAAAGGGTGGAATGTTGCTTTCCTGCGCCAAGTGCAAAAGTCCCGTCGCGGTCTGGGGATTGGTGTCATAGAAGTCGAGATAGACGGGGGTTGACCCAATCGGTACGGTGAGGCGGTGGCCATTGGGATTAATCGGGTTGCCCATCCAGCCATAGGCGATCACGGGGGTAGCTGACGAGGGCAAGGTAAGGCTACCGGACTGGGTCGGACTCCACAAAGCGACTAACGTGTCGCCCCCGTTGCTAAACGCGTCGGCAATCAACGACGAACCCAGATTGAGCCGGCCAATGGGGTGAAATCCGACCAAGCGATGATTGAGCTCGGCCAGGACGGGGTAAGCAATCTTGGGAGTCAAATTCGAGTACTCTTCGCTAAATCCCGAACCGGGATAGACTTGGGTAAACAGCATGACGTGGGAGGCTCCAGCGGTCAGCCCGTCGAGCACGGTTTCAACCCAGTTGGTGGCCTCGGCAGTGGGACTCACGCGCTGGGTAGACCAACCCGCCTCGGTAATCCAAAGACTGCCCCCCAATTGGCTGGTCCAGTTGAGATCCTGTTTCACCATGCCATAAACGCTAAAGGTGGGATTATCCGGCGGCTGCGCGCCCGGATAATAATGGACCGACAGCCCCGAAAACAATCCTGGCGGCGCTGCATTAACCAGCGTTGCCGGTTGATCGGCATAGGCCAGAATCGTCGCGTGCGGTTCGACCGACCGAATGGTCTCGGCCGTGGCCTGGGCCAGGGTATGGTATTCGGCGGCGGTGCCGCCCCAAAATTGAGGCGTCACCGGTTCATTCCAGATTTCCCAGGTGGAGATCCCGTAACTTGTCCACCCGTTGCTGCGGGGCAAAAATCCCCCCGGGCGGTATCGGTTGACCACGCGGCGTACATAGGCGAGATACGTTTTCAGGGCCTGGGTGAAGGTTGTGGTGGGATGGGCCCCAAACGGGTCGACGCCCGTTGGCCATCCGGTCAGCAGACCCAGAAGCTGGATATGCTGACCTCGCGCCGCTTTCACGATGCGGTCGGTCGCCTGCCAATTAGGATCGCTGGCGTGGATAGCCAGGGACTTGGCGTTCAGATTAAGGCGGTACCAGCCGATGCCTTGCTGGGCCAAGGCAGTAAACGCGGAGGCGACTTGCGAGGTCGTGCCGTAGGTCGCGTTGAACGTAAGATTGCCGTTCATTCCCACCGGGTTTTGCAGGGAGGACTCTTGGGTAGGCGGCGGGACGGAGGACAGGGTGCTGACGGGCAAGGTTTCCAACGGGAAGCCATCGACCGCGGTCAGTTCAAACGCGATCGTGTAGTAACCCAGGCGGGGCAACGGAACGGGGATACTCAGGTTGGTGACCCCCAGCGGCGGGACGTTGGCCGGCACGCTCGCGGTTTCCACCACGTTGCCCGCCAAGTTGTTGACCGTATAGGCGATGCGATAGGAAGCTCCTCGGTTTGAACTGTTGGTCAGGGCGGCCACATATCCGGCGGGGTCACCCTGTTGAAAAATGGCGCCCGGTGCTTTGGGCGTGACCCGCAATACGGGTGGGGCCACGCGCACTTGAAACGAGGAAAAATTGGCATCTGCATTGGCCACATACAGGCCCGCAGCGGTTCCGTACTGGGCCGCATTGGGCGGGAATTTCCCCGTAATCGTCCATCCCGTGGGTTCGGCCTGGTTTGCCTGCCAGACTCGGCCGTCGACTGTCGTACCATTTACCGCCAGCTCCATGAAATAAGTCTGTCCGGGACTGCTGGTAAAGGGTATCTGCGCAATCCAGGCGGTGTTCTCATCCAACAGGGACAGGTGGCCGCCGCGAAGAATCAGGGCCCATTTTTGCGAATTGCCGCCCTGGCCCGTACCGTGGGCAAAAATTCCGACCCGCCAGTTGTTGGTTCCTGGAGTGGCAACGATGGTGGTTTCTGCCAGGACCACTTCATTACGCATATGCGTGTTGACGTACGCAAACTGCTTGGGCAAGGGCGCATTGAGGTTAAAATTGTCCGCCGAGAGGACACCGTTGCCGACCGACCAGCGCCCGGCCACCGGAACCAGCGGCTGCAGATGATCATGTTGGAAGTGGCGGGTAATCACGGCCGGAGTCGACGAGGCATCCACCGGAAAACCCCAGACAAAGGTCGGTAAGATGAGGCAGGCAGTGAGCAACAGCGCCAGCCAGCGGCGGAAGCGACCAACCAGCCATGGATAGGGATGTTTTCTTGGCACCAACCCAAAACTCCTTTCGAGGCTGCCCTAGCCCGCATCGTTTCGTTCGTTCTCCACCTGGCACCGGATCACCATCGAACTGATGATTTCTGCCGTCCGGCCCCCGGCCCCTAACCTCATCCATCAAATCCCCATATGGTGGCATGGAAAACTTGAGGGGGTTATGGGAAGCTTAACATATTTCGACAGATTTTCTCTACTCTATTGTTATCGGGGCGGCGGTTTTGCGGAGGCGGGACGCCGAACGCGAAGAACTTGTCCTGGCCGGGGAGGGGTCGATGAACTCTCCTGCCGCCTGACCTCGCTCGCGGACCGCTGCACGGAAAGCCGTGGACCTCCAACGTCTTCGGCGATCTCCTCCGGGTGCAACTTCAGACCGCTCCGGCCCTGCCTTCCGCAAAATTTGGGGTATCGTGGTGATGTCGATGGTGGTGGATGCGGACTTTTGGTACGGGTTGGCGATCACCCGTCTGCTCGTCGGACGTCATCAAGGGTTGGGCGGCGCCGCGATCTCCATTGAGGGTCCGTTCCGTCAGTTGATCCGCAGAGCAATGGCGCAAGTCTGCAGTGTCCCGTCGATCAGCCAGAAAGACGGCCGAAGCGCGAAACCGGCTGTTAGCTCAAGCTCCCACGGCTAAAGTCCGTGGGGGTTTTTTATCCGCCCTTCTTCGGAAACCACACATCCTCATTTCCTGGATGCTACAACCTTTCCGATAGAAACCCCCGAGGTGATTCGGTGATGAGGGCGCTCGTTTGCTGGGGAGGACCCCCGGTTGCGAGGTCCGCCAAGACTAGGCCTGGCGGCGCACGATCTGGGATGACACCTCGTGGGAGCAAGGCCGTGCGATCCGCAATGAACCGGCTGTGCGGCCGATCGAGGGCGCCGTCTATGCCCGCCGTTCCGACCATACGCTAAGGTGCGTTTTGCGCAGCTCGGAACACTGGTCTCCGGATGAAGGCCCCGGGTTTTAGCCTCAGGGGAGAATGTCCACGCTCGCGGCTTGTTCTATCTGCAGGAACGAAAGCAAAGCCCTGCGGGCGGCCACGAGGCCGCCGCCGGCTTGACCCCTGCTTGGCTATCGGCTAAGAAGCGCAATGCGCGGGCATTGGGCTCAATGCACTCCCGATCTGGACGCGGAAGTCTTCAAAGTCCACCATACCGGGTGGTTCTTGACCGGCTCGGCGTCGACGATGGCGCTGACCGGCTTGGCCTCGTGACGGACTTTTTGGGCTAGGCCCACGGAAAATGCCCGCGTGTCATATTCGATCTTCTTGCAATGATAGACGCCGTCAACCGCTTCGATGAACTGAATGATGTCGGCCGCGGCCTCTTGCCATTGTTCGGGTGTAAGGAAGTAAAAATAGCGCCCTTTCCACGTGCTCAGGCGGACGGTGAACTTGTGCATCCATTCTACCGTCTGCGAACGTTCACCGAGATGGTAGGTCTGCAGGAACAGGATGAGCGCCTTGGTGTCAGGCTCCCGGGGATGCCAGAACACCAAGTCGACAAACAGACTGGTGTTGCCGGAGGGTACGGGCGGTTTATTATCGTGAATATACTGCATAGACTGCTCACTGCCTCTCTGCGAAGGATGGGTTCCGTATCCGCTGATCGGCCCGAAGGTCTGTCATAACGGGTCGGCGGCGGTTTTCAGCCAGACTTTGGGTTCGGCGATTACTTTGGTGCCGGGAGGCACACTCTCGGTGAGCCACACGTTCCCGCCAATCACGCTGCCGCGGCCAATCACGGTCGAGCCCCCTAGAATGGTCGCCCCCGAATACACGACGACGTCGTCCTCTAGGGTGGGATGCCGTTTTTCTCCGCGAACAATCGCTCCCGATGCGTCCCGCGGAAAATTGGCCGCGCCCAGGGTGACCCCTTGGTACAGGGTTACCCGTGAGCCGATGATGGCGGTTTCCCCAACGACCACCCCCGTTCCATGGTCAATGAAAAAATGACGACCGATGAGGGCGCCGGGGTGGATGTCAATGCCCGTGTCTTGATGGGCGATTTCCGTCATGGCTCGGGCCAACAGCGTTGCACGATGCAGATAAAGCACGTGCGCCAGGCGGTACACCATCACCGCGTAAAAGCCCGGATAGGTAAAAATGACCTCCTGCCGGCTTTGGGCGGCAGGGTCGCCTTGATAGGCGGATTCCGCATCTTCCTCTAGCATCGCTTGAATTGCAGGCAAGCTGTCCACCAGTTGCATGGAGATGCCGAGAGCACGCTCCATTTCCGGGCAGTCTTGCGATTTAAACAGCAGTGGGCATTCGTGGGCGGTGGTGCGATGGACCAGATGGGCGGCTTGCCATCCGATTGAGCCCAAAAGTTCCACGCGGCCGGGCCCCGAAGAAGCGTCTTGCCCGCTTGCCCAGGGATGTTGATAGGGGAACAGCGCACTCTCCAAGTAAGCCAACAGTTCCCGGCTGCCTTGCCGAATCGACGTGTTTTCCATGGTCACCGTTTTCGGTTCCGGCGGAGCTAAGTCCAGTTGACGCGCAATTCGCGTCAAGTTAGGAATTGAAAACGTTGCGGGCTGGCTGTTCACGAGGCGTTCCCCCTATACCCCATCACATCCGCGTCGCTGATTTCGGCCCAAAAGGCCGCCAGCGTTTGGGCTCCCCGGGCAAAATTAGACAAGTGAAAATGTTCGTTGGGCGCATGGAAGTTTTCGTCCGGCAGGGCGAAACCCAACAACACGCTAGGCATCTTTAAGACCTCTTGCAAGGTCACCACAACCGGGATCGATCCTCCCATTCGGATGTGTCGCGGTGTCTGACCGAAAACCGTGGAGGTTGCCCGGGTGGCCGCGATAACCGCCGGATGGTCACGCGGCGTGAGGGTGGCCGGACTTGCCTCGCCTGGTTGCACGGACAATTCCACGCCCGGCGGGCAAAAGGCGCGCAGGTGGTCGACCAGCGCCCTCAGAACCGCTTGCGGATGTTGCCCAGGAACCAGGCGGCATGTGATCTTGGCCTGGGCGGTTGCCGGAATAATCGTCTTGCGCCCCTCCCCGATAAATCCGGACCACATCCCGTTAACTTCTAGCGTGGGGCGTACCCACGTGCGTTCAAGCGCGGTAAATCCGTCTTCCCCCACCAGGCGGGGCACCTTCAACTGTTCAGCCAGGGCCGACTCATCGAAGGGGAGTTCCGAAAACGCTCGTCGTTCCTCCTCCGTGAGATCCGCCACCCCGTCGTAAAAGTGGTCGACGGCCACCCGCCCGTAAGAGTCGTGCAGGGAATCTATCAGATGCGCGAGCGCATGGGCGGGGTTGGCCACCGCCCCGCCGTAGACGCCCGAATGCAAATCTTGATACGGTCCGTGCACCGTAACGTCCAGCGAGGCCAATCCCCGGAGTCCGTAACAGATGGATGGGACGTCGCGGGCGAACATGGGAGTGTCCGAGATCACCGCGAAATCGCCGTCGAGATCACGGGCATGCCGGCGAATGAACGCCTCCAGATGCACACTCCCGATCTCCTCTTCGCCCTCAAACAGCATACGCACGTTCACGGGTACCTCGTGGGCCGTGTTCAACCACGCCTCCAACGCGGCGATCTGCATCAGGACCTGGCCCTTGTCATCACTCGCCCCGCGGGCGTAGATCGCGTCATCAACGATGGTGGGGGCAAACGGCGGATGAACCCAAGCGGCCTCGGGGTCGATGGGCTGAACGTCAAAATGCCCGTAGACCAGGGCGGTGGGTTTGGCCGGATCGTTTCCATACTCGGCGGTGACGGCGGGATGTCCGCCGGTTTCGTGGACCCTGGCCATCGCGAGCCCGGCCTGGGTGAGTCGGTCGGCAAGCCAAACCGCCGCCCGCCGCACGTCGGGAGCATGTGCGGGCAATGCGGAGATGCTGGGAATCCGAAGAAAGTCCACCAGTTCCTCCACATGGCGCGTATGATTACGGGCCAAATAATCCCATACTGCGGTCAACGTTGGCATGGATGAGCCTCCAGTTTTCGATCCTGCCCATATCATAACGAAAGCGCTACCCTTGCGCTAGACGCCTCAGGGGGCAATCAAACGGCTCCGCTGACGGTCCACAGGCTGAGGGCGGCGAAGCCGGCGATAATGATGATGAACAAGAGCGTGCGCCGCCGGTGCATGCGCATTGCCCCCATGCGGCGATTGCGGATGGCAACCCAAACCAGAAAATACAGGCTCACCGGCATGAGGAGGCCGCTGGCGGCCTGGGCCCAGAGCGCGACCGCGGCCGACGCCAGATGCGGCAAAGCGACGAGTCCGGCGGATACTCCCAGGGTGGCGAGATGAATGCGTCCCGTGTTGCCCTCGGTGGGGGTGCGCTGGCGATCCGCTATCCCGGAGGCGGTGATCAGCTCGCGAATCATCCAGGACGAGGAGAGCCCTATGGTAACTGCGGCAATGAACCCGGCGTCAAATAGGGCGGCGGCGAATAACAGTCGGCCGGCGGGCCCGGCCACCCGGGTGAGGACAATAATCGGCACGGCCTGGGGCCGAGGGCCGGGGCCTGCCAGCGCGCCGATAGCGAGGGCTAGGATGGCCATGATCGTTTGTACTGCGATCCCGAGGCGAATGTCGGCGCGTCCGCGGGTGAGTGTCACCGTCCTGTCTGCCCAGGTGGCACTCTGCTGCCAATAGATCATCCAAGGCGCCACCGCGTTGCCGGCGAGGGCAAGCAGCAGAAAAGGCGTTTGGGCGCCGGGTTGGAGGAGGGAACCGAAAGTCAGCGCCAACCGCGCGGGCGAGGGATGGAGCAGCAGGCAGACGGGCACCAGGGCGAAGGTGAGGCCGGCGCAGAGCAATAAGAGACGTTCGACCCGGCGATAATCCCTCAGGCGGGTGACCAAGATAACCAGGGTCAAGGACGCGCCCAACCCGATCCGCCAGGGAATGCCCAGCCAGGAGAGGGAAAGCGTCATGCCGACGAATTCGCTGGTTAGGGTCAACAGGTTCAGCGCATGCAGCACGCCTGCGTTGAGACGGGCTGGCCAGCGGCCGAAATGCTGGGTGATCAGGGTGACAAACGGTTTTTCGGTGGCAATGGCTACCCGAAGTGCCAACTCTTGAATAAAATAGGTCACCGGCGCCATAACCAGCAATGCCGGGATGAACCACAACAGGTGGCGCGTGGCTCCGGTGACGACGTACGACAGAATGCCCCCGGCATCGTTGTCCGCGGCCAATCCCAAGACACCCGGCCCGATAACGGACAGAAAGGCCATCTTGCGGGAAAAGGCCGACGCTGGGGAGCGAACCGGCGATTCGGGAATTCTTATCGGCTCCACCCTGGTGGCTCCTTTCGTTGCAGGGTCATAGTATGTGGCGGCGGCTGGCCGGGTGAACCTCCCGGACCGGGAGCGCAATCTTTTGGCGCCGCAGGCCGGTCAGCAGGAAATCGGCGGACGAAGTGAGAATTGCTTAAGCAGATGCTGGCTATTAGCGGCGTGACCCCTGATCTCGAGCCCGAGGCGGGCGAGAGGCTAGACGGGGCGGAGGATAATCGCAGGACCGAGGACATCGCGGACAGAGCCGGATGGTCGGGCCAAGCGAAGGAGGACAGCGGTGCGCGAGCAGGAGAAAGTGATCAAAGACCCGGTGCACGGGTATATTTACGTCCATGACCCGGTGATCTGGGATTTGCTCAACACCCGCGAAATGCAACGACTGCGCCGCATCCGCCAACTGGGAACCGCGTATTTAACCTATCCCGGCGGCGAACACAGCCGGTTTGCCCACTCGCTCGGGGTTTATGAAGTCATTCGCCAAGTCCTATCCCATTTTGAGCGCAACGGCTACCGATGGCCCACCGAGGACCGGCGCCTGGCGTATGCCGCCGGGCTCCTGCATGACATTGGGCATGCGCCGTTTTCGCACGCCTTGGAATCGGTGCTGAATACCCGCCACGAGGAGTGGTCGGAACAAATCATCCGTCATCCGGAGACCGAAGTGCACCAAGTGCTGGCGCGCGTCGCTTCTGATTTTCCCGCCCAGGTTGGCGATGTCCTCGGCAAGCGTTATCCGCGCCGGATCATCGTATCGTTGGTGTCGAGCCAACTGGATGGCGACCGTTTGGATTACCTGATGCGCGACGCCGTGATGACCGGGGTCGACTACGGCAAATTCGATCTGCCGCGGATTGTACGGATTCTCCTCCCCAAAGACGATCGCCTGGTCGCCCGGCAAAGCGGGCAGCATACCGTGGAGGCATACCTGCTGGCGCGGTATTTTATGTACTGGCAGGTGTATTTTCATCCCGTATGCCGTGCCGCCGAAGTGCTCCTCAAGAACCTGCTCGCGCGGGCGAAAGCGCTGGTTGAGGATGGGGCCCGGGAGATTTCGCCATTTTCGGCGCTAAACCGGCTGCTTGCCGCCGACTACGGCGTCGCGGATTATCTGGGCGTCGACGACTCGCTCCTGCTGGCAGCGATGCACGGTTGGCGAGATCACCCGGATGGCGTGCTCGCCGATCTCAGCCGGCGCTTTCTGGATCGCCATCTACCCAAATATCGTGAACTCGGCGCGCCGCTAAGCGACGAGCGGCTCTCGGCGGTCAAGGACCTGGTGCGGGGCGCTGGGTTCGACCCAGCGTATTACTGTACCATCGACGAAATCGGTACGGTTTATTATGATTACTACTTGGGAGCACAAAAAGGCGTGCATGGAGACGGTCTGTTTTTATGGGACGAAGCATCGGGTGCGTTAACCGAGATGTCACAAATTTCCGAGCCGATTCGAGCCATGGCGCAAGAAACCCAGCGGACGGCGCGAAGAATTTTCTTGCCGGAAGAGGTGACGGGGAATTCCCAACTGAGCCTTCAGCTCGATCGATGGATCCGACCTTGAACGATCGGGGGAGGAGCTTGCTCGTGGTGGTTGGAGGAGCGCTCGCAGAGTCCATCACCCCGCCCTAAATGGAAAGGAGCTATCACGTGCTTGACGTGCAGATGTTGATTCCCGGGGATACCCCGCATACGGGCGGAAATCAGATTTCTGCGGAACGGGTGCAGGAAGGTTTGGCGCGAATCGGAATTACTGCCCAGGTGGCGCGCTACGATCCCTTGGCGTTACCGGAAGCCCGGATCTATCATGCGTGGAATGCCGTGCGGGTGGGTGTGGAATTGGTGGCCCGCGGCGTTCCCGCCTCCTCGATCGTGGTCACCTGGACGGGAACCGATTTGTGGCAAGACTGGGTAAACCATTCCGAAACTATTCACCAGGCATTGGAGGCGGTGCGCGTTCAAGTCGTGTTCACCGAAGATGCTCGCCGGTTGCTGCTGACACGAGCGCCGGAATGGGCGGATCGCATCGAGGTGATTCCCCCTTCCGTGGACGTTGAAGCCTTCAGCGCGTATGGCTTGGTGGCCCTTGCACCACACCCGCTAATCTTGGTGGCCGGCGGGATTCGGCCGGTGAAGCGGTCGGCTTGGGCCATTGACTTGGTCGAGGCCCTGCGCGAGGCAACCGGGACGGATATTCGGCTAGCCATTGCCGGTCCCGTGCGTGAGCGGGGGGAAGGAGAGCGGGTGGTGGAAAAAGCGGCTGCCCGGCCTTGGGTTCGATTGCTGGGAGAAGTCCCCAAGCACGAGATGGGACAATGGTACCGGGCGGCGACCCTGGTCCTCAACTGTTCGGAGGTGGAGGGGGTATCCAACGCGCTGATGGAGGCAATGGCATGCGGCGCCCTGGTGGCCGCGACGGATATTCCGGGAAACCGCTCCCTGATCGAACATGAGCGGACGGGCGTGCTGTTCGGCAGCGTCGAGGAGTTTGTCGGGCGCGTAAAAGGCTATGTGAACACCCCGGCGAGGGGCCGACCCTTGCGATCCCGGGCCCGGCAGTTAATTTTGGAACGGCACAACCTGGTCAAGGAGTCAGCAGCCTACCGGGCGCTCTACGAGCGGTGCATCGGCTGTGTGTGCTGGAGGTAGCGGTGCGGTACGGATTAATTCGCTTGGACATTGAAGACTACGTTACCCCGGAGTCGGACGACGGTCTGGAGGTCATGCTCGATCAACTGGATCGCCATCGATTGCCCGCCTCGTTCGGGGTGGTGGGCGAAAAGGCGGAGGCGTTATTTCGGCACGGTCGGCAGGACCTTCTGCGTCGCCTCGCCGAAAAATCGGCGCTGGGATTTCATTCGCGCGATCACAGTCGCCATCCCACGTTGGCCGAAGACTTGGCGGATCGGGCGTATCCCGACAGCGTGGAGCGCTTCATCGATCGTGAGCGACCCGGGGTGCAGGCGGTTTCCCGACTCGTCTCCCCGCCTCGCTACTTTACCCAGCCAGGGGGCAATTGGGTGCCTTCCGCCTTGGACGCTTTGCCCCGTTTGGGCATGTCGATTATGTTCAGTGAGTCCTGGAACAGCTACCTGGTGGAACTGGCAGAGCCGGTGTGGTGCGGCCAGGTGCTGCACTTTTCCTTGCCGGTGCCTCAGCCAGCGCCGTTTTTGCTCGGCCTGCCGCAGACTCTCGACCAAGCGATGCAACGGTTGGAAGACGTCCCAGCAACGATTCCCGACGGGGGCGCGTTCACCATCATGACGCATCCTACCGAACTGGTTACCGCGCAGTTTTGGGATGTGGTGAACTTTGGCGGCGGCCGGACGCGCTGCCCGCTGACCGCGGCCCCGCTACGCAGTCTGAACGACCGGGACAGGGCCATGAAGGCGCTCGACACGTATTGGCAGGCGGCTCGGCGGCTGGGGGAACGGGGCATCCAGTGGGTGGATATCCTCACGCTGGCCGAACGTGTGGTTCCGCGGGGACCGGCGAATGTCCGCCGCGGTCAGTTGGCCCGTGCCCTGGCCGAGACGGGGTTGGGCCCCAGTCGTCGCGCCGAGACGGGAACGCTGTCCGCGGCCCAGTTGGTCTGGGCGCTGGCCTATTTTACGCGCCATCCTCAGGCGGATGCGGCGGTCGTGCCCTGGGTCGGCGCGCCGACGCAGTGGGTTGCCGGTCAGGCGCCGACGACCGAAGCCATGTCGTCGGCCGTGGTGGAAGCAGGCGCCGAAGCTATCCTATACGGGGTGGCGCAAGAGCAGGCACTTCCCACGGCCTGCCCGTCCGATGGGGCACGGATCGAAGATTGGGCCGGTGCCGCTAGCCAGCACCTGTTCGGACCTCGGGCAGACCGGCTGCCGCTGACGTTTTTGAGTTACGTCAAAGACCCTTCCCGGCTGCACTGGAATTGGCCGGTCTTTGCGCCCGACTTTCGACCCTACCGGCTGTGGGAGGAGACGCGCCGGATGGCTTGGACGCTCGCTCCCGTTCAATGGAAATCGCTGGAATGATGCCAAGCGTTTTGACCGCGGGCCGTGAGGCTGGCGGTTCGACCAGCCGGCCAGATCGTTGATCGATGGGGCGGCACATCAGCGCGAGGGGGAAAGTTGATGCAAGCTATACAAGTCGACCAAGCGGGCGGGCCGGAGGTACTCCGTTACCGGGAGGTACCCACGCCGACCCCGGGACCCGGCATGGTGCGGGTCAAGGTGCATGCGGCAGGAGTCAATCACCGCGAGATCTGGGTGCGTCAGGGCACCGTGGGCGGGGCGTCCTATCCCTATATCCCGGGTTCGGACGCCGCGGGCGAAATCGACGCGCTCGGCGACGGGGTGGATGGGAGTTTGGAGGCGGGGCTCCGGGTGGTGATTAATCCGGGCGTCTTTTGCGGAAAGTGCGCCGCCTGCCTGGCGGGAGACCATCCGGCTTGTGCAGCCTACCGCCTGGTAGAAGGTACCTACGCGGAACATGTCATTGTACCCCAAAGCAACGTGGTGCCTATGCCAACTGGGCTAACGTTTGCCGAGGCTGCCTCAATAGGGGTGCCCTTTGTGACCGCCGAGGCCGCCTGGCAAGCGGCGGGGGTGCTGCCAGGTCAAACGGTGGTAGTGTTTGGGGCAAGCGGAGGCTTGGGCACCGCAGCCGTGCAGTTGGGCAAGTTGCGGGGGGCGAGGGTGATTGCGGTGACCCGCCGTTCAACCAAGGTCGAGGCCCTAAGAAAACTCCACAGTGACGAAGTAGTCGTATGGGATCCCGCGCGCCCGCTGGAAGGGGAGATCAAGGACCTGACGGCGGGCCGGGGAGCCGACGTTGTCCTCGACTCGCTGGGCAAGGCGAGCTTTGGACTCTCGCTGACGATGGTCCATCGCGGCGGATTGGTGATCACGGTGGGCGCCACCACCGGCGGTCAGGTGGACGTCAACCTTGCGGAGATCTTCCGCCGCCGAATTTCCGTGATCGGTGCCTTCATGGGCAGTGCGGCGATCTTACCGCGAATTTTGCCCCTGTTTGCCCGTGGACAGTTGATGCCTGTCATCGACCACGTCTATCCCCTCGAACAGGCCGATCAGGCGCACGAGCAACTGGAACGCGGCGATGTAGTCGGCAAGGTGGTCTTGGAGGTCTGAGTCGAGCAGCCCCTCACTCGGCTTGCAGGTCCGTGCAGCGCGCCATCCGCCAACCCGATGAGCGGTCGGTTTGTCGATCCACCACGCATTGACGGGAGAGGAGTTCGGCGATGAGGACAGGAGTGCGCATCGTGGTAATTGGCGGGGGTAGCTCATACACCCCCGAATTGATTGACGGGTTCATTCGGCATGCAGCCGACCTGCCCGTGGAACGGATTACGCTGGTCGACGTGCCGCCAGGTGCGGACAAGATGCAGGTGGTGGGAGAATTGGGCCGGCGAATGCTGGCGCGGGCGGGGTTGACCACCACCTTGGACTGGACGCTTGAGCGGAGATCGGCCTTAGCCGGGGCCGATTTTGTCTGCTTTCAGTTTCGGGTGGGAGGGCTCCCGGCCCGGGAGATCGATGAGCAGATTGCCCTCGCCCACGGGGCCATCGGCCAGGAAACGGTCGGGGCAGGCGGATTCGCCAAGGCGTTGCGCACGGTGCCGGTGGCGGTGGAGATGGCGGAAGAAGTAGCCGAGGTCAATCCCGGTGCGTGGATTATCAATTTTACCAACCCTTCCGGGATGGTGACCGAGGCCCTGCTCAACTATTCCCCGGTGCGCACGATCGGACTCTGCAACGTCCCCATCAACCTGCAGGCCGCGATCGCTCGGGTGATCGACGCGGAGGCGGACACGATCCGGCTCGAGATGTTCGGCCTCAATCATCTGTCGTTTGTACGCCGAATTTGGTGTCGGGGGCGCGACCTATGGCCAGCTTGGCTGGCCGACATTGAGCAACATTGGCCCCATCTTCCCGAGCAACCGTTTTCGGCAAAATTGATACGCGCCATCGGCCTCATTCCCAACGACTACTTGAAGTACTATTGGCTGACCCAGGAGATGTTGGACCGCCAACGCGAGGCCCATGCCGCGGGTAAGGGCACCCGCGCAACCGAAGTGATGGCGGTTGAAGCGAGCCTCTTTGAAAAATACCGGGATCCGTCGCTGACGGAAAAACCGGCGGAACTGTCGATGCGCGGAGGAGCTCTGTACAGCGAGGTGGCCGTGGCAACCATGGTGAGCTTGGCCACCGACCGCCCCCAGGAAATGGTCGTCAATGTTCGCAACGGGACGACCCTGGCCGAACTTCCGCCCGACGCCGCGGTGGAAGTGTCCTGCCTGGTCGATGGCCGAGGTGCTCGACCGTTGGTGCAGGAACCCATGCCGATGACCGTGCGCGGACTCGTCCAGCAGGTCAAGACTTACGAACGCATGACTATCGAAGCGGCCATGACGGGCAATCGCGATCTGGCGTTGGCCGCGCTGATCAACAACCCCCTAGTTCCCACGGCGACGTGTGCGCAGGCAATCTTGGCGGATATTCTCCGCAGGCATCGCGCATACTTGCCGCGATTTCAATCGTCATAGCCCCCACGGCTGACGCCGAGGCCTGTGAACGCGAACCGGGACAATGCGTGGCAAGCCGTCTTGCATCCCAAGCGTGGCGCAGTCCGATGACCGCGGACCCGGTTGGCCAGCCTGGTAATTGTACTCCAGACGCGAACCGACCCAAATCAGGATGCTTGGTCGACCGATCGGAGTGGACCATCGAGATCCCAGGGAAGTGGGGGATGAGAGTCCCATCCCTCGGCTGAGCGGAGCGCCTCCGGTCGCCTGAAACCGTTTTGGCAACGATACGGGTTGGGGTCCCATCGAGCTGCGCCTGGGTCTGCATGGCTGCTGGATGCCGGAGGAGTTCGGCGGTCGGGCATTTCAAGGTGCGCTGCGTAGACGTGGTTCGAAGAACTGTAGCGCGGGGCGGCCATGAGAAGCACATAACCCAACGCTTCAATCGCTCGACCGTCGGCAAAGGCGTTGCACGCCTATGGGACCGTCCCCAGGTCGTGATTTCCCCTCGCCAACGGAAAATAGAGGGTTACCATGGCCCCGTGTCCGGGAGGCGGGACATTGCCCGCCTCGGCGCGACCACCTTGCGCGGTCACCAAGCCTTCGACGATGGACAGTCCGAGTCCGCTACCGCCTCCCGAGCGCGCCCGATCCCCCCGGAAAAAGCGGTGGAACACGCGGTCCAAGGCGTCTTCGGGAAATCCCGGACCTTCATCGCGCACGCGGATCCAGCCGAAGTCGTCCGCGGTGCCCCAACGGATGTGGATCGGCGTGTCGGGGGGAGTATGGCGGACGGCATTCTCCACCAGATTGAACAACATTTCGCTGAGCCGGTCGCGGTCGGCAAGAATGATAACCGGGGGACGGGATGGCATGATGCCGTCCTCACCCACACTCAGCCGATGCTGCGCACTCATTGCGGAGAGCGCTGGCAGGAGGTCGGCAATCCAGTGGCCAATATCCACCGCGGCAAGCTGGACGTGATGCTGGGGCGCGTTGTCCAGGCGTGAGAGCACCAGCAACTGGTTGACCAGACGCGCCATACGTTGACTTTCACGGCGAATTGCCCGAAGCCCGTGGGCTGTCTCTTCCGAATTGAGTTCTCCGGTTCCGATCAGCTCCAGAAATCCGTTGATTGCCGTCAGCGGCGTGCGCAATTCATGCGAGGCGTCGGCGATAAAGCGGCGCATTTGCTCCGAGATGGCGCGCTCCTTGGCGAACGCCTGGTGGATACGAATTGACATGGCGTTGACCGCTTGGCTGAGTTCACGCAGTTCCGTGGGCTGCGCCGGCACGGGGACCGTATGGCCGTAATCGCCGCTAGCGATTTTGAGGGTATTATCGACCACGGGTCCCAGGGGGGTCAGCGAGTTTCGCACCGACCAGGTGCCTAAGATGGCAAACATGACGAGCACCGCGAGGCAAACCAATCCAAAAATTTCTGTATCAGCGACCAGGATGTGCTTCATGGCGGTAACGCTGGCCATAATCCATAGATGGCCGAGAGCCAGCTTGCCGCGGCCCAGCGTCTCGGTAATCACGACCCGGTGATTCCACAGGTAAAACTCGGCAGATGGAGTCAGCGGCGGGTGCTGGGGGAGTCCCGGCGAGCGCAAGACCACGTGGCCCTTCATGTCAGCGACGACGACCTGAGTGCCTGGAGATTTCAAATGGGAAAAAATCCGATGATTCAGCACTTGAGTGATATGCAAAATGTGCACCCCGGGTGCCGTGGTGGGCAAATTTTGTGCGATGAGGCGGTCAATGAGGACATGACGCGCGAACGATGTCAGGACCCCGGCCGATGCCTTCAGCGTGTGGGCTATGGTCTGATAGAGCACATTGCGCAAAATCAGCCACTGACTTACCCCGATGATGGCGAGCACGGTGGCCAGCAACACCAGCTGGCGGACAATAAGGAGGGACCCCAGCCTACGGCTAAACAAATGCCTAGTCCCCCAGGCGATAGCCAAAACCGCGAATGGTTTGGATTAAGCGTTTTTGGCTATCGCCAATTTTCTCCCTCAGGCTTGAAATATGCACCTCGACCAAATTGTCGTCGCCGGGGTAGTCATAACCCCAGACGCGCGTCAAAATTTGGCTCTTGGACAGCACCCGGCCGGGATTTTTCATCAAATAGCGTAAGAGTTCATATTCTTTGGCCGTCAGCGTCACTTCGGTATCCCCCGCGGTAACCCGGTGGGCAGTGTCATCCAGGCGCAGTGAACCGTATTCCGCCTCGCTGGCAATCTCGCCTTGGACGCGGCGAAGTCCTGCCCGGAGGCGCGCAATCAACTCGTCGAGTTCGAACGGTTTCGCCAAGTAATCGTCTGCCCCGCCCTCGAGCCCCTGCACCAGATCGGCGGTGGCGTCGCGCGCCGTCAAAATCAAGATGTAAAGCTCGGGGTCCTGGCGCAGCTTGCGGGTGAGCTGCAGACCGTCTTCTCCCGGCAGCATGATGTCGACGACCGCGGCATGGGGGGCATAGCGGCCAACTTCCTGCCAGGCCTCTTCGGCGGAGGCGTAGGCTTCGGTGTCGAATCCGCGGTGGCTTAAGCCCATGACCAACAGGTCGCGGATGCTTTCTTCGTCGTCAACGATTAAGATTCTGGGCTTGGCATCGATCATGGGACTTCACGGACCTTGGGATGGGGGGAGAAAAAGTATTCGGCCGTGTCCCAGCCGGCGCGCGCAACGACGCGATTGGTTAACCGCCGATTGGTCCATAAGACATCGATTTCATGCGCGAAATCGGCCGGCGGGTCGGGCAACACGTCGGCAAAATACGTGTGCAGCACGATACGAACATCGAGGTGGGCGATGACGCGGTTGGCCTCGGTCACCGTGAGTTCGCTGAACGGCACGGATTTGCCCAGGACCGTCTTGGTCACCTCAAGTTCATCCACAAAGTTGACGTGCTGCACATTGTGGTATTTTTCCAGCCAACGGTTCAGGGTTTGTTCTTGGTAATAGGTCAGGGAGCGCCCGGGCGCGTAGCCCCAAGAACGGCGATAGGGTACTGCTGGCATGCTTAGCCTCCTTACTCGGTGGTCGGCTGGGAACGCGGCCATCGCCTCCAACCTAACGATGCGACAACCGCCCACTACTAGTATTATCATGTTTGGAGCAAAACGGCTAGGTGTTCGGGGGCTCTGGTCGATGTCGGCGGACGAGTTCGCGGGTGACGTCGGCCGGGGAAATCCCGAGCCATTCCCAGACCAGCGCCAGATGAAAGAGGAGGTCGGCGCTCTCCCAGATGACTTCACGGTCGCGTCGCCCCTCTTCGGCTAACGCGGCAATGATGACTTCGCTCGCCTCTTCGCCGATTTTTTTCAGCAGGCGGTCGATGGGGGCCCCCAACTGGCGCTGCGCATAGGACTCTGGATCAGGTGGGCCGGCGCGACGTTCGGCGATCCAGCCGTGGACCGTCTCCACCATGCCGAAGCGGTCGGGCGCGCGGTCAAAACATCCGGGGGTGTTGCGATGGCAAACCGGGTGGATGGGGTCTGCCAGATAGAGGTAGCTGTCCTGATCACAGTCGGCCACCACCTCTACCACCGGCAAAATATGCCCTGAGGTTTCTCCCTTTTGCCACAGGGTGCGCCGGCTTCGGGAATAGAAATGGGCCAGCCCGGTCGCCCGCGTTCTGTCCAAGGCCTCCTGATCGGCGAAGGCCGACATTAATACCCGGCCGCTGGTTCGGTCTTGCACCACCACGGGATAAAGTTCCCGATCAAATTCCACTAGATTGGCCATCGCACTGGGACCCCCCGTCGGATGAGTTCGGCTTTTAACCCTGGGATACTGATACTGCCCTGATGCAGCAGAGAAGCTAGCAGCAATGCGTCCTCGCCGTGACGCAGGGCCTGCTCCAAGTCGTCTACGCTGCCCGCTCCGCCCGAGGCAATTAAGGGCCGGTGAATGTGCTGATGCGCGAAATCCAGCATGGGAAGATCATAGCCTTGCTGTGTCCCGTCGGCATCCATGCTGGTCAGCAAGAATTCACCAGCGCCCTCGTCCTCTGCCTGTCGCAACCACGCTCCTAATTCCCAGTCGGTGCGGGTTCGCCCGCCGTGGCGAAAGACCTGCCAATGGTCTCCTTCGCGGCGGGCGTCGACCGCCACCACCATGCACTGGCTGCCGAAACGCCTGGCAACCTTGGAAACCAGGGCGGGTTCAGCCAGGGCTTGGCTGTTGATCGAAACCTTGTCGGCGCCCGCCGTGAGCAACGCCTCCACTTGCTCGATGGTGCGGATGCCACCGCCTACGGTCAGCGGAATGTCAATCCGCCGGCGGGCCTTGAAAATCAGGTCGGTGGCCAATTGGAGATCTTCGATGGTGGCAACGATGTCGAGCCACACCAACTCGTCGGCACCCGTCGCGGCATAGTGCTCGGCGAGCTCGACGGGGTCACCGCTGTCGATTAGGTCGAGAAACTTGACGCCTTTGACGACGCGACCGTGGCGAACATCCAGGCAGGGAATGATGCGCGGCAGATACACTACAACTCCTCCTCGGACAAAGACGCCAGGTCAATCCAGCCTTCTTCTTCCAGCCATGCCTTGCCGACGACGGCGCGGGCAATGCCCAGTTCCGCCAGGGTAGTCAGGTCGGCCGGCGATCGGATGCCACCGCCCGCTCCGCATTCGCCCGGCTGGCGGCTCCAAGCCCGCCAAAACGCTTCGCGAATGCCCGCGAGGCTACCGTCTTGCTGAATATCGGTCACGTTGACGCGCCGAAATCCCCGCGCGTACAGCCGCTCCCACAGAGAAAAGGCATCGTCCTCCCCGTCCGTTGTCCATCCCCGCACCTTGGCCCGGCCATCTTGCACGTCGACGGCGGCGACGATGGCATCCGCGCCAAAGCGCTCAAGCAGGGTGTCAGCGAAGGCTGGGGATTCGATCAGTCCGGTTCCCACCACCACGCGCTGAGCGCCTTCTGCCAGCGCGCGGGCAACCGCTTCTGGCGTGCGGAAGCCTCCGCCGGCTTCCACCCGAAGCCCGAGGCGCACGGCCTGAGCCAGCGCCGACCAGGCGTCGAAGGTGCCCGACTCGGCTCCGCTCAAGTCCACTAAGTGCAAGCGCGGCACGCCGTGGTCCAACAACCGATTGAAGGCATCGATCGGCTGCAGCCGGTAGCGGTGGGCAGTAGCGTAATCCCCCTGGTGAAGCCTAGCTACCTGGCCATCCAGCAGGTCGACGGCCGGCCACACCTCGATCGTCCTCATGCGACGACCCTGCGGACGAATGTTTCAATAAAACGGCGTCCCTGAGCACCGCTCAATTCAGGATGGAACTGAGCGCCCACCAGCGCACCCTGGCCGACCACACTGGCAAACCGCTGACCGTATTCCGTCTCACCCCAAATCACTTCCGGATCGGCCGGCAAGACCGAATAGCTGTGGACAAAGTAAAAGGCGGGCTCGCTGGCGAACTGATCCGCCAAGGGCGTTCCGGGGCGAAAGGCAACGGTGTTCCAGCCCATGTGGGGCGTTTTCGGCGCGGCCAGTTTGGGGACCTGCCCCCGGAGCCAGCCCAGCCCGTGGCCACCCTCCTCCCCGGATTCGAAGAAGAGCTGAACGCCGAGACAGATGCCCAGAATCGGAATCTGGTCGCGATACGCTCGTTCCAGAGGGTTGGCCAGCCCGCGCCGGTGAAGTTCGGTGACGGCGTTGACTAGGGAGCCCACCCCCGGCAGGATGATCCAGTCGGTACCGTGGGGGAGCTCACCCTGTCGCCAAATCACGGCGGTTTGTGCAATGCGGGCCGCCAACGCCTGCAGACTGCCCAAATTGCCCATGGCGTAATCGACAATGGCTACTTGCATGAATCCGGCAACCTCCTTACCTTTACCCTTACCCGTCGGCAAAGCGTCAGAGCACGCCTTTGGTGGAAGGAACGGTGGCCTCGCCGGTGATCCGGGTGGCTTCGGCCAGGGCCTGCCCGAGTCCTTTGAATGCGGCCTCGATCACGTGGTGCGCATTGGTGCCGGCTTGACAGACGACGTGTACGGTTGTCCGCGCGTGCCCAGCAAAGCCCTTGAAGAATTCCGGCCAGACTTCGCTGGCCACCCCGTTGATCGGCCGGTCCGGAAAGGCGCCGGTCCAAAAACACTGGCCGCGTCCCGAAATGTCCACCACCACCAGGACCAGGGCTTCGTCCATGGGGAGGTAGCGTTGGCCGTAGCGATGAATGCCCTTGGCATCGCCCAGGGCACGGGTCAGGGCGTCGCCAAAGACGATGCCTACGTCTTCCACCAAGTGATGGGGATCCACGGCGAGGTCGCCCCGCGCGCCTAGACGAACTCCGTATCCGCTGTGACGCGCTAAGGCGGTGAGAAAATGGTCGAACAGCGGCAGGCCGGTCTCGATCAGGCTATCCGTAGATCCTCCGTCGAGATCCAGTTCGAGCCGGATATCCGTCTCGTTCGTTGTGCGATGCAGGCTAGCCGTGCGGTTCATCGCGGTCCTCCTTGAGCGCAACGCGGTCGTTCTCGCCGCGCAGACGGTCGGTCAGCGCCCGACGGTGAAAGATCAGGCCTTCCAGGTCGGCCAGGATGGCCCCCTTTTGCAACAAATTGGCGGAGAGATCGGCCCCTGCTCGAATCACTGACATCCGCCGCATGAACGTCCGGGTTGAGAGCCCCGAGAGAAATCGCGCACTGCGATGCGTTGGCAGAACATGGCTGGGACCTGCCAGATAGTCGCCCAGAGCCTGACTGGCCATGGCTCCAATAAAGAGAGCGCCCGCCGTGCGCACGCCCGGGGCTAGCGCCTCGGCTGCTTCGCCCACGAGTCCCGCGTGTTCGGGGGCGGTCTGGTTTAAAAAGCTGAGGGCCGCTTGGGGACTGTCGACGGGTTTATAGGTGATCCGGCCCACGATGCGCGAGGGGTCAGCGTGGCGTTCAGCCTCGACAACAGTCTCGACCGCGCCGAGCAGATCGGCGTCCCAGCTAACGAGTACGGCGCTGGCATCGGCCGCGTGCTCCGCCTGGGAGAGCAGGTCGAGCGCAATCCAATGCGGATTAGCCGTACTATCGGCGATAATTAGCACCTCAGATGGTCCTGCGATGAGGTCAATGCCCACCACGCCGTCGCTGAAGAGTTGCTGCTTGGCGGTGGTGACATACCGGTTGCCGGGACCGGCGATCAGATCGACGGGATCGAGGCCTTCGATGCCATAGGCCATCGCAGCGATGGCCTGGGCGCCTCCAGTGGCAAGCACCTCATGCAGACCCAGTTGGCGCAGCGCGTAAGTCCATGCCGGGTCGGTGCGTGCATGATTGCGCGGCGCAATCGCCACCACGATCCGGTCTACCCCCGCTTCCTGGGCGGGGATGGCGGTCATCAAAAGACTTGAGATCAAAGGGTACTGACCGTTCGGCGCATAGACCCCTACGCGCCGCAATGGGACCCAGCGTTCTCGCAATTCGAGGCCTGCCTCGGCCGTTAGGTTGCCCGTCGATGCCGGGCGCGTTTGACGGTGAAAGGCACGGATACGGCGGATGGCGGTATCAATCGCCTCGCGGATGGCTGCCCTCGGCTCCTCAGCGTCGACGTCCCGAGGGTCGTAAATTAACTGGTCCGCGGTCAGCCGGACGCCGTCGAAGCGTTCGGTAAATGTCAGCACCGCGTCGCGGCCACGTTCGCGCACCTGGTCGAGAATTGCTCTGACGTCGGTCATACGAAGGCTCCTCTCCATATTCTTGATGGCCGCATGCGGACTGCCTAGCCCTTCCATAAATTCAATTCCCTACGATCAGTGCTACAACCAAATAGGGCTAGCAATACCACAAATCTTGTATTGCGGTTCCTGGTCGAAGAAATGGACAAGAGCCACTAGGCCATGTGACGCATCAGCCGATCGCGAATGACCACCACTTCGGGTTTGGAGCGCCAGTGGGCCGGATTGGCGATCAACCGGGCGTGCGACGGCATGACCGTTTCGATTTCGCGAAGACGGTGCTGGCGAAGCGTCTCCCCAGTCTCCACAATATCGATAATATACGAAGCCAGTCCAATCAGCGGAGCGAGTTCCAAGCTTCCGGAAAGGCGCACGATATCCGCTTGGAAATGTCTACGCTCGAGGTACCGCTCGGTAATCCGGCGGTACTTGCTGGCTACCACAAACGGTCCATCGGGAAGCTCGGGTTTGATACCGGCCAGCACGACCCGGCAGACCGCCAGGTCGAGGTCAGCGACCTCAAGCACATCGATGGGGCCCTGCTCCTCAAGCAAGTCCGCGCCAACAATGCCGAGGTCTGCCGCTCCCCGCGCCACCAGCACCGGCACGTCGGGGCCGCGCACGATGAGTCCGCCCGGACCCCCTGGGGTTCCCTCGAACCAGAGTTGGCGGCTTTCGGCCGCCAACGGCCATACCAACCCTGCCGATTGCCAGCGGGGGACGACCTGTTCTAAAATCCTGCCCTTGGCGATGGCGATTCGAACGTCCTCAAAGCGCGGTGGCGCGGTCACTCGTATTCCTCCCAATCTCCAATCGCTATTCCAACCCTGCCCCACGCCAAGCCACGGCGTGGGCGTGCTGGTTGGCCCGACTTGCCGTTCAGGCTTAGCGCCGCCCAAACCACTGCGGCAACGAGATGGTAAAGCCGACGCCATGCCAGTCGCGGTCCTGGTAATGCACGGAAAAGCGCCCTCCCTTGAGCAGCGCGTCGCCCTGGCCGCGCGCATAGAGGGCAAATACCGGCCCGGAGTAATACGGCCAGGAGCCCGTTAAACTCAAATCCCAACGAACCGATGGCACGGGCGCCAACTGGCGCGGCAATTCGGAATGCCAGGCCTTCCAGTGGAGATGGGGTAGTCGGCGGGCCACATCGTCCAGCGCGGCTGAAGCCGATTCGACGGTTGCCGGTCGGAAGAGGGGGAGCAGGGCCGCGTCGGCGTGGGCAATCATCTGCTCTCCCCGCGCCCAATTCCCGTGCGCAAAAGCGGTTTCGACCGCAGCCACCTCCTCCTCGGACAGACCGCATTGCCCCAAGAGATCGCGGAGGAGTCCAAGATGTCCGACCACGAAAACCAGATTGTCTGCTGAAGTGAGCTGGCTGCGCTCCGTGATGAGCTTGGTGAGCACGTCGAAAATGATGGTTTCAGACGGTCCGACGGCATCTTCGAGCACTTCCACATCAAGACTCTCGGCCCAGCGTCCGCGTTCAAACACGGGGCCCGATGAGAAGATCTTGAAGGGAAATCGGAGAGAGGCCCGCGACCACGAGGACAGTCGCTCGATGATGGCCAGCGTGTGGTCACGTCGCACCGCGCTGTCGTGGGTAGGGGAGGTGATAATTGGGCTAAAACCCAAGTCGACCAGGTCGCCGATAAGGGCGCTGGTCTGACGAATCTGCTCCGACTCCGCTCGCAACCAGGATTCCACGATCCACCTCACTGACGCATTCGCGTGATTAAAATCATGATAGCCGATTGTCGGACTGCGGGCAATTCCCGTGCGACCCGCTAGGGCTGTTGGGTCACCGCGTCGAGCGCTTCGAAGAATCGCGCCAGGGCGGGCTGGGGAGCAACGGTGACGCGACAGTGGGTTGGCAGTCCGAAGCTCGTTCCCGGCCGAACCACCACGCCGTGGAATTCAAGGCGGCGGGTGAACTCGACGGCATCTCGCCGGCAGTCGAAGGCAACGAAGTTGGCTTGGCTTTCCAACACGGAAAATCCCCGGCCTCTGAGTTCGGCGGTGAGCCAGCGGCGAAGGACGAGCGTCTCTCGGCGGACGCGCTCAAAATAGGGCGGGTCGGCGAGCGCCGCGGCGGCCGCGCTTAGCGCCACCCGGTTGACCGAAAAAGGTTCGCGGACGCGGTGCAAAAGGCTCACGGTGGGCGGGTCGGCCACGAGCCATCCGACTCGCGCGCCGGCTAGACCATATAGTTTCGAAAACGTGCGGACCATGACCACGGGAAGACCCTGTCGGATGGCGTCCTCGATGCGGGCATAGCCGGGGTCGTCAACGAATTCGCGGTAGGCTTGGTCGATGACGAGCAGGGCTTGGGTCCCGACGCGCTCGAGAAAAAGCGTCCATTGCGATTGGGTGAAGATCCCCCCGGTCGGGCTGTTGGGGCTGCACAGGTAAATCAGCCGAGTCGATGCGTCCACCCGGTCGGCCGTGGCTTCCAGGTCGACGTAACCTTCGGGGTGAAGCGGCACCGCCACCGGGGTTCCGCCCATGAGTCGGGCTGCATAGGGATAGGCCGCGAAACTCGGGTGAGGATAGAGCACGGTGTCGCCGGGGCGGACGTAGGCAGTGGCCAACAGGCGCAGGAGTTCATCGGCCCCGTTACCGACCAAAATCGCGTCGGCTGCAAACCCGGAGTGACGAGCCAACGCCTCTACCAAGTCGGTGGGAATGACTTCCGGATATACGTTGAGCCGTTGCAGGCTCTCCGCGGCGGCGTGGATCACCGCGGGCGACGTTCCCCACAGACTTTCGTTGGAGGCCAGCTTGATCACCCCATGCACTCCCAGTTCGCGTTCAACGGCAGCTACCGACCGGCCGGGCGTGTATTCGGGCATGCTGAGAATTTCGGGGCGTGGTTCAACCATAGGACTTTATGCTCCCCTCCAGGTGATGTATTCCCCCCAGGATCATCAATATCGTTAGCATACCCGCCAGCCAGATCCGCGTAAAGATTGTGCGCCGTCTCCGACCGAGACGCGTCCGGGGAGGGGGCTCCAACGCCAGACGCACTCGCGGGCCAGTCGGTTACCGGGCACATCTCCTTCGAATGGGCTAGGGACGGGAGCGGCATCGAAGGATGTCACGCGCCTTGACCTCGGGTGCCGCGCGTTCTCGCCCCGAAACTGCGGCCAGGCGCCGCCTAGTTCATAAGGCCTATCCCCCCAGGGAATTTGCGGATTCTTGTCGGCAAGATTTGCTATACTAGCAGATGAAGCGCTAACCACCCTGTATGGTGGAATTTCAGATACAAGGAGGCCGCATATGGCAACGCAACGGGAAACCAAGCCGATAAAAGAGAGTTGCTTGACGATGAATGGCATCAGCAAGGAGGAAGTGGATCAACACTACGGCATTCTCTATAAGGGCTACGTTGCCAAACTGAACGAAATCCGCGGTAAGCTTGGCACGGTGGATTATGCTGCGGCTAACCAGTCCTATAGCGACCTGAGGGCCATGAAGACTGAGGAGACGTTTTGCCTCAACGGGTCGCTGCTGCATGAGTGGTATTTCGACAATCTAGGCGGCAAGGGCGGCGAAGCCCATGGACGGATTCGCGAGCTGATCGACCGGGATTTCGGGTCGTATGCCAAATGGGAGACGGAGTTTAAAGCAACCGGGCTGGCGGTCCGCGGATGGGTCGTGTTGGCCTATGAGCTCGACGGGGGCAAGTTGCACAATTTCGGCCAGGATGCCCACAACGTCGGGGTACCCTGGGGAGCCTATCCGCTGCTTATTTTGGATGTGTACGAACACGCGTACGGCATTGACTATGGAGTCAAACGCGCTCCCTACATAGACGCGTTTATGCGCAACATTGACTGGGATAGCGTCAACCGGCGTTTGGAAAAGTTCCACCTGTAACGCGTAACCCAACCGATATCCCGGCAAGCCCTCCTGCTTCGTAGGGGAGGGCTTGCGCCACGGTCAGGCCTGCGGTCCCGTTTGCCCCAGGCGCGCGGCCTGGCTGCCCGCGGCAACAATCGCCCGACGCAGCGTGTCTTCCACCTCCGTGCGCTTCAAAACGGCAAGGGCTGCTTCGGTCGTCCCCCCGGGGGAAGCGACCCAGCGTGTCAACTCCGAAAATGTCCGCTCCGGAAACGCGAGGGCAAGTTCGGCCGCTCCGCGCAATGCATGCGCGGCCAATTCCCTGGCCAAGGAGTCAGGCAGGCCCATTTGGCTGCCGGCTTCCAATAGGGCCTGCAGCAGGACATAGGCGTAGGCTGGACCACTGCCGGACACGGCGGTGGCGGGATCGAGCCACACCTCGGAAACCACCGCCACATGGCCGAGGCAAGCTAGGTACGATTTGAGGATCGGCCACAGCGCGTGCTCAAGGCCGTTGCCGTCAGCCACCACCACGGTACCGTCGTGCACGGCAACGGCGATATTGGGCATGGAGCGGACGATCGACCGTTGCGGCAGAGCCCCGGTCAACGTTCGCAGGGTTACGCCCGCCACACAAGAAAGCAACAAAGCCTCTGCCGGGGCATAGGTGTGGACGGTGGTCAGGGCTGCACCGACATCTTTGGGCTTGACGGCGAGGACGATAATGTCCGCCGTGGTCAGAATTTCGGGGTCGTAGGTGGGGATAGCCCGATCGTCGACGACCCAGCCGCGCTCTTGGTAGGCGTTGGAACGGGTCAATATGGAAAGTTTCATGCCCAAAGGGGTCTGGTCAAGCCAGCCCTTCACGAGTGCGCGGGCTAGATTGCCCGCTCCCATCACGATAACGTGCTGCATGGCTGCCGCCTTTCTTCTACGGGTGTCTAATGCCACGGAACCCGGGGCCTGTCTCGTCTCCCTGCTTGGGGACTGAATCCGCCGAGCGACCGATGGCGGAAGCGGTTTACGCCCCCTGGGCAAACGGCTCATCCTACGGGTCATGCGGGACTGGGTCAGTTATTGGCAGTCTAGTCGCGCGGAACCTTTTCGTCAATGATTCGTCTGCCCATCTTTTTTGCTGCAAATTCGGTGGTCTTTGAGGACCACCAAATCCTGCCTGCGCCGAAGCCGCTGGCAAGCCGGCGGGTCTCGCTTCGTATCTAACCGGCGTGACTTTCCCATGCGATTACGTCCTTGGAGAACGGAACCGTCGGCATTGTTGCCGAAGTCGACGCGATGGGTGGGGCAGTTCGGACCGCCAGTTGTTTGAGATCAATCGTCGCGTTGATGTTGCGTTCCCAGGTTACTGGTCACTCCGCAGGATGGACAAGTCCACACGCTAGCCATCCAAGGCAAACCGGGTCACGCGATCTTTATAGGCCACAATCAAAGTTCCTGCCGCGCCACGGCCTTTTAGGGCCATTGGCCCGTCCCCCCCTGCGATTGGGCGAATCCGTCCTACCGTCGATTGTATCTGCCATCAGATCCTCGCCGGGGACACCACGATCCAAAGCGAGGGGTTGAGCCCCCAGGCTTTCCCAAAGCGTTTTGGCCGATCCCTTCAGCGTTCGGGATCCCAACGTGTTTCTGACCATTGAGACCAGCAAGGCTGAAAGCGCCGGCAGTGGTCGAATTCAACCCCTGGACGACGGCCTTATCGCAAACCGGTGTCTGCGGCGACGCGTGCCCAAGCGATGGTCCGCGTGGCTTTAGCCGTGGGGAGGGGTTCAGAAATGGTTCGCCGCATGCGACGGCGAACCGAGTGTACAAAATGGTAGGAGCGGGAGAATCAGACTGCATGCCTCCGCTGGCGAGTCCGAGATTGCCCCTTTGATACCGACGGATCAGCCCGAGAACTGAGGGACCGGGCAGTTCATTCGTCCTTGATTAGGGCGTCGAGCAAATCCCAGAAGGTGTCGGTTTCATTCGGAGCACCGGTGCCTTTTTTCAAAATGCGCAATGTGGCCGTACGCATAGCCTCCGTGTAGAAAAAAAAGACCTCGGACGATTCCACCGGCTGGGTGGATTCGAGTTCTACTGTCGGCGTCGTCCAGGCTGATGCATAACACCACGCGCTGAGCACCGTCCTCAGCTCGTCTTCCTTAGCCTCCCAGGCGGATCCCAGCATCTCCTCCAAAATCTCGGCACGGTTCCCGATCCAGGGTGTCTGCGCCGGAACCCGGTGATAGACGCGGTGAATGGTGGCGTCACGATGCCGGCTCTTGAGATCGGGCCAGCGAATTTCCAGCATCGGCGGTTCCATCATGGGTGCATCGACAAAGTTCCGTGACGTCCACCCGGCCGTGAGCAATTGCTGGCGCTCTTCAACGGTCAGGGCGGATTGGGGAACCATGCCAAACAGCTGTCCTTGGGTGAGGTACGTTTGCTCGATCTGTTCGCGCAGGCGCCGACCGAGATCGCCGCCTATGGTTGGCGTCTCCACATGCAGCACTCCTTCCGAGCAAGAAATTACGTGCCTTATTATACCCACTTGGAAGGCTCCGGGCGACCACGGCAGGGACTGCCTCGCGCCAGCCGTGGAACCTTTTTGAAGACAATGGGCCGGCCAATCGCGGACACGGTGGGCGCCCGGCCGGAATGAACGGATAGGTGGCGCCCGGCTGGGAATGCTGTAGGCAAACTGAATAAGGGGGAGTTCTGATGCCGCACGTGAAATACTGGACGGTCGGGGCCTTGGCCGCACTCATGTTGACGGCTGGGTGCGGGGCGGCGGCCTTGGGCCCGAATGTCCACCGGGCTGGTAATAAGACAATCGCTGGGATGCGCGAGGGTGGGCACAATGTGCAAAGCGGCACCGCCAAAGGCAAGCAGGGGCTCAAGACCGCAGCTAAGCGGAGCCAGAGATTGGGGGCCAAGGCGACCAAACGCGGGAAGCGGGCGGTCAAAAAGGCTGGTCGCAAGGCGATACGGTTTGCTCGGCGGACCAAGCATCAGGTTGGCCGCGGCGGAAAGCGGACACGAGGAAATTCGCCAGCGGTCAATGATCGTCGGGTGAAAAAACACGCCAAGAAGATTCGTGGCTCGGCCCAGTCTCGGGCTCGGCTGGGCAAGACGACCCGGACCCGCCCGGTGACGGTGTCCATGACGGCGATGGCTCCTTTCAGCTCTCGCTATACACCAACTCACTAGGGGGTGGGGAGCCTCGATGGTCGGTGCCATTGACCTATCACCATTTTAGGTTGCGCGGATAGAGAACCTGCTCAGCAAGGTGGCCCCCGGAATCGACTAGCTATCGAAGCCGGAGGCTGCTTCGCGTTGGATCATCCTTGCACAGACAATGTGCCAACGTTTGGACCTAACCGCAGGTGCATATTCCCGCACCGAGACGCTCGTTTCGGTTCCGGTTAAATGTGTTCGGTCAGGCGGCCACCGGGGCGTTTGACCGATCCTCAGTCGACCCAGAATGTGCTAAGCTGATCGCGAACATGGGGTTAGACATTGAGCGGTTGGGTTAGAGGATTGGGGAGTCTACGATCATGGCGGTCAGTGCCATTGTTCGGTCGGTCCCGTCACCCAATCTGAAGCGCATGATTTGCGGAACACGAAGAGGTGAGTCGGTGATGTGGGCGAGTCGAATAGGGGCGGTGTGGTCCGGATTCGATCAACCTGCGTGGATTCTTTTAGGGGCGGTGCTGGATCTTGTTCTGGGCGACCCGTTTTGGCGGTACCATCCGCTGAACTTAGTTTCGTTCGGGGCAGAGCGATTATGCAACCCGATTCGTGAGCGGGGGCCGCTGGCCTCAGTGTTTTGGTTATCGGTGGTATCGCTGACGGTGTTCGGGACCATCACGGCCCTGCTGGTGACGATGGATTGGCTTTCGGTCTGGTTATTTCGGGCGGGAATCGTGGTGTTTACGTTCTGGGGCCTGCCGATTCGCAGCGTGGTGCTAAAGTCGTTGGCCGTGTACCACAATTTGGTCATTGGCCGGACGAACGAGTCGCGGGAAGAATTATCGAGGGTGGCCGGCCGCCCGACGGGCACCTTGTCGCCACGGGATCTGATCAAAACGACCGTAGAATCAGTGGCGGACAACTTGGGCCAGGCGATTGTTGCACCATTATTCTTTGCCTTGATTGGGGGCCCCGCCTTCTTATGGCTCTACAAGGCGATTGCCGCCTTGGACGGGGTGGCCGAGAAGGGTCATCGCAGGGGCGAATACCCCTATCGTATTGCTCACGCCGTGCACCAGGTGACCCGGGCGCTGCCGGAGGCGTTGACCAGTTGGGCCATCATGGCCGTGGCGGCGACCGAAGGACGTTTTTGGTCTACCTGGGAGTCGGTGCGGTCCAGCCCGTCACCAGGTTCGGTTTGGCGATTTGGTCACTCGCAGGCAGCGATGGCGGGAGCGCTGGGAATTCGCCTTGGGGGTGCACGGATGACGAACGGTGTCTTGGCTTTGGCGAGACCCGTGGGGCGCACGGAGCGAAATCTGGACCCCTCGATGATCCTGATGGCGGTAAGCTTAATGATCAGGGTTACGGTGCTGGTCAGTATTGTGGGCGGAATCCTTTTAGTGATGATTACCGGGCGATGGCTGTAAAAGATTTCTTCGCCACGAGGAAGTTGTCGCCGACACCTGATAGAAGCGAAGGATGAAGGTGGGCGTGGACGTTACGGTAAGAGTGGGCCACCTCTATCCGGCTGAGATGAGTCTTTACGGTGACCGCGGCAATGTGCTGGCGCTTATCCGAAGACTGCAGTGGCGGGGCATGGGAGTCGAGGTGGTGCCCATTGAACCTGGCAGCCTGGTCGATTGGGATGCTATCGACCTGCTGTTTATGGGCGGCGGTGAAGATTCGCACCAGGTGCGGATTGCCGATGATTTTCTGCACCGCGCAGAAGCCATCGTTCCCCGGCTGGAGCGGGGTCTGCCCATGTTGGCGATTTGCGGGGCATACCAGCTGCTGGGGCAGGAATATGTGACAGCCGATGGTCGTACCTTATCTGGGGCAGGATTTTTAGATGTGCGTACGGAAGCCGGGAGTCACCGGCGACAAATCGGCAACGTGGTGGCCGAGGTTGGAGTTATTGACATCACGCCGAAGACGTTGGTGGGATTTGAGAACCATGGGGGGAGGACCTTTTTGGGCCCCCGAGCGACCCCACTAGCAAGCGTCGGCAAGGGATCTGGCAATAATGGCACCGACTGCACGGAAGGTGCCATCCGCAATCACGTCATCGGCACCTACCTCCATGGATCGCTGTTGCCCAAAAATCCGCAGCTGGCCGATCGCTTCTTGGAGTGGACATTGGCTTACAAAGCCTCTGGAATCCGGCTCGAGCCCCTTGGAGACCACTGGGAGTACCTGGCGCACACGGATGTCATTGCGCGGTATGGTCGGTTGCGGGGAAACCGATAGCGGACGCCAATTCGCACCGCGTCATTGGCCGCGTTGCCACGAAGGCATCAGCCAATCAAGGGAGCAGAGGGAAACACGCGGAAAGGCAGGGAGTATCGATGGGATTTGATTTGCTGAATCCGGTCCACATCATTCTATTGCTGATTGTCGCACTGCTCTTGTTTGGTCCCAAGAAACTGCCGGAAATCGGTGCCGGCCTCGGTCGCAGCATACGGGAATTTCGACAGGCAATGGTCGGTATAGTTTCGGAGAACCTCGCGTCGACAAAGGATGGAGAGGACGTCGACCAGAGTCCTAGAGATACGGTATAATCATATTCAGTTGGCGCTCACGCGTCCCAACGTGAAGGACGGGCTATGGCAGAATTGGAACGTTTGATTGGACGCACTCCGTTGGTGCGCTTGACCAGTATCTCGAATCGGTATGCCCTCAACGTGGCGGCTAAGCTGGAAGGATTTAATCCGGGAGGGTCGATCAAGGATCGGACCGCTTGGTCGTTGATCCAAGATGCGCGCGATCGCGGATTGATCCACGCCGACACGGTGATTATCGAGGCGACGTCCGGAAACACAGGCGTTGCCCTGGCCATGGTCTGCGCAGAGCTTCGGCTGCGGCTGATCATTTTTATGCCGGCGGGGCAGAGTGTGGAGCGCAAACAGCTTTTTTGGGCCTATGGCGCCACCGTCATTGAGACGCCGCAGAGCGAGGGCACCCGAGGCGCCATCGAACGCGCCAAGGCGGCGGCTCAAGCCATGGATGAAGGGTTAATGTTACGGCAGCACGAAAACCCGGCCAATCCCCGGGTGCATGAAGAAACCACCGGTCCTGAACTGTGGCAGGATACTGACGGCCGCATCGACGTGCTTGTTGCCGGAGTAGGCACCGGAGGCACCATCGCTGGCACAGGCCGCTACCTGAAGCGGATGAATCCGTCGATAGAGGTTGTGGCGGTCGAGCCGGCGGGTTCGTCGGTGCTGTCCGGCCGTCAGCCCGGGCCTCATAAGATTCAAGGGATTGGTGCTGGGTTCATCCCTGCCGTCTATGACCCCCAGGTCGTCGACCGGGTGGTGTCCGTCACTGATGATGCGGCCTGGTCAGCGGCAAGGATGTTGCCCCGGCAAGAAGGAGTGTTGGTGGGCATCTCTTCCGGCGCCGTGTACCACGCCGCCGAAGAGTTGGCCAAAACTGGTGAGTATGCAGGCCGACATATGGTGCTCATTTTTGCCGACGCGGGAGAACGATATCTATCGACCGGCTTGTATGAGCCTACGGACGCTGAATGGGTCAAGGCGAGGTTGCCCGAAGACGTTCGGGCTCAGGTTTTTGATCGCCGGTCATAGACCCCACGGCTAAAGCCCTAATCCTTACCCATTAGCCCCCATATATTACGATCGTATGAGGCGACTATGTCTGAAGGGTTTAGGGCAACGCTCTCACGACTGATGCCAGCTGCAAGGAACCGTCTCTTGGAGGCGCATTGAGCGCACGCCAATAGCCCGTCGCAAAATGCGACGGGAATCACCGCAAACCCGAACTTACCGCGCGGGCACCAGGTGCGTCCAGCACCAACAAAGCCCTTGCAACCCAAGTTCCGCAAGTCAGGAAACGAGAATTTGTGGAATTTATTGGGGCCGTTAGCCCGATGGATCCCACACCAATCCTCGGTCAATAGGCATACTAAATAGAGAGTTATCGGAAGTCCTGAGGAACAAAAAAGGTCCCTGACGAGGCACTGCCAAGGACTTGCGATAACTCTATTGGACTACACCGCGGTCGGTCGAGCGCCCTATGGGCAATCAATCTTCCGGACCCCCTCCATCGACGGCGACGGCAGGGCACTTTGCCCGGCGATGCGGGCCCCGCCGAGGGTGCGACCCGAGGTCAGCGCCATCGGACGCGACAGGTTCCCCCTCCCCACCGAAGGGGCTACGACCGGGAGACCCGCTATGCAGTTAAGAGGTCCGCCGGGGACGCCCGCAGGCGTCGGAGATGGCCGACCCCACAGGCGAGACAGACGGTCACATCCCGGCCGAGGAGCTGTTGCAAGAGCTCCAGGGTGGTGCGAGGCACGTCGATCGGCGGCAGCGTCTGCGTCAGGCGTTGACACTGCTTGAGCTGGGTGGGCTTGTTGCGCGGACTTAAGAAGCCATAATGGCGAATCCGCGTCAACCCCGGAGGCAACACGTGTAACAGAAAGCGCCGGATAAATTCCTCCGCCGACACGGTCCTCTCCTTCTGCCGATTCCCATCCCGGTAGTCCCGCCACCGAAACGTCACCTGCCCCGCTTCCAGGCGCAGGATGCGCGCGTTCGAGATGGCCACTCGATGGGTGTAGCGCCCCAGATAGGCGACCACCCGGCGGGCATTGGCAAAGGGCGGTTTGCAGTACACGACCCACTCCTTCGCGTACAGCGGCGTAAGCCAAGCGGCAAACGCCCCGGGATCGCGGAGAGCTTCGACGGCCCCGTGAAATTCGAGCTGCGCCTCCTGCAAATAGGCGAGAAACTTGCCCCGAAACACGCGGCTCAGCACTTTGACCGGAAGAAAGAACTTTTTCCGCGAGGGCTGCCACGTGCCGGTGGGGGTCAGGCCCCCGCCGGGGACGATCACATGCAGATGGGGATGGTACATCAGGTTTTGGCCCCACGTGTGCAAGACGGCGGTCATCCCGATGCGGGCCCCCAAATAGGTCGGATCGGCGGCCAACTCGGTGAGGGTGTCCGCCGCCGCGCGAAACAACAGACCATAGACCACCCGAGGGTTCTGTAACGCCACGGGATGCAGGGCCTCCGGGAGGGTGAAGACGACGTGAAAGTACCCCACATTCAGCAGATCCTCCGTCCGCGCGGCCACCCACCGGGCTTGGCGTAGGGCTTGACACTTGGGACAGTGGCGATTGCGGCAGGAGTTGTAGGAGATCTGAAGGACCCCGCAGGTGTCGCAGACGTCGACATGGCCGCCTAAGGCGGCCGTCCGACACGTCTGAAGGGCCTCGAGCACTTGCCGTTGCTCGCGCGTCAGGGAATGCGTCTGCTGGTAGGCCGGACCATATTGGACAAAGATATCTTGGACTTCAACCGCCATGGGCCACCTGTTCGACGAAGGCGTCCAGCGGACTCTGCAAGCCCCCCGTTAGATGGGCGAGATGCAGATACACGGTCGTGGACGGAATACTGCGGTGGCCGAGTAACTCCTTAATCTGCAGGAGCGTGGCCCCGTCTTCCAGCAAATGCGTGGCGAAACCATGGCGCAAAGTATGCACCGTCACCGGACGGACGATCTGCGCCCGGGCCACGGCGTGATCAAAAGCGAACCGAATCCCCGCCGGGGTCATATGCCCCGAGGGGTTGGAGCCCGGGAACAGCCAGCCGTCCGGATGGTGCGGGCGGCACGCCCGCCAATAGTCGCGTAAGGCGGTCAACGCGGCCTTCGACAGGAGGGTATACCGATCCTTCTGCCCTTTGCCGCCCACCACCAGGACCCGCATGGTGGCGGAATCAATGTGCGGCACTTTCATGGCGGCGGCTTCGCTGATGCGCAGTCCCGACCCGTAGAGGAGCGTCAACAGGGCCCGATGTTTGGGGGCGACAGCCTGGCCCAGGATGGCGGCCACCTCCGTTCGATGTAACACCACGGGTAAGGTCTGGGGCTCCTTTTGCCGCGGAATCTGCAGATAATTGAGCGAACGATTCAAGGTGACGGCAAACAGAAAGCGGATGGCCGCGCTATAGACGTTGACGGTGGACGCAGCCAGGTGGTATTCGGTGATCAAGGCGACGAGAAAGCGGCGAATGTCGTCGGTGTCGAGCGCGTCCGCCGGGCGGGCGCACCACGCCAAAAACAGGCGGGCGTGCGTAAGATAGCTGGCCACGGTATGCGGCGAAAGCTTGCGCAGAATCAGATCGTCGCGCATGCGCCGCAAGATGTCCGCGTAGGGGGAATGTTCCACGATGGGCCTCCTTCATCCGGGGTGCGTTCGAGAGGACGAAACCCCGTCGCATTCCAGTGTACGATCCCCCACCGTCATTGCGAAAGACGTAGAGCCAATTCGGATCGAGAAGAGGGAAGGTTTTTAACCACCGCGCAGCGGTTTAGTCCAATAATTAAGTACTCATAACCACTGGGGCACGGTCTTTACGCACGACCAGATGACCGCGGCGATGATGGATCGCCTGGCCCATCACGGGTACTCGTTGATCTTCGACGGCGAGAGTTAGCGGGTGCAACATGCCTTAATGAAGCCACTAACCACGCCGCGGATGCATTCTCGGATTCGGGCGGCATTTGCCCCGAGCGATTTCATACTCACCACCCCGGACGAAGGCCGGTCACCGGATAAGAAAAGACCACCCTATCGTCAGGCCAAGCAGCCATTGCTTATGTTTGACACTTTGTTGAATATGGACATTATGAGGCTGTTACTTGCCTCCTATTGGTGACGAGTGCTAGAATTGGAACGATCTAATCACAAGGATGTTCAGGGTTGCGCACGGTTGGGCCCTCTTAAGGAGGCGGAACTCATGTTAACCGCTGCTGCGGGGCCTCGGGGATCCTCGGGGTTACAAAAGAGTTATCAGGGATGGCTGTTCATCTCGCCGTGGATTATCGGCTTTTTGGCGTTTAGCCTGTTTCCGTTCGTAGCTTCGCTGTATTACAGTTTCACCAATTACAATATCCTGACCCCGGCCCGCTGGATTGGCCTCGCCAATTACCAAGCCTTGGTGCATGACTCGTTATTTTGGACCTCGCTGTACAACACGCTCTATTTCACCGCGATTTCCGTGCCGTTGTCGACGGTGTTGGCCATCGGGATTGCCATCCTGCTCAACATGAATGTCCGCGGTCTCGCCATTTACCGCACCATCTTTTACCTGCCGGCGGTGGTTCCCGCGGTAGCTGCGTCGATCCTCTGGCTCTGGCTTTTCAACCCCTCATTTGGACTCATCGACTCCATCTTGCGTGACGTCGGCATTCCTGGGCCGGGCTGGACCTTCTCGGTGGTCTGGGCCAAGCCCGCTTTGATCCTGATGGGACTCTGGGGGTTAGGCGCGCCGATGGTGATTTATTTGGCTGCGCTGCAGGGCGTACCCACGGAACTCTATGAGGCGGCCAGCATCGAGGGAGCCACCGGGATCCACAAGATCCGGTATATCACGCTGCCGTTTATCAGTCCCGTGATCTTGTTCAACACGATTCTCGGCATTATTGGGTCCTTTCAGTACTTTACCCAGGCCTATGTCATGACCTCGGGTGGCCCGTCCAACTCAACCCTGTTCTATTCTCTGTACATGTACCAGCAGGCGTTTCAGTTTCTGCATATGGGCTACGCCTCCGCCATGGCGTGGATTCTCTTTATCTTGATCTTGCTCGCCACCCTGCTCATCTTTCGCTCGTCCGCACGCTGGGTCTATTACGGCGGAGAGTGACGCCTAGCGGCGTTTGCGAAGAATTGGAAACCTGGCCGACCCTGATCGAAGAAAGGGAAGAAAGGATGGATGGATGTGATGAAAGATGTTAAGCAATCGTCGCGCATAGGGTGGGTAACCGTCACCTTCGTCGCCGCGCTGGTCGGAGCCAACAGCCTCGTTCCGTCTTTCGTGCAAGCAGCGCGTCGGGGACCTGCCCACCCCAGAAGAGTCATTCACCTGATCTACTGGAACATGTGGTCGGGACGATGGGAAACCTTGGTGAAGAACATGGTGGCGGACTTTAATCGGACGCATCCCGGGATTCAGGTCAAAACGCTCGCGGTACCCTCAGCGTCCGGCGACGCCAAGCTGCTTACGGCGATTGCCGCCGGCAATCCCCCGGATGTGTTTACCGAGTGGAATCCTTCGATCGGCTCCTTCGCCCAAAATCATTCAATCCTGAGTCTGAATCGGTTCATGAAGGGACCTTACCGGGGGATGCGGTCATGGTTTTACCCAGTCAGCCTGAAGTTCTCGACCTACAGGGGCAAGCTCTATGGGCTCCCGTGGACGATGAACGACCTGTTGCTCTTTTACAACAAGACGATGATGAAACAGGCGGGACTCAATCCCCACCGCCCTCCCAAAACGATGGCCCAATTGACGAGCGATCAAGCCAAGATGTGGAAGTACGGCAAGGGTGGCTCGATCAAACAAATGGGATTTTATGCGGACACCTGGGATGCGCTTACCGGCGTCTTCAACGTCAACGACGTCATCCACGGCAAATACAACCTGCTTACGCCGAACGCGATTAAGGAGATGAAGTTCATCGCCGAATACCGGAAATACCCGTTCGCCAAAGTCGGCGGATTTGCATCAGCCTTCAGCGCGGCGGCGGGCGGCGGTGAGGATCCTTTCGATATGGGCAAAGCGGGCTTTTACATCAACGGCATGTGGGAGATCCCGCAAATTCAGCAAAACGACCCTAAACTCCAATATGGCGTAGCCCCCTTACCCGCTCCACCCGGAGGCCATTACGGCGCATCCTGGATTAACGGCAACTACAACATCATTCCCCGCGGCGCCAAATATCCCCGTGCAGCGTGGACATTCATCGCCTGGCTGGCGGGATATCACAACGTCCGCTGGGCGGCTTCCCACGACCCCTTGGGGGGGTGGCTGCCTCCGTCGCCTGCCGTGACCAAGCAACCAGCCTACAAAAAATTCGTTAACGCCAATCCCTGGCGCAAATACTTCGTGGCCGCGTTAGCCAACCGCTTTGACCGTGTAACCCCGGTTACGCCCGTAGAACAATACTTCGAGACCAAGATGACCAATGCCGTCGATGGTGTGCTCGAGGGGAGGGAAAAACCCATTGCGGCGCTGCGCCATGTGCAAACCGTGACCAATCAGCAATTGGTGGGCACCCAGGCCCCGTAAGGACTTTGCAAAGGGGCCGGAGGCGATTGCTCTCCGGCCCGAGATCAACGAAAGGAGCGCGCACACGATGGATCTTCCTCGCCAAAGCATTTCGGTAGCCCACACCCCATCGAGGCCCGTGGTGCGAAAGCCTCCTCGGTTGCGACGCCTGGCGGGCATCGGAGTCCGGCACGGGGTATTGATCGTGTTGGCCCTGCTATTTATCTTGCCGTTCTTTTGGATGGTGTCGACCTCTTTGAAACTTCCGAGCCAGATCTTTGTGTGGCCTCCGGTATGGCTTCCCAATCCCTTCGCCTGGTTCAATTATCCCAAGGCTCTCGGATTCATTCCGTTCTTTCGCTACCTGCTCAACACGCTCTACTACGGCGTGGCGACCGTTCTCGGCGTGTTGCTGTCGAGCAGCCTGGTCGCCTATGGATTTGCCCGGGTACGATGGCGAGGTCGGCAGACGGTCTTCATGATCATGATCGCCACCATGATGATTCCGTTCCAGGTCATCATGATCCCGCTCTTTATCCTATTCCATGCCCTCGGCTGGGTTGGGTCCTTCAAGCCGTTAATCATCCCCACCTTTTTTGGCAGCAGCGTATTCAGCACGTTTCTGCTACGACAGTTCTTTCTCACCATCCCGCAGACGCTGTCAGACGCCGCACGCATCGATGGCGCCAGTGAATTCGCCATTTACTACCGAATCATCTTGCCGCTGGCCAAGCCTGCATTGGCCACGGTGGCCCTGTTTCAATTCATGTACGCGTGGAACGACTTTCTGGGCCCTTTGATCTATATCAACCGTCAGTCCCTCTACACCATTTCCCTGGGCCTGCAGTCCTTTCTCAGTGCCTATGGCACACAGTGGGGTCTCTTGATGGCGGCGTCGACGGTGGCGACCCTGCCGATGATCTTGCTCTTCTTCCTAACCCAGCGCACCTTTATCCAAGGCATCAACCTCACCGGAATTAAGGGATAGCTGCCTGCCGCGGAGCCGTGCGTTTCACGGCGATCCGCGAGAAAGAAGAAACCCCCATGAACCCCCGTGCCACGATGGACCTTCGATCAGACAACGATCTGGAAGGCGGTGCTCCTATCCGTCCGCGGAGATCGCCGTCGCCCTGGATCCAAGAAGGGGCCGCAAGGCGGATGACACGGAGTTTGCCACGCTCGCTTAACTCCTCGTTATCTGGCATCTATCCGGCTCGTTCATGGGGTCAGCGTTTTTCTGAGCAGCAGCGCCGTTGCAATACGTGTTGTGCCAAGACCGGAAGCGGCAGGCCCGCAGAACAACGTTAAATCCCTGCTGGTGGGGCCACCTAAGGTTGGTGAGGGACCGGGTTGCATAAATGGCAATACGTGGCTTGCAATGGATTTTTCGATAAAGGTGCGAAGCACTCCTCATCAATGAGGTCTTCCCAAAACTCCCTTCGAAACTGCCGCTGAATAAGAAGTCCGTCAGTGCCGCTGACCGTACCGTTGAGGGGATAGGCGATCCGGCAGCGCTTACTGCTGGCCAATCGTACACGATAAGCTTGACGGTAGAAAACGCTCAAGTACATGGAATTTCCGGCTTGGTGGCTAAAACCTTTTCGGTTAGATCGTGGGGCGGCCCCAAGGCACCGCTCATAGCCAAAGTCGTTAAAGCCGTGCCCCCCACGATTGCGGGAGACAACCGCACGAATGTATCCAGTTGTCAAAGAACGAACCTGTGTATTTCAGCAAGAGATTTGCCTGACGGCAACGCCTTATATCTCCGCTCTGAACGGCGGAGTTTTACGACGCATCTGATAATTGCGTGTAAAGCATCATAATTGATCGTAGAGTATCTGGAGATAAAATAGGATGGACGATCAATTTGTGAATATTGGCAGAGCAGCCAAGATGTTCGGTATGAGCATCGACGGATTCCGGAAGTGGGAACGCGAAGGACGCCTGATTCCGGTGGATTGATCCCGAGGATTCACCGAGTTTCGGGTCTATGCCGGCGCACACTGCCGAGCCACCGTGCGGGTGCCGGGGTATTGAGGAGCGCGGAAACGATCTCCCCTACCGGTACAACTTAGACGGCGAAGAACTCACGACAAAGTCCCCACAACGCACCTGGCGGACATCGTGGACACGCGGAGGGAATGCCGATGGTGATACCGACTCATATTATCGCCGTATACGGAATGGTAGAAGACACCCAAGGACAAATCCTGTTGGTACGGACCCGTAATGGAGAGTGGGTCCCCCCGGGTGGCAAGGTGGAAGCCGGTGAGAACCTCATCGAAGCCTTGCGGCGGGAGATCCAAGAGGAAAGCGGCATCGATACGGTGGTGGATTACTTGATCGGCGTGTATTCCAACACGGCGGTATATCAAGCGCATGACGGAATGACGAAGCTTCCAACGAAAACCCTGCTGACGTTCGGGTGCAGGCCATTGGGCGGAGCTTTACGCACTTCCGACGAAACCCCCGCCAGTCGTTGGGTCGCTAAGGATAAGGTGCTGGACTGGATTTCGGAACCTGCGGTCCGCATGCAGTACCAGGCGTACTTGGATTACCGTGGGAAAGTCGATTATTGCGCGTATGTCTCCCGGCCAGGGTTCGAAATACAACTGCACAGGCCGCTATCCAAGTAAGGCGCATCGAGGCCTGGAACGCAGGGCGCGCTGCACTCTAGCGATGGGGATCGGTGACCCCCTGTTGATCATCCGACAAGGGTGAGGACCGTGCCAGCTTTTTAGTGGCCATGGTGGGGAATTGTTAATGGCCAAACTGGCCGTGTCTCTTTGGCCATAGACATTCGGTACGACATCGTGGTCCATGTCGCAAACGATACGTCTGGGGCGCGACCGTGAGGCACGTGGCGAAGGAGAGAGGGAGTGCCGCGAGGTCCCCACCCCAGATGTGCAGGTTAAAAGCGGATGCTGAATGCCGATGCGGCGGGATGAACGGGAGACGCTGCGACCTCGGCGGAGCGACGGGGCGCCTAACGGGTGACCGCCTCGACCCCCCCTGCGAGGCCAGGTAGGCAGTCCTGTACCCCGACAACGGGACATGCGGTCGATACGCGGAGGGGGAGACATGTGCATCATAGCCCAGGGGGGGACCCGCCGAAAGCTCTTGATGACCCCGTATCAGGATATCCGAGGTCGACGGGGTGCCAAGAACAGTCAGAGCGGTGTGCGGGAAAGTCACACGCACCGTTATTGAGGGGTCGGCCTCGCAAGAGGCCGATCTCCTCGATCAGAGGCCTGATTCTGCCCCAGCAATTTGCCAATACGGCAACCCCTCCAACCATAGCATGATGGCGCTTCCTGACGTCGCTTCCAAAATTTCACCAATTCGTAAGCTTTTTCGCTTTGCGCGCCGATGACATTCAGGTTATGCTGGAGGTGGTTCTGGTCGTCCGCCACGCCATCATGCGAGTTGGCTAAGGCTTCCCCAAGGTTCGAAACTTGGCTGCAAGGAGTACGAATGATCAATGACATCATCGTGCACGAGACGGTGCCGGTCGTCGATCTTGACGGACGTCCGCTGAGTCCGTGCACCCTGGAAAAGGCGCAGCAAAACCTGAACGACGGACTGGCCATCTGGCATGAAGGAGTGCTGCGGCTAAATTACCGTCCTCTGGCCTACCGCCGGATTTATCACAGAGTTCGGCGCCGCGACGGGCTAACCTGCGGGTGGTGCGGAGAACCGGGTTCAACGTTGGAACATGTGTTGCCTATTTGCTGGGGCGGGCGCACCTCCTTGGATAATTGTGTCGTAGCCTGCCGTGCCTGCAACCACAGTCGCAATAATGCGTTGCCGTCGGCATTCGTAGCTTGGACGGGCGTGCGTCCCACGCACCCCGTGATTCTGGGGATACTGCGGCACGAGGCGAAGGCGCTAGCGGCAGCCGAAGCCTCCCTGCGAAGTCGGCCGCTGTCAACTTGCATCAGTAAAGAAGAAGCGCAAATCTGGGTTGCTTACCATCAGGGCGACATCGAGCGCATTCGGCCCTCCGTCACCCCGATTCGCCCAGCCAGCCGGTACCGGGCAACCTCCGAACCTTTTGGCCAGGTCTTCATTCCTTAAGCCCGGTGGCAGGGATTACGCTTCAAGAGGCTGCTCGAAACCCGACCCAGATTACGCGTCAGCCTCGGCTTCCACGAGTTCCGCATCGTCCGTATCCATGTCCTCAGACTCTTCTTCTTCCATCAGGGCCGTTTGCGCCCGTTCGGCCTCGGCGCGCAATAGCCAGCCCATCGCAACCTGACCCAGCCGTTTTTCGTCGTCGTCCACCCCATCATCGTAGGCGACTTCCCCATGAATAACGCCATCGCCAGCCTCCAGCGCTGCCGCCGAAAGTCTCAAGGGAACCACCAATCCGACGAGTTTGGTCACCCCCCAGGTCGCCACCGCATCATAACCGACGATAACCAGCAAGGCGACCGCCTGCACCAAGAACTGATGGGGATTTCCGTATAACCATCCCGTCACTTTCACACTGGCGGCGGTTTTGGTGCCAAAATACTCAATCATGTGGGGATCCGCCAACAGTCCGGTCATCAGTCCTCCGATGGCACCCGCAATCGCGTGCGTGTGAAAGACGCCCAGGGTGTCGTCGACCCGCTTAAAAATCCCGCGAGAGCCGAGAAGATTCATGGTCAACCACGGAATCGCGCCCGCGGCCAGTCCGATGAAAATCGCACCCGTTCCATTGACAAAACCCGCCGCCGGCGTAATGGCCACCAACCCCGAGATAATCCCGTTAATCGCGCCGCTCAATTTCACCTTGTCGTGCGCAAACAGGTCAAACACCATCCATACCAACATTGCGGCGGCCGCGGCGATGTTGGTGTTAATCACCGCCGCCGATGCATCGGCGTTGGCGAAGTACGGGTCTCCGCCGTTGAATCCGTTCCAGCCTAACCAGAGGATGCCCGCTCCGATGAGGGCAAACAACAGGTTGTTCGCCGGGAAGTGATCCCGGTCGCGCTTGAGCCGCGGTCCGATGGTCCAGGCCAGCACGAACCCGGAAATTCCGGCCGCGACGTGAATCACGTACCCCCCGCTGTAGTCGACCGCGCCCAGTTGGGCTAGCCAGCCGCCCCCCCACATCCAAAATGCATTGACGCTATAGACGAGCGTGGACCACAGGGGCACGAAGAGAATCCAGGCTTTGAAATTCATGCGGCCCAGCACGGCTCCCGCCAGGAGGGCAGGCGCAATCGCGGCGAACACAAACTGAAAATAGACTAAGGAGGACCCTGGCATTTTCAAGGCGGGCATGCTGCCGGCCAACAGTGGAATTCGCGCCCTCGCCTCTTCGCTCAAATGGCCAAGCGCCGACCCCGGCGTCCCAATCAAATTGGACCAAATCCCCGGTCCTAGTTTCCACGGCTCTCCGAAGCCCAGTTGATAACCCCACAGCACCCATACCAGAAGCACGGCCGCAAACGCGTAGAGAACCATGAGAGCCGAGTTGATCGCAAATTTGCGTTTGACCAACCCGCCATAGAGCACCGCAAGTCCAGGAATGGACATCAGCCCGACCAAGGTCGCCGCAATAAGTTGCCATGCCGTATCTCCGGCGTTCACAAAACTGGGTGACGGGGTGAGCATGTAATCTCCCTTCAAATTCCTAAACCCCTGGTGATTGTGTTAGATTTGATTGGCGTTTGTCACATTATATCCGACATCGGACGATCGATCAAGTGAGATACCGTATAACGTAACAAAAGTTAAGGGGGTCGCGAACAAGAAATGTAGGATGTTTCTGGCTATCGGGGACATCTTGTTAGTTATGCTCCAATACCGATCGAACGGGCATCCGGGCCGCAGCCATTTGAGATCCAACGGTCGGCTGAGCTCCCCTTCGGGAAAGAGGATTTGAGCCGGATGTCTAGAATTTAGCATTTGCGGCAGCCTATTCGGCAGGCCGTCAAGCTAGCGCAGGACAAAGACGATCCACTATCCACAACGATGCGAGGGAAAACATGTCAACACCTATCTTTCACTTTACGGTCGACTGCCGCCATCCCGGCTCTCACGTATATCACATGACGCTAAACATCGTCGGGCTGCCGTTCGGCGATCACACCTTGACTCTCCCCGTCTGGACGCCCGGCGCGTACGAAGTGCAGGATTTTTCCCGCCACGTCTTCAATCTCCGGGTGGCCGCGGGATCCGTGCCGCTCGCTGTCGATCACCAGAGCAAGAATCAGTGGACCTTCGCGACCACGGCAGATATGGCCGAGGTGACCGTGCACTATCAAGTGTACGCCTTCGAGCTCGGAGTCGACACGAGTCACCTCGATCAGTCGCACGCCTACTTCAACGGTGCCCAGCTCTTCTTTTTGGTGGATGACTACCGAACGGCACCGTGGGATATCGCCATCCAGGCACCCCCTGAATGGCAGGTAGCAACCGGCTTGGAGCGGGTCGAGAACAACCCCTATCACTACCGCGCGGCTAATTACGACATCCTGATCGACTCCCCAGTAGAAGTCGGAACCCACCGTGTATACACCTTCCAGGTTGACCAAAAACCGCACCATGTCGCCATCTGGGGCCACGGCAACGAGGATCCGGATAGGCTGGTCGCCGACATCGAGACCATCGTCAAGGCGCAACGCGACCTATTCGGCGGGTTGCCCTACGACCACTATACGTTCATCCTGCATCTGTCCGATCGGGCAACCGGCGGACTGGAGCACTTGAACTCGACCACGTGCGGGACCGAGCGTTTCGCCTACCGCCCCCGCAAAAAGTACCGCCGCGTGCTACAATTGATTGCGCACGAATTCTTTCATCTTTGGAATGTGAAGCGGATTCACCCCGAGATGCTGGGCCCGTTCGACTACCAGCGCGAAGTCTATACGCACCTGTTGTGGGCGATGGAAGGGTTCACCGATTATTTCGGGGATCTGTCGCTCCGCTATGCCGAGCGATTCACCCCTCAGGAATATCTGAAGACATTGGCGGATCGCATTAAGCGCTATGAAACCCTCCCCGGCCGCCTGGTCCAGAGCCTGTCCGAGTCGAGCTTCGACACCTGGATCAAGTTCTACAAATCGGACAGCGATTCGCCCAATCGGACGATTTCGTACTACTTGAAGGGCGATTTGGTCGGGATGTGCCTCGATTTGGCCCTTCGGCACCACACGGCCAATCAAGGTTCTTTGGTGGAAGTGCTCCGCCGTCTGTACGACCGCTACGGGTCCCGCGGAATCGGTTTTCCCGAGTCTGTCTATCAGGAGACGGTGGAAGAGGTGGCCGACTGCTCCTTCGAGGACTTCTTCCGCCGTTACATCGACGGCACCGACCCTGTCCCCTTCGAACAATTCCTGAATTACGCGGGGCTCAGTCTCGAGCGGACGTACAAGAATCCCGCTGCGGAAGACAACGATGGCGATCCCGGCCAGCGCACACTTGACGCCCCGTTGCCGTGGCTCGGCATCGACACCGAGGTCAAAAACGGCCACGAACTTACCGTCAAGGTATCCTATACCAATGGTCCGGCCGCCGAGAGGCTAAATCCCGGCGACCGCCTGGTCGCGCTGAACGGCTATGAGATCGCAACCGAGGCATCACTCAAAGAGCGGATCAGCCTGGATCACACGATTGGCGAGGTGGTTGAAATCACCTTCTTCCGGCGGGGACTGCTCACCTCGGCTACCATCACCCTGGCCGCCGCGCCGCCCGACACCGTGAAAATCGTACCGCTGAAAGACGCCAACGAGACCCAAACCGCCTGCTATCAGGCCTGGTTACGGGCCGACTGGCAGGCCGCCGAGCCACCGCCGGGACCCTCGGGAGAGTAGATCAGCTCGGGAGCTCGCATTCCGGGGATGATCGCAGTGCGCGGCTACGAGCGCCGATCAAGGACCGGCGCCGTCGATCCAAAGAAAATCGCGGTGGATTTGCTGCATGGCCTGGGTTCGCTCTGCATCTGCGCAATCCACCGCGCCGATTCGGTCAAGCAGTCCTGTCTGGCCCAGCGAGGCCTTGGCGACGAGGAGATCGTACGCGTCCAGGAGCCCCTCCGTGCCCTCGCTAGCCGATGACATCAAGCTGGTCTCGCTGCGCGAACGCGAACTATCCCCACCAGGTAGCAGAGAAGCCACGATTGCGTTGTGCCAGAGTTGGTGAGGGTTTTCTCGGTTCCTGCGACCCGCAGTCCTGAGGGCAATCTTGTGGGCCAGAATCATGCGCACCTCCTCCACCGACCGTCGGCGCAACGTCGCAGCGGCGACGGCCAGAAATTGCACAGCTTCGCGTATACTCACCAATTTTCGTGCCCTGTCCAGATGATCCTGGGATCAAAATTGGTTGCCGCCACGGGGGTTGCGGCTTCTCCCCCGCAACTTCGCTGGCAGGAGCGCCTAGCCTCCAGCCTGGCGCAGACCTCTCTGCAGAATCGCAGCCGCCTGCTTGAGAAGCAGGGTCGTTGCCGCCAAGGTCGCATGCTTCGCCGTGGTCATCCGCGTAAACTCGTTTTGAATCGCCTGCCAGGTATTCCCCATCCCCAGGACCTGGGCTTTGGTCACGCGCGTGTGGGACTGCACGCCAACGCTGTCGGCCACCATTTTCCGCATGACGGTTAGGTCGTGGGGCGTCAATCCCTTCACCCGCAGGCCCTGCCAGGCCGCCATGTTGGCTGTCGTATACAATGTCTGGGTCTGTCGAGCGAAGCGTTCGGTGAGGGCCCGCTGCACGTTGGCCTTCCAGAAGAACTGCATCAGGCCGACCTCTTCGCGATTGATCAACGTCCCATGGTTAAAGGCCGCCACTGCGGTCCCCCCGGTCCAGGTGTAATCCCCCTTGGGCCCGCCAGGATATGGCGCCACCGTCCAGTCCTTGGTCGGAAAGTTGGGCACGGCGGCAATATTGGAGAGGAATTGGGACCCATTGAGGATGTAAGGATAGCTTCCCTTGGCAAACAGATCCGCCATCGTCTGGGCCGAGCCCGTGCTGGTCGAGATCTTGTCCTGGATGTACGGTGCCAGATAGGCCTTCACCGCGGCTTGACCGGCCGGCGAGGCCATAATAACCTTATTGCCATCGGGAGAGTAAACTCGGCCTCCATAGGAAAACAGGACGGCGTACCAGAACCATTCGGAGTTCCCTGGTCCCGCGTAGTGAAGTTTGTGCTTTAAGAGCACCGGAAGCGTCTCATGATCCAGTTGCCACCATCGCGTAGGAGGTTGGAGGTGGAGTTGGCGAAAGACCCGCGTGTTAACGTAGGCAACCTCGGGCGACGCGGATTCCAGTGCACCCCAGACCTGCCCGTGGAACACCGTATTACCGGCCGCCAGCAAAGGCGGTTCTTCTTTCTTGATATAGGCGGCAAACTTCGGGTTATACCGAGAAATATCCACCCCGAGATGGTCGAACGCATAGATATCTGGATAGCCCTGCGAGGTCACCATCACATTGGGCAATGAGCCGCTCGCAATCGCCGTGTCGACCTGGGTGGTAAAGTCACTGGCGGACACCGGTGTCACGCTGACCCGCGTGTGATGGGCCAGCGCCCAGGGTCTGAGAAGATTGTCCACAATCCTGGCCTGCTGCAGCGTGATGCCCATAAACCAAAAGGTCATCGGCTTCCTCGCCATCGGTATCGGTGCCGCGGCCACCGTGCTCCCGAGTCCCGCAGCCAGCAAGGCCGCCGCCAACCCTGCCGTCCCAGCCTGAAGTGCCCCCCGTCGCCGCGCCGACCACATCCGCATTCAAAATCCCCCCGTTTCTGCTACACCCATGAGCCCAATAGTATACCTCGAGTACATTATTCGTCTCAGTCGTCCTGCAATCTGAGGATCACCGCGGGTTTTCGCAATGTTGCGACATTCGCGGAGAGCGCTGCTCTATCCCCGCCAGGAGCATCCGGATGGGTGTGGCTCTTTCAGGCGGACGTTCGGAAGGATAGATAGGCGGCGTTCGAGGGTTCGATATCCTCCGCAAAAAAGCCCTTTGATTTCGCCTGCGGCATCCACCGACAGAGAATGCCAACGGCTGACCATGGGGTTTGGCGACGCCCCAACGTGATCAAGCAGCCGGATGCCGCCCCACCACGCCAGAAATTCAGTTACGATCCATAAGTTTCAGTAATTGAGTCACTAGGGTACCCCTACTTATCTAATGTCAAGAACTATGCTAAACTTAGTGTGTATAAGGGGGAGTTTGATGCCCAATGTCAAGATGTGCCCAAAATTCAGTGCCGCTTTCGCCCTGCTGGGCAAGCGCTGGACGGGATTAATTCTTCGAGCCATGTTGCTCGGCCAACACCGGTTTTCAGAGATCGTGGCAACGGTTCCCTCGCTCAGTGATCGCATGCTGGCCGAACGGTTGAAAGAGCTTGAAGCGGTCGGCATCGTCAAACGGTCCGTGTATCCCGATGTGCCCGTTCGCGTGGAGTACGTGTTGACCCCCAAGGGACGGGATCTCGAGCCGGTAATGGACGCCGTACAAAGCTGGGCCAATAAATGGTACGGCAGCCCCGAGGAGGACGAAGCCTCGCTCTGATCTTGAACGGAGTCATCTGCGGAACCGCCTCCCCCCGGCGGCATTTCGGGGCGGAAAGCGGATGACGCTACCCGGATATTTTCGGGGCAATGGGTCATGAGTCAGGCGAGCGGCCCGCTTCGATGGTTTACCCGTCGGAAACCATGCCGCTCAACTCGCCAAAAGATATTGGTAATGATTAGATCCTAGCCATGGCCGGAGGCGCGCCCCCCTGGGGTACCGTGCGCCCGGCGCCCGATGACCGCCTCCGGCGTACGCTTTTTTCCTGTGCGCCACGACACGTCGTGCCATCTCCTGGCTCCCTACTTCCCAGTGTGCCCAGCAGGGTCTCGTGCTCACCTTCTGCCGTTCCCCGCATAAGGTGGAAAGGTGGAAAGCGCTGGGAGGTGACACCATGAATCCGACCACAATTCGTTGGTTATTGTGCCAGCTGATCGGTGGAGCCCTCGGTTCCCCCACTCGCCGTCCCCGAGGGCACAACCTGGATTTCACCGTTCGTGGTCACATTGTCTCTGATGCCTTCGTATTTAGCCTGCCGGTGGTCGGGCCGTTGGGCCGGGAGACGCCTTTTTTCATCTTGGATACTGGCGCGTTCGAAATGCTGCTGCCGCCTGACCTGGCTAGCAGGCTGGGACTGCCCAACCTCGGGCCACTGCCCATCGGTGGGATCGGCGGCTCGGTCAAGGCTTACCAGAGTCAAGTGGATATCCTGCTCAGCCCTCGACGGTTTCCCGCCGTCGCCTGTGTGGTCGACCCCGCGTATAGCGGTCCCGGCCTGTTCGGTTTACGCTTTTTCATCGACAATCAACTCGCCTTGACGCTGAATCCGCAGGAGCAGACTCTAGCCATCCGAGGCGAAGGCGGTTCGCCCAGCCCGCACGCCGACGGCTGGGACTTTCGATAGGCTTCACGTACGATCCGGGCTGCCGCCTGACGCGCCAAGCACATGGGACAAACAGGCCTTCGGCGGTCTTCCGGCTATCAGTTGCTCACCGTCAGCATATCCTTCTTCCCGCGAGGCCAACTCCTCTATCAATCGTCGGCGCCAGTCCGCAATCGTGGCACGGTAGCGCGGATCACGGGCCAAGTCGCGTTCTTCCTTCGGATCTTGCGTTAAATCGAAGAATTGCTCGACTCCGGTTTGCGACCACCAGATATATTTTTCTCGGCCGTCGGTGACATAGTGATTGGACTCGCGCCCGTATGCGTGCTCTCCGTGCAGGTAATCCCGAACGGCCTGGGCCTCCCCCCGTGCCAGGGGAATAAGGCTCTTTCCTTCAACCGTCGAGGGAATCGGAAGGTCGGCGACGTCCAGTAGAGTGGGCATAATGTCGCGTAATTCCACCACCCCAGACGCTACCGTCCCCCGCCGGAGACCGAGTTGACCGCCGGGATCCGATAGCACCAGGGGGATATGAGCACTGCCCTCATAGGGCAGGGCTTTGGCGAACCAGAGGTGATCCCCCAACATCTCTCCGTGGTCGGAGACAAAAACAATCAGCGTGTTGTGCAACACCCCATATTCATACAAAGCTTGCAGAAAACGGCCGATTTGCGCGTCGAGGTGGCTAATCAACGCGTAATAGGCGGCCTGCGCCCGCTGGCGCCGGGGCTCGGCAATGACGCCACGGCGGGTTACTGGATTCATGCCGCCCTCCATGAATCCCCCCACATCCACCCAATCGCCCAGCGCTGGCGCCGGCAAAGCTTGTCCCAAGTACCAGTCAAGATAGGCCGGAGGGGGATCAAACGGAGGGTGTGGGCGGACAAATGACATCCAGAGAAAAAACGGTCGCTCACGATCTCGACGGCGCAAAAAGTCAATGGATTGCGTAACCACCCAGTTGGTAGGGTGCAAAACTTCGGATAGCGCCCAGGGCCGGGTTGTCGTCGCCGAATTGCAGTCCAAACCCAAGTCCAGGAGATCTACCTCGGCCCCAGCGCGCTGGCGCAGCCAAGGCAGATAGTCATCGGTCGCGTCCCAGGATGCTGCCCAGGGTTCTTCCTTCTTTCGGCTAAAATGCATATACCCGTCGTGCAAAACCACGTTGTGAAAACCCATCAAACTCCGTGTCGGATAGACGTGCAGCTTACCCACCGCCTGGGTGTGATACCCGCCTTGCGCCAGCTCGCTGGCCAAGAGGCGGTCGTAGTGCCACGGAACGTGGTCCTGATAGCCCACCCGCCCGTGAGATGCCGGCGACATGCCGGTGAAAATGCTGGCGCGCGCCGGAATACAACTGGGCGCCGCAGAGTAGGCATAGCGGAATACCACGCCCTGGCGGGCTAAATTATCCAGGTTCGGCGTTTCCACCACCGGGTGGCCCTCGCCTCCCCAACTATCTCCCCGCATCTGGTCCACAACCATGGCCACAATGTTTGGCGGCATCCAACACGGCGCGGTCAGCCTCGCTGCATCACGAGACCACCACGCCTCCCTCCTCTCTAGACTGCGATGGGGTGCCCACTCGGCCTACAGCGCCACGTGAAAGACGTGGCAGGAATCAGCCATCAGTATAGATGACACGAATACAATAGTGTACGTGCCGGCAACCACGGGCCTGCACTTTGGCGGATTGGATCCAGGCTATGGATGGCTTCCAAGACCGCATTCGTGGACATGTACGATGTGGAGAAGCAGCACACCACAGAACCCACAGTGCAAGCCCAGTGCGGGGCTCAGGGGGCCTGTCATCATATCACCCTGAGGTCCAGGACTGACGCATCGAACGCATATGGAAAGCCGTTTTCAGGGGGGCCGAAACCGGCGCCAGTCTGGCGCCGACTAAACCGCCTCACGCTCTGAATTCCTCTCCGCCCGTGTTCGTGGGAGTCGCCGTGGCCATCAGTGCAAATGAACCCCAACGCATCTGTATTAAATTGGCAGCAGT
>JAJZZH010000087.1 GCA_021797675.1 Bacillota bacterium | reverse complement strand
CATACGGGGCGTGTCTTGGTGCGAGCGTCCGGCTCGTTTGACCTTTCCGCCGATGGACAGCGGATTGCTCAGGGCATCTCGTACAAACATTGTCGCATTCTGCAACGCAACGGAGGATGGCACTATGAACAAAAACCCATTTCCGCCTAACGGCGGAAGCCCGCTTTCCTCCCCACGGCTAAAGCCGGGGGCTTCTCGCGGGTATTCGGTGAACGCCCGTCTGCGCATCCTAATGATTGGTGCCGGCACGATGGGCTCGGTGCATAGCCGAGCGTACCGGCGCCTCGCCGACGCGGAACTCGTCGGCATTGTCGATCCCTATCCGCTGGGCCAAGCCCTTGCAGAAACGCTCAACGTAGCCCATTATCACGCGCTGGATGATGTTGCCGACGACGCCTATGACGTCGTCGATATCTGCGCGCCCTCACCTTGGCACCGTCCGTACGTGATCCTCGCGGCGGAAAAGAAAAAAGCTATCTTCTGCGAAAAACCCCTTGCCCTCACCCTCGAGGATGCAGACCAAATGCTAAACGCTGTACATCGGCATGGGGTGCGGTTTTCCGTGGGACACTGCGTCCGCTTCTTCCCCGAGTACGTTCGCGCCAAGGCCGTAATCGACGAAGGAACCCTGGGGGCGATCGCCGTCGTTCGAACCTTTCGGGGCGGCGGGTTTCCCACGGCGTGGAACGATTGGTATGCTAGCCGCAGCCTGTCTGGCGGGACGCTCATTGACCTCCTAATCCATGACTTCGATTTTTTGCGCTGGGTTTTGGGCCCGGTGGCGCGGGTGTACGCCCAAAGCGTGCTGCCAGAGATGAATCGGGTCGATTTCAGCTTGGTCACCCTTCGCTTTGCCTCAGGGGCCCTCGCTCATGTGGAAGGGACTTGGGCCCATCGCCAATTCGGCACCCGTTTTGAATTCTCCGGGAGCCAGGGAACACTGGTCCACGATAGCTACCGGGAGCACCCGCTCAACTTCACCACCACCGGTCCGACCGAAGGCGTGGCCTTGCCCGAAACCCCTGGCCTGCTGTCTTCCTACGACCTCGAGATTGCCGATTTTGTCGACGCCCTGCGAACCGACCGTCCCTTTCGCGTCAGCCCGGATGATGCCTACCAGGCGTTGCGCATCGCGCTGGCTGCCAGTCAGTCCGCACAGACGGGAGCGGTGGTTACCCTGGAGCCAGAATCTGGCTCCCGCTCGCAAGGAGGAGCTCAATGACGCGAATTGCCCTACTGTCATCCGCCCACATGCATGTGGCGTCTTACCTGAAGGCGTTGAACGCGCTACCGGAGGTTGAGATCGTAGGCCTCTATGACGAGGACAAACAACGGGGGCAAGGGTTTGCCTCTGCCCACCAAGTACGATGGGTCGACCGCCTCGCCACCCTGTTAGCCGAAGCGGATGCCACCGTGATCACCTCGGAGAACGCCCGCCATCGTTTTTACGCCGAACAGAGTGCGGACGCCGGTTTGCCCATGCTGTGCGAAAAACCGCTGGCCACGACGCTCAATGATGCCTTGGCGATGATCGCAGCGGCTCGCCGCCGAAGCGTCCCGCTGTTTATGGCGCTCCCGGTTCGCTTTGTTCCCGCGCTCTCGCAATTAGTTAAGGCCGTGCACGGCGGCGCCGTCGGTCGGGTGCTGGCCATGGTTGGCACCAACCACGGCCAACTGCCGCCAGGGTGGTTCTTGGAGCAAACCTTGTCCGGCGGGGGAGCCCTCATGGACCACACGCCTCATGTCGCGGACATCATGCGTTGGGTAGCCAACAGCGACGTGGTGGAAGTTTTTGCTGAGATGAGCAGCCGGATGAGAGACGTCGGCATCGACGATGCCGGGATCGTGCAGATGAAATTTGCCAATGGCACCTTCGCCAGTTTGGATCCGTCGTGGTCGCGGTTGGGCAGCTTTCCCACCTGGGGGGACGTCACCTTGGAGGTGGTGGGTACAAACGGGGTGCTGGATTTTGACGTATTTCGCCAGCATCTCGACCTCTATGCGAAGGGCACGCCAAGTTACCGCCACCTGGCCTACGGAGACGATATGGACGCCCAATTGATTGCAGCTTTTGTGGATTCGGTCCGCCAAGAGACGCCTCACCCCATGCTGGCTCAAGGCATTGACGGGTTGAAGGCGCTGGAGATCGCCCTCGCCGCCTATCAGTCGGCGAATTCTCACCGCCCGGTAAAGGTGTCCGATCTGCTGGCGGCAACCGCCGACTAATGCCGTGCCTACGCAGAGAAGGCGCCCGAGCGCCTTCTCTTTTTCGGTCCCTGGCCGCTAGACTCAAATTCCTTTTTTCATTGCGCAAGGGAATATTTCGGTAATATAATCGTCGTATGGAAGAATTGTTTCTCCTATATTAAAATTACGGGAGGTTTGTTCCGTGTCCTTGCCTTTTCCCCCTGGTTTGGTGGTATCCTGCCAAGCCCTGGAAGACGAACCGTTACACGGTGCCGAAATCATGGCCAAAATGGCCAAGGCGGCCGAACAAGGCGGAGCGGTCGCCATTCGCGCCAACGGTTCCCATGACATTGTAGCTATTCGCGCTGCCGTTCACTTACCCGTCATCGGAATTGTTAAAGTGCATTACCCGGACTCCCCGGTTTACATCACGCCGACGGCGCGCGAAGTCGATGCCGTGCTGAATACCGGTGCGGAAATTGTTAGCCTTGACGCCACCGACCGGCGCCGGCCAGCTGGTGCCATCTTAGAGAACCTGGTTGCCCGCATTCACGGCCAAGGCCTGCTGGCTATGGCCGACATTTCCACCGTCGGCGAAGCACTCCGCGCCGAACGCATGGGCTTTGACCTGGTTTCGACCACCCTCGCCGGCTATACCGCCGAGAGCCGCCATCGCGGCATGCCGGACTTCGAATTGCTCGCTGAAGTGGTTCAGCGCCTATCGGTGCCGGTATTGGCCGAAGGCCAAATTACCAGCGGCGAGCAACTCGTAGCCTGTTTCACCCGGGGAGCCTACGCCGCGGTCGTCGGCAGCGCCATCACTCGACCACAACTAATCACTAAACGCTTCGTGGAGGCCTTTCAGCAATGGCAAACGTCCCTGAACATTCAATAATCAGCGAACCGCCCATTCCCATCATTGCCGTCGACATCGGAGGCACTCACTTACGGGCTGCGCTTTTTTCCCCGACCATGAACGCTCCCGCGCTCATCCCCACTATGGCTCATCTCGGCGCTGAGTCGGTGCTGATCCGCCTCAAAACCCTCGTCGACAACCTGCGGGCGACCGTCCGTCGGCCGTGCGCCATTGCGGTGGCCACCGCGGGTCAAGTGGATCCGGAACTTGGCGTGATTGTCGACGCCACCGACAACCTGCCCGGATTTCGAGGGCTTCGGCTGGCAGATCGGATCCAAGCATGGTATCCCGAAGCACCGGCCGTCCTCATCGAAAATGACGTCAACGCCGCCTTAGCCGCAGAAGTAGCCCTGCGCCCGCACGACGCTTCCTTCACCTTGGTGGTGATAGCTCTCGGCACCGGTGTGGGGGGAGCGCTTGGGTATCGGAATCAAATTATCCGCGGCGGGCACTTTTTTGCTGGTGAAGTGGGGCACCTGATTTTATATCCGCAGGGGCGCCCCTGCAACTGCGGACAAGCCGGCTGCCTCGAACAATATGTCTCCGGCCCCGGAATCCTGGCTACCGCGCGCGAATTCCATCCCGCGGTCGCTTCGACGCAAGAAATATTCAGCGCGGTGTTAGCCGAAAAGGCCTGGGCTATAAAAACCATCGATCGATTTTGCAGCGACTTGGCGGTCGGGCTGACCAGTCTCGTGAATGTCCTGGATCCCGACCTCATCGTCCTCGCGGGAGGACTCGCCGCCACGCACGCCGTCTGGGCAGACCGGCTCGCCGTCCACCTTGCGCGCGTGTCGCGGAAGACCGTGCCACTCGCCTTCACCGAACTCGGCGACCATGCTGGACTAACCGGCGCCGCCTGGCTCGTCCGCGAACGGCTGATGGCTCCAAGGCCGCCTGCAGCGACTGACTCGGGGGTATCCGTAGGCGGAGGTTAGTACAGTTTGTTGACCACGGCCTTGGCCGTGGTGCGTACGGAGCCCAAGGTGGACACGGGAGATTTCGTGGAGGCGACCATTGCCACCAGGTCAATCACATACATCTGAGCAATTTTGGTGGCCAGGCTGCCGCCTTCGAAGGGACTTTCCCGCACCGTCGTCAATAGGATGCAATCGGCGAGGCGGGCCAGCGGTGAATGGCTATGCGACGTCAGGCAAATCAACGAGACGCCTTGCCTCTTGGCCAATTCCACGGCGTCCACCACATCCTTCGTACTCCCGGAAGCCGAAATCGCAAACACCACGTCCTTCGATCCGGCCAACGAGAGGCGCATCGCCATCAAATGCGAATCGGTCTCCATCAGCACCGGAAACCCCAGCCGCAACAGACGATATCCGACATCTTGGGCCGAGACGCCAGAGTGGCCCACCCCGAGCGCGATCACCCGCTGGGCCTCTACCAGCAAAGTGGCAGCCGTCTCCACCTGCTGAAGGTCGAGCAGGCTCGCCGTGTCGTGAATCACTCCGCTAATTGCCTGATCCAGCTTTTGGTTGATCACGGTCGGGCTGTCGTCTAATACGATCGGCCCCAGCACCGGTTCGGTCTTGCCCTGTACGTCGACCAAGTCCTGAGCCAGCGCCAGCTTGAAATCCTGGTAGCCCCGATAGCCTACCTTGCGGCAAAAGCGAATAATGGTCGTCTCTCCCACGGATGCACGTTCGGCGAGGTCGGTAACCGAATCGCGAATGGTCCGTTCCTGATCGCTCAATACCGCATCGGCCACCCTTCGCTCGGCCCTGGAAAACTCGCTCAGCATAGCCTGCACGCGAAGCAACGGTTGCTGTACATCAAAAGAGCCCTTTAGCATGTCTTCAACTCCTCGCACTTACTCTGGGCGGCGCTATTTAGGCGTGCTGTTGTCCTATGCATTGCGCTTGCTTGCTCTTTGATCTCCAATTTTCCGATTCGTTTCCGAAAGCCATCCCTCTAGTGATTGCTGACGGAAAATTCCTCTTTTGCGTTATTTGATGAGTATACCATAGGCCGAACCCGGAGGGGCGGGGCGCGCGACGCCCCGCCCCTCCGGGAGGTTAGTAATTCTGCTCACACCTTAAGTATGCATCCCAAACTGGCAGCACCGAAGCCTGGGACCGATGCTGCAAAGCTTCCAGTCTGACCGCAGGCTGGTGGATTTCTCTCTCCTCAGACGACCACGGCGACCTCGCGGTGCTGGTCGGCACTCTGATACACGGCGTCCAAAATCGCCTGCATGACCACCCCATCCCGGGCCGTCATGATCGGTGCTTCTGAGCCCTCGATGACCCCGAGAAAGTGACGAATTTCCGCGCAGTGGGTGACCACATTCCGGTAAGGGATCGCCATATCACACACCATCCCGGCCTCCTCGGTATAGACGTCGAGCAATTCAACGTCCGCTCCACCCTCGCTCCGCTTATGAATCGGATGATAGGAGTCAATCGACGCACCGGCCAGCGATCCTAACAAATTCGAATACACGCGGTCGCGGGGAACGTTAGCTGTCCAGGCCGTGGTCAGCGTCATCACCAGGCCGTTGTCGAACCGAATCCAGGCTGTAGCAAAATCTTCGACGTCAAACACCTTGCCGTCGCGCAACCCCTCACGGACATCCGAAGATTCCCACGTCCCGTCCTCTACCGGGCAAGCGCCGAATTTGTTCTGAGTGGTCGCCACCACCGATACCGGCAGCGGACTGCCCACCAAATAGCGCGTGAAATCCATCACGTGAATCCCGATGTCGACTACTGGACCCCCTCCCGACTCGGCCTTGACGGTAAACCATCCACTGGGGTATCCGCGCCGCCGAATATAACCCGTTTCCGCAAAGTAGAGATCCCCAAATTTTCCGGCCTGAATCAGGCGACGCAACTTGACGACATCTGGGCGAAAGCGGCTGTTAAATCCTACCATGAGAATCCGTCCGGCGCGCTCGGCGGCCACTTCCATGGCCTTGGCCTCGGCCAGATTCATCGCCATCGGCTTTTCCACCAACACGTGCTTGCCCGCCGCCAAAGCGTCGAGCACGATGGGGGCATGCAAATAATTGGGCACGCAAACCGAAACGGCTTCAATGTCCTTACGTTCCAACAGGCGTCGATAATCGGTGTAGACCTGCGCCACGTCGTATTTGTTGGCCATCCTGGCCGCCCGCGACTCGACCACGTCGGCCACCGCTACGACCGTGGCTCCGGCTTCTCGATATGCGGGCAAATGGGCGAAATCTGCGATAAGGCCCGTGCCGATGACACCCACATTTTTCGTCTTAATCAATATTGTCGCCGACGCTGTCCGCAGAACCTGCGGGCGCGAACACTCCTATCTACACCGAGGCGTTGACGTGTTTGCCCTGGCGCCGGCTTGCCTCCCTTCCTACACCTCCGTCGCCCAGTGAGACCAAGTCACATGGCTGACATCCCCCGACCTAGGTAGGTGTTGCTCCATCTTTGCTATATTATAGGGGACGGGGGAAGGGATCTAGTGTTTTTTGGGTCAACGACAAAAAATGTGTCGTCTGCAGTCCGGTAGGTTGGAGACGCACTTTGGGCTGATGGGGAAGATAGATCCGCTTCCACCAGCCATCTACAGCAAAAGATTTTATCACAAACGGTGACCATCACCTACGGAGGTTAGCTTGATGAAAACCATCAAAATCGGGATTGTCGGTACAGGTTCGATCGCAAATGCAGCCCATATTCCCGCCTACCTGAAGAATCCTCATGTCGATATTGTCGCCATTGCAGAAACCGACCCCGAGATTCGCGCCGGGGCGCGGGACACGCTGACCGAAAAGACGGGGCATCCCGTCTCCACGTTCACCAACGCCATCGAATTGTTTGCCAGCGGGGAGGTGGACGCGGTCTCGATTGCAACCCCGAACCGCTCCCACGTCGAGCTGGCGGCAGCCGCCGTTGAGAGCGGACACCATGTGCTGCTTGAAAAACCGATGGCGTTCACCCTGGAAGATGCCGACCGCTTGCGGGCGGCAGCGGAGTCCAGCGACCGCGTTGTGATGATCGGCCAAAGTCACCGCTACCGTGATGATGTGACCGCGCTCAAGCGGTTTGCCGACGCGGGAGCTCTCGGTCACGTCTATCACGCCGAAGCGCGCTTGGTCCGCCGCCGGGGCACGCCGACCGGATGGTTCACCGACCAGGCCTGGGCGGGAGGCGGGCCCTTGATGGATATTGGCGTGCACGCTTTGGACTTGGCCTGGTGGCTAATGGGCAAACCCGAGCCCGTACGGGCCAGCGGCCGCCTGACCCGCGCCATCGGCGCGGACCCCGTGGATTTTTCGGGCAGATGGCGGGCGAAAATGCCCCATAACCAGGACAACGCGATCTATTCGACCGAGGATTTCGCCACCGCCTTGATCCGTTTTCAGGACGGAGCCACCCTAAGCCTCACGGTCTCCTGGACCAGTAATGGGCCGCAGGACGAGTCGCTCAAGGTCAACGTCTACGGTGACCAAGGAGGCCTTCAGCTCGAACCGCCGACCCTTTATAGCACGGCCCATCACGTGCTCACCGACACCGTGCTCCCAGTAAAGATGGGCCCGTTGTTCCAAAACGAGATTGACCATTTCGTTGAATGCATTCGTAAACGCCAGTCGCCCATTTCGCCGGTGGCTGACGGGCACACCGTGGCCCGCATGTTGGTGGCTATCGCCAAGTCCTCCGAGCGAGGGGAAGAAGTCTCCGTAGGCTAGCCGGACCGCGACGACTCGTAGGATATAGGGTGTAGGGCAAAGGAGGAATTTGCGTGCAAGCAGACCAACTGGCCGTCAGCATGTGGAGTGTTCATCGAAAATATTATCACGACGGGTGGAGTGTTTTCGACTTCTTAAATTTCGCCGACGAGGCAGGCATCCGCTCCCTCGAACTATTAAACAACTTCTGGCGCGATGAGGAGAATGAACTGCCTAAACTTCAAGAAGAACTCCTTCGCCGTGGGATGGCGGTCGCCGCTTGGGCGGTCAGCAACGACTTCGCGCGAGCGGAGTATGACGCGCAAGTGGACGAAATCTTGCATGGCATCGAGGTAGCCCAGCGACTGCACACGCGCACCGTCAGGGTATTCGCCGCCCATCCCCGTCAAGGCATCGACCTGGACCAGGTACTGCACACCGTCGTTCGCGGGTTAAAGGCCGTCGCGCCTCAGGCTCAATCTGCGGGGGTTACCCTGGCCATTGAAAACCATGGCCTCTTGGCCGGAAAATCCGATCAAATTCTCGCCATTATCCGTGACGTCGACTCGCCTTTCGTGCGCGCCAACGCCGACATCGGAAACTTTCTCCTGGTGGATGAGGATCCGCTGCAAGCAGTGCGAAAGCTCATGGCGTATATCGCCCATGTGCATGTCAAAGACATGGTGCCGGCCACCGAGGGAGGGTTTCCTTCACTGGCCGGCCAGCACTATCGCGGCGGCGCGGTGGGCGAAGGGGTGGTCCCGGTCGGCGACATCATGGCCGAGCTCAACGCGGCGGGGTACCGGGGCTATCTGTCGCTCGAATTCGAAGGCGAGGGAGACGAGCCGACGGGGATCCGCCAGTCCATGACCACGCTGCACCAATTGTTGCCGACGTCATAGTCCCCACGGCTAAAGCCGGGGGCTGGAGGAGGAAACTCCAAGAGCTAGCGACTTTAGGCGAGCGGCATGCGTTGCTCGCAAGGGCACAACCCTGATTGCGCTATGACCCGCCTCAGTGTGGGAGCCGATGGCATAGGCGATTGCACCACGCTACCTTAAGACGGTCATCACGCCCAGCACACAGCCAAAAGGGGTGCTTCTCGTAGTCTCTTGCTCTGTGACGCGGTATTAAACAGCAAGCTGGGGCGTTGTAGCAAGCAGTGTGTCGCGTGTAAAAAGCCTTCTGAACATTGGTTAGGAGAGATGGCCGGGGATGTTCGACCCGGGCACGGAACCGGGGGGTCTCCGAAATGGGTTTGAACAGTTTCCTTAAATGCTGAATACACCCATCCAATACTATATAATTTACGTATGGAAAGAAAATTGGTGAGTATTCAGGTAGCCGCTCAATTTTTGGGGGTCACTCCAACGACCTTGCGTCGATGGGAGCGGGAGGGACGACTCTTACCGGATGCACGAACACGCGGCGGGGATCGCCGCTATGATCTGAGTCGCTTGGAGGCCGAGTCTCCGGGCGCGGACAATCTCGATCGCAAAACGGTTGCTTCGGCTCGGGGATCGAGCCATGACCAGAAAGCGGATTCGGACAATCCCAATCGCAAAACCGTCGCGTATGCTCGGGTATCGAGCCATGATCAGAAAGAGGATCTGGAACGGCAAAAGCAGGTGCTGGAACGCTACTGTGCCCGCCAAGGCTGGAGATTTGACGTGCTGGCCGATCTCGGACCGGGGATGAATTACCACAACAAGGGTCTCAAACGGCTCTTGAGTGACATCCTGGCCGACCGGGTCGGTCGGCTGGTGCTGACCCATAAAGACCGTCTGCTACGTTTTGGGGCGGAACTTGTCTTTGCCATCTGTGAAGCCAAACACGTCGAAGTCCTGATACTCAACGAAGGCGAGGATACGACGTTTGAAGAAGACCGGGCTCAGGATGTCTTGGAAATCGTCACGGTCTTTTCCGCCCAGCTCTATGGTAGCCGGTCACGAACAAACCAAAACCTGTTGGACGGCGCCGTCGAGGAGGGGTCGTCATGATCCTGGCCCATAAAATTGCTCTCGATCCCCACGATAGGCAGGAGACGTATTTTCGCAAAGCGGCAGGGACGGCATGGTTGCAGAATCCGACCTGGCATCATCCTGGCGATGGTCAGGTGGGCATGGCCTTCCTGGAGAAAAATGCGGTACAGGCTGCTGTCCAAGACAAAGGACGGCCGCAACCGTCCTACGACCACCTGGCGATCGGCCAGGGAGACGGCAAACTTGGGCACCGGAGCCTCTCCACCAGCACGGCGCCGATCAGCAGCCGGACGCGCAATGCCGCTGAGCACCTTCCTCCTGTTTGCTCATCAGTTTGGCTTTGATGGAGGCGGTGGCGACAGCGGGTCCGATCCAGCACTTCATAGTGTCTGCGGCATCGAAGAGAGCACGGTCGTAGAGATGGCCGGGGAGTTCCAGAAGTTTCCCCGGGTCCTTTTATCCCGGGTGCGAAACGTCCTGGGGGCATTCCCATCCCCTCAACGGGTGGTTGGGGCCAATTCCCGCAGCAACGCGTCCTTTTGCCGCTCACAGGCAAAGACCAAGGCCGTCATAGCCAGAGCCAGCCATTGGCTGAGGCTCCGCGCAACCGAAAGCCACCGGACCGTACGGGTCATCCCGTTGTCATCTCTTTTTGAAGGCAATCCATAAGTTTTTTGTGCTTGTGGCTGCGCGATCCATAGAGTCGTGCAGAGAACGCGGTGATGATCTCCAGCATATCTTGGACCCATTCCGCTTCCAAAGACGGGTCTTCGGCCGCTTCAATGAGGACCACCTCGGTCCCGAACCGTTCACACAGAGAGAACACCAGATCGGCTCCGAATCGCAGTAAGCGATCTTGGTGGGTAATGACCAGGCGCTCCGCCTCACCTAGACAGATCCGCCCCAAAAGATCCTGCAGCCCCTTCTTCTTGTAGTCCACGCCAAGCCCCACGTCCTGAATCACCTCAAACGTCCATCCGTTCGCGGCGCAGAATGATTTCAGGCGTTCCACTTGACGCGCCAAATCGTCCTTCTGATCATGGCTGGACACCCTGGCATAGGCAAGCGTCACACGCGGGCCAGGAGCGTGTTTTGGGGCTGCCTGGAGCAGTCGATCCAGATCATATCGTCTTGTTCCGCCGGGAGTCCGTCGGGGCGGAGGGATTTTTCCCTGCTCTTCCCATCGACGAAGAGTTTCCGGGCGGACCCCCAATGCCTTGGCGGCTACACCAATACTGACTTCCATAGCCACAATTTATCACAACCACGCTATGTTTGTCTAGCTCTCGCAAGATTGTCATTCGCAGTTACCGCCCCGTCCCCCACTGCTTCGGGCGGTAAGGAAGAACCCGACGTCGAACATTTCATTCGGTTTGGGGTACGCCACACGCCTGCGGATCCCAAAGTCCGTCGACCGCACATCAACCGATGCCAAAGGCCGGGTATCGCGTGTTAGGTTCCTTCGATGTTACGGCCAGCGGCCAGCGCGTGGCCCCGGGCATTTCCTATCGGTATGGTCGCCTTCTTCAACGCCAAGATGGCAGTATGAACACAAATCGCGGGGCCGACTAACAACGGCCGCCCGCATTCCTCCCCAGGCTTGAAGGCCTGGGTTTCACGAGCGTTGGGTGAGGAGCTCAATGGTTCGGATCCGTGTCTCTGTTGTACCACCATCCACGGTCATATCCCTAATGGACTGACCTTTGACGAGACGGATGATACCGACATACGCCGTGCGCTTTTCGCTGCACCCGCGATGGATGCTGCCGTCCGGCAAGGCGCTACGGCTCAGGTGAATGCGTGGTAGGTGTATAAGGAAATATAGCCTATCTCATGAAACTGCCGGGCATCCGCGCATTCTTGGTGTCGGGCCCGTCTCTGCCTAGTCCGCATCATCTTGCATCGCTGCGTTCAGGCGTTCAATCAACTGCTGATTCTTGGGGCTCCGTGAGCCGTACAACCTTGCGGAAAACACCGTGATGATTTCGAGCACGTCCTGCGTCAGTTCTTCTTCGTAGTGGATCTCATCCGACTTGTTGATAATGACCACTTGGGTTTGAAACTCCTCACACACGGCAAAGACCAGTTCTGCGCCGAATCGCAACAGTCGATCTTTATGGGTGATAACGAGCCGTTCCACGTCATTTCGCACAATCCGTTGTAATAGGGTTCTCAAGCCTGTCTTGTGGTAATTGAGGCCCGATCCTAAATCGCGAATCACCTCATGAGTCCAACCGTTTTTGGCGCAGAACTCGGATAATAAAATCGCCTGGTGTTCCAAGTCAGCCTTCTGGTCACGGCGGGACACTCGGGCATAGGCAATCGTCACGCGATTCGTTTGAGGCAGAGGATGATTCGCCATGAGCATTAACTCTTCGGAACGATATCGCCGATGACCGCCTGGCGTTCGTTCGGGTTTGAGTCGCCCTTCCTCTTCCCAGCGACGCATGGTACTCTTGGACACCCCTAATATTTTTGCCGCTTCTTCTATGCTCAGCAACATATCTAAAGCATAGCATAAGAAACGACGGTAATCAATAAAAGTTAAGTTCGAGCTTCTTGCGCTGTTCCGATTTGCTAGGTTAACGGCATGGTATTTAATGCCAGATTTGCTCCGCTCGGGGTTCCGTAGCGCACATGACTCATAATAACCAGGGACCATGGCATAAATTGGCATCTGTACAAAAAGGGCGTAAGGTATTAGGTTGAAGGTTTGAGCTCCATTCGAGCCGCGGTATTATACTGCTCGCTGGTAGAATATTCTTAACATACAGATGTACGATATGATAAACACGGATATCCGCGCCGATCTCAGGTGTTTTGCCGTGACGAGCATCCCTAGGTTAACAAATTTTCATCCGTGAGCAGTATATCTATAAGCGTGCAGAGCGGCTGGCGAGCCAGGCGCTCTGCACGAGACTCCGCATTCGGTCGGGCTGGCTCGCTTCAATCCGGCCCACGGCAAATTTGGACGAAATACCATTATGTACTTGCGGAGGCTAAAACACCACCGGAGCCTGAACCTCCCCACGGCTAAAGCCGGGGGGTTCTGTTTGCGAATTCCGGCAACCTTTTCCCGGCTCTCACCGCCTCTTGCGAGACGGCTACACCATCCGAGCTCTCAGTTACACAGTTCTCCACG
>JAJZZH010000049.1 GCA_021797675.1 Bacillota bacterium | reverse complement strand
GGCTTCGCCTACGGCTTCAGCCCTTCTTGGGGGGATCCCTCTTTACAGATCTGCTACCTCGTGCTACCGTCTGGGTGGCTCCCTTTTCCTCAATCGGACTGGCTCCCTTTTCCTCGGCCGTTCGCACCCGTATCCGGTGGCTCGCGGTCGAACATCGGTCGCTGCCAGCGAATGGCGGCCGGCACCAAGGCGGTTTGTGTGACCCACAGCGACAGATCACGGCTTGCTGGTCCATGCTCTGGCGACCACGCCGAGCATGGTAAGCCGTAGCATGACCCGTTTTTGTACCGCTTCAGTCCAACACACGTGATGCAAAATGGCCGTTTCTTGTCGACGACTGCGATACGGGGGGGTATACGACCCCTGGGGGCGGATACTGTCGAAGGCTATACAGGAAGGCTCCCGAAGTTTTTCGGTATGCTCAGGCTACCGCTTCCGAGGAGGCGGAAATCCTGGGCGGAGGCGATTTCGGTGAGACTTTGGCTAAAACTGTGGGGCGGTCGACTGGCCGCCTGGTTGGCAAAAAAAGACGGCAACGTTTTTATCGAAAATGGGATATGGATTATTATCGTTGTGCTGGCGATGATAGTGCCGGTCGAGGCATTGCGAAACGCCCTGATCAATGCCTTCGGGCAAATCACCAACAACCTCAACACAATTCCGTAGAAGGCAGCGTCTTTATCGAGTTGGCCCTTGCGTTGCCTCTGCTCATGATGGCGGTTTGGGGGAGCTTAGCGGTCTATCAGGCGATTGCGGTGCATCTAGCGCTGAGCGATGCGGCAGGGGTTGGCGTCGAGGCGTTAAGTTATGCGGTCTCAGAGCAGCAAGTTGTCCAAGCGGTTGACCAGGCGCTGTTGCAAGATCATCTGAATCCAAGCACCGTGACGTGTACTATTGTGCGATACAGGCAGGAAACCACCGTGGGTTTGAGGGCGTCCGTGGTGTTGCCAATATTAGGAAGTACGACCATTCAGGCGAAGGAGAGTAGTTATGGAGCTTCGTAGGCGTTTTGGACACGTCACCGATCGCCAGGGCAACGTGTTGATCCTAACCGTGCTATGGATTGGGGTGCTGATGGCGACGGCGTATGCCGTCGCCGCCCTCGGCTCGGGATTAATCGCCAAGGTTCGTTTGCAAGCGGCGATGACCGCCGCCGCCAATACGTTGGAGTCCAGCATGCGGTACACGGGTCCAACTCGACTGACCGCGCTCCAATATCAATCGTTGGTGCAACGTGACTTCGGTTCCGAAGCGCAGTTTGTATTGGCGAGGTTTTTCATTCGCCGTGGCGGGCCCCAGGGATGGCAAATAAGCGCCGACGGCTATGTGCGCTGGTCCGAATCTCCCTTGACCGGTACCCCCAATACGGTGGTGGTGGCGGCACGGGTCGGACCATAGCGCGTGCGCATGCGTGCGAGAGAGTGGGGGTCCGCCCAATGGACAACGTATCCTGGATGGAAATCCGCTAGCTGTCGGGACGTTCCTACCAAGGTTCCTCGGTCTGCGTTTTTCCTTTAGAGAGCCTGCGCATCACTCCAAGAGCCCCGGTTCCACGAGCGAATCTTGCGCGTTCAGGGCTTCCGGTGACAATCGTAGAGACTTGTGTGCCTGCACCTTTCTAGAGAGATCCGGGGAGCGCAGCTTCATCAAGAAACCAGTGGAGCGACCCCCCGGTCGGATGCACCAAGCTCGCTGGCCATCGAACATTAGGGGGACTCTGACGGATTGTTTGCACGATCGTCCGTTTGTCCTTTCCAGTCACCAAAAAAGCAACGTGACGCGCATGATTGATGACGGGAAGCGTCATGGTGAAGCGCCAACTGCGATGGATCTTCACCCAGACATGGGCAACCCAGTCTTGACTGTTGAGTGCGGGTGATTCGGGAAATAGGGAGGCGGTGTGTCCTTCCGGGCCGATTCCCAATAACACGAGATCCAGCTGAGGCAAGCCGTCCTGCAACCACGGGTATAGCTTGGCCCGATAATCGGCGAGCGCGGCGGGCGGATCATACTCGGTCATCCACCGGTGAATCAAATGCGGAGGTTTCGGCAAATGCCTTAGCAAAGTTCGGTTGGCCGCTCCAAAATTGCTGTCGCCATGAGTCGGCGGTACGTCGCGCTCGTCACCCCAATACAGATCGGTGGAGGCCCACGGGAACCGGCTGAGCCAGGGCTCTTCATGAAGCAGCTCATAGAGTCGTTGCGGCGTGCTGCCTCCCGAAAGAGCCCAGCTGAACCAACCGCGTGCTGAAATGGCTTCGGTGGCCCAGATCACGAGGAGATCGGCCAGTTCGGCGACCACCTCGGACGGGGTGGGTTGAACGTGCAAAATTGCCATGAGAACCTCCTGTTAGCGACCGGGATCCCGCGTTTTCGAAGTTGGTGTGCAAGTCAAACACCACGCATGGCGGGGCGGCGTGATTGGCGCGCCACCCCGCCAGATATAGCCGGCCAAGATCAGGACGGTCGGCGCCATGCAAAACCATACCCACGAATCAACTGATCCGCTTCCACCGGACCCCAGGACCCCGCAGGGTAGGTAGCTATCGGCCCGCGTGCCCGCCCCCAGACATTAAGGATGGATGTTACCAGTTCCCAGGCGGCCTCGACTTCGTCCTTGCGAGTGAATAAGGTCGAGTCACCTAGCATGGCGTCGAACAATAGACGCTCATACGCTTCCGGTGCGGCATCCTTAAAAGAGGTGTCGTACAGAAATTCCATGTTGACCGTGCTGACGCGCATACCTGTCCCGGGAACCTTGGCTCCGAAACGCAGCGAAATGCCCTCGTCCGGCTGGATTTTGAGGATGAGCAGATTGGGTTCCAAGGGGGTGTCGGTCTGACTGAAAAATGGATGCGGCACCTGTTTGAATTGGATGGCGATCTCCGTCACCCGTTTGGCCAGATGCTTGCCCGTGCGCAGGAAAAAGGGTACCCCAGCCCATCGCCAGTTGTCGATCGCCAATTTTAAGGCTACGTAGGTCTCGGTCCGACTATCCGACGAAATGTCTGGTTCGTCGAGATAACCGACGACGGATTCTTCCTTGATGGTGCCCGCCTCGTACTGGGCACGCACCGTATTTTCGGTAATGTCGCGGGTTGAAAACGGATGGATCGCCCGCAAAACCTTCACCTTTTCGTCTCGTACCGCGTCCGCCTCATTGGCAATCGGAGGTTCCATGGCGATCAGGCATAGAAGTTGCATCATGTGATTCTGAACCATGTCCCGAAGGGCTCCGGCACTGTCGTAATACGTTCCGCGGCCCTCCATGCCCAGGGATTCGGCGACCGTAATTTGGACATGGTCAATATATTGTCGGTTCCACAGCGGTTCAAAAATTCCGTTGGCAAACCGAAAGACCAAGATGTTCTGCACCGTCTCCTTGCCCAAATAGTGGTCGATACGAAAGATCTGCGACTCGTCGAATACCTCATGGAGCTTTTGGTTGAGTGCCTGGGCGGAGGATAAATCCCGACCGAATGGCTTTTCGACGACGATCCGCACCCAGTGATCAGCCGATTTGTTGAGCCCGTGTTGGCCCAACTGTTCGGCGATGATCGGATAGAACGACGGCGGTGTGGCCAGATAAAAGAGTCGATTTTTCGCCTGGGGCATGGCCGCCTCGACCGTCGCTAAAGCGGTCCGCAGGCGATCGTAGGCTTTGGGATCGCTGAAATCCCCTTCGACGTAGTGGATGTTCTGCTCAAACTTTTCCCAAAGGGCTTCGTCAATCAAACGACGGGAGAATTCGGCGGCTGACTCTCGGGCCAATCGCCGGAAAGACGTGTCGTCGTTTTTCTGTCGGGCTAAGCCGATGACGGCGAATTTGTCGGGCATCCAGCCGTCAACAATCAGGTTGTAAAGAGCCGGAAACAATTTGCGATGCGAAAGATCCCCCGCGGCACCGAAAATAATCATCACAAACGGCTCGGGATGGCGCCGGTCGGGTGGTGAACCGGGTGCCGAGCGAACAACCGTATGATCCATCCAACAATCCCCCCTTTGGTGTTCGGCCTTACTCGGATTTTATCGCGTGTCCGCCAAATTCGTTGCGCAACGCAGCAATCACCTTGGCCGAATAGGCCTCGTCTTGACGAGATGCCAGGCGCTGTAGGAGCGAGATGGTGATGACGGGGGCCGGAACATTCTCGCGGATGGCTTCTTCCACCGTCCAGCGGCCCTCACCCGAGTCTTCGACGTAACCGCGAATTCCTTCGAGGTCGGGGTTTTTCCGGTACGCGTCCGTCAACAGGTCTAAAAGCCAGGAGCGGACGACGCTGCCATGACGCCACACTTCGGCGACTGCAGGCAGGTCGAGGGGGAATTCTGAAGCTCTCAGAATCTCGAATCCCTCGCCGTAAGCGGCAAGCATGCCGTATTCAATGCCGTTGTGAACCATTTTCACGAAATGGCCGGCTCCCGCCGGGCCCACGTGGAGGAACCCGTTTTCGGGTGCCAGGTCGAGAAAGATGGGGCGCGCCATTTCCACCGCCTCCGGCGTCCCTCCGGCCATCAGACAATACCCGGCTTTTAGTCCCCAAATGCCTCCGCTGGTACCGGCGTCGATGAAGTGGAGATGTTTTTGCGCCAGCACTTCGGCGCGCCGCATGCCGTCGCGGAAATTCGAATTCCCGCCGTCAATGATCAGATCGCCGGGCCGCAGTCGCGTGGACAGTTGTTGAATGGTGTCCTCCGTAGCAGCCCCTGCGGGCACCATGACCCAAACTATCCGCGGTGCCTTCAATTCAGCCACCATCTCGTCAAGCGAATAGGCCGCCACCGCGCCCTGTGCGGCGGCTTGGTCGATCGCCTGCCGATTTTGATCGTAGACGACGACGCGGTGACCGTGTTGCTGAAGACGCTCGGCCATATTCCCGCCCATCCGGCCCAAGCCAATCATACCCAGTTCCATCAGTAGCAATGCCTCCTTTGACCGTCGACGAAGGGTCAGCGGTCCATTAATTTGCGGACGCCGTCAATCCAGTTCCCCTGCACGTGCACGTTGACGACCCTTCGGTTATGGGCGACCAGGGACTCGAAATCGCCCAGCGCCTGGGCCAAAATAAGCGTTTCAAAGTCGTAGCCGACGTCAGGTACGGTTAATGTTGGGCCGGCCACGTGGACCAGCTGTAAAAAGACGCCGGAATTGGGGCCTCCCTTATGCAGTTGGCCCGTAGAATGCAAAAATCGCGGGCCGAATCCCAGCGTGGTGGCTGCGCGCGTCCCGGCGCGAAGATATTGACGCAGATCCTGTAGAGCCATCCACGACGTTGGGCTGGGATCGGCATAGGCCAGAATCGCCAGGTAATCGTTGGCTCGGGCCACCTTTTTTAGCACGAGCAGCAAGTCAGCGGCACGTTGCACGGATGACATGTCGACCCGGTTGGCGCGAACCTCGAAAGTATCCCCGGTCCAGTCGGACGACGACTGAGGGAGCGCATGATGTTGCTCATAGTGTTGGATGAGGCGCTTGGTGTTATCTTTGCTCTCCTGGACGTTTGGTTGGTCGAAGGCGTCGATGTGCAAGACGGCGCCCGCGATCGCCGTGCCTATCTCCCAACGGAAAAATTCGGCGCTGAGTTCCAGGGCATCGGCGAGCGCGAGTTCGATGACGGGGTGGCCGGCTTTCTGCAGGGCTTGAAGCCGCGGGGGCGTCGTGGATTCATCCGGCGTCCGGTAGGTGACAAAAATCCGGTCTTGACCGTAGCCGTCCGGGTCCGTCAAGGTCTCATGCGCGACCGGGATCAGTCCGCGGCCCGACTTGCCGGTGGATTCCGCCAGGAGCTGTTCAATCCAATCCGCCATCCGACTGACCGAGTCGGGGAAGACCAAGGTGACCTTGTCCCGGCCTTGGCGGGCGAGCACCCCGAGGGCGACGCCCAGCTGCCCGCCAGGGTTTTGGTTGAGGTCTGATGCTTCGCAGAGCGCGGACATGGCTAGCGCGCGGTCGAGAAGTTCGCCGACATCGAGCCCCTTCAAGGCCGCCGGCACCAAACCGAATAAGGAGAGGGCGGAATAACGGCCGCCAATATCGGCGGGGTTCAGAAATGTCCTCAGAAACCCCCGCGCCTCGGCTTCACGTTCAAGGCTAGTCCCTGGGTCGGTGATGGCGACGAAGTGACGGCCCGGATTGGCAATTCCAGCGGCCTCAGCCTGATTCCAAAAATAATGGTAGAACGCGTTAGGCTCGGTGGTGGATCCGGACTTGGAGGCTACAATGAACAGCGTGTGCTGAAGAGGCAGGGATTGGGTCAGATGATCAATGGCGATGGGATGTGTGGTATCCAGCACGTGCAGCTTCAGCCCGGATTCCGGTTGGGGAAAACAGGCGATGAGGACATCCGAGACCAGACTCGACCCGCCCATGCCTAAGATCACGGCGTCGGTAAACCCAGCTTGCCGCACCGTGTCGGCGAAGGCGGTCAGCTCAGCTACCCGCTCACTCGCCCACGCGGGAACCCTGAGCCAGCCCAAGGCGTTTTGAATGATGGCCTGATGAGACGGATCGTCGCTCCATAACGAGGGATCGTGGCGCCATAAGCGCTCTACCGCCTGCTCCGAAGTCATCGTCCGTGCTTGTGCGTCGACTTGGGCGGCGAGGGCACCCAGTCGATAGCGGTCAGGGTTGTCCGCTCGCAGGATGTCAAGCCGCTTGCGGGCGAGTCCCCGGAACAAGCTGATGAACGACGCCTCAAAACTGGCCACCCCCTCGCGAAGCAAGGTGGCGGTGACTTCGTCCATACGAATGCCGGCCGCCTGCAACGCATTCAGGTGACGCTCGGCCTGGGCGACGTCGCTATCTACCGTGCGGGTGAAGTCCGATGCGCGGAGGACCGCCTGGACAGTCGCCGGGGGCATCGTATCCACGGTATCGGGGCCCACCAAACCTTTGACATACAACAACTCAGGATACTTAGGATTCTTGGTGCTGGTCGACGCCCAAAGGGGTCGCTGTACCCGCGCGCCTCGCTCGGCCAACCGAGAAAATTGAGATGCGGTGAACCGGGTGCGGAACAGCTGATACGCCAGCTTGGCGTTGGCAATAGCCGCTTGGCCGGCCAAGCCGGGGTCCGCGCCGCGTTCAGCAATCAGGCGGTCGACCAGGGTGTCGACGCGACTGACGAAAAAACTCGCCACCGACGCAACCCGGTCGATCGGGTGTCCGTCTTGGGCGCGAGCCTCGAGTCCGTTCAAATAGGCGTTAATGACCTGGTCGTACGCCGAAAGGCTGAAGATGAGGGTCACGTTGACGTTGATCCCGTCCCGGATCAACCGTTCGATGGCGGGGATCCCCTGCTCTGTGGCGGGGACCTTAATCATGACGTTCGGTCGGTTCAAGGTTCGAAACAGGCGACGGGCCTCGACGATCGTGCGCTCGGTGTTCTGAGCCATGGTCGGCGGAACTTCGATGCTAATGTATCCGTCGGCGCCTTGCGTCCGGTCGAACACGGGGCGCAGCAAATCGGCTCCCCGTGCGATATCGTCTAACGTGAGCCGATCATAGATGGCCTGAACCGATAGCCCGGCTTCGACGCCTTGCCGAATGGCCGCGTCGTAGTCCTGGGAACCCCCAATGGCCTTTTCAAAAATGGTGGGGTTTGACGTGATGCCGGTTATGCCCTGGGCGATAAGGGCTTTCAAGTCACCCGAATCAATCAGCCCACGTTGGATATTGTCGTACCAGACGCTTTGACCCAAAGCGTTCAACTGTGCAATTGGATTCACGGTATTCCCTCCCGACTACTTGCGTCCACCGGTGGCGGCTAGCACTTGATGTGCCGCCTGGACCACGCGGTCGACGGTGAAGCCAAAATAGGGCAGCAACTGCTCGATCGACCCCGACGCCCCGAAGTGTTCCATCGCCAGGATTTTTCCTTGGGGACCCACGTAGCGGTCCCAACCGAAAGGACTTGCCGCCTCAATCGCGATGCGGGCCGCCACGCTGCTCGGCAGTATCGATTCCCGGTATTCGGCTGGCATCCGATCAAACAGTTCCCAACAGGGCAGGCTGACCACCCGCGCTCCGATGCCCTCATTCTCAAGCGCGCCGGCGGCGTCGAGGGCCAATGCCACCTCAGAGCCGGTAGCCAGCAGGATTACGTCTAGGGCTTTCGCGTCGCGGACGATGTAGCCACCGTTGGCCACCGGGGGGGAAGTGACCGGCAACACGGGCAATTTTTGCCGGCTGAGGGCCAGAGCCACGGGGTGTTCGGTGGACTGCAAGGCCACTTTCCAGGCTTCACGGGTCTCATTGGCGTCCGCCGGGCGAATCACCCACAAATTGGGCATTGCCCGCAAGCCCGCGAGTTGTTCAATCGGTTGGTGCGTCGGGCCATCTTCGCCGAGTCCGATGGAATCATGGGTGAAGACGTAAATCACGGGCTGTTGCATCAGGGCAGCCAAACGGATAGCGGGTTTGGCATAGTCGGAAAATATCAGAAATGTGCCCCCAAAGGGTCGCACGCCGCCGTGAAGGGAAAGGCCGTTGAGAGCCGCCGCCATGGCGTGTTCACGGACGCCAAAGTGCACATTGCGGCCATCATAATGCTCTGGGGAAAAGTCGATCGCGTCCTTGAGGTGGGTATCGTTTGAGGGGGCCAGGTCGGCAGAACCGCCAAACAAGGCGCGAACCTTGAGCGCCAAGGCATTGAGGACTTGGCCCGAGGCGCTCCGGGTGGCCACCGCCTGTCCCTCGGCGAATGTCGGCAATGACTGGTCCCAGCCCTCCGGAAGACGCCCGTGCCAGCGCGTAGCGAGCTCTTCGGCAAGCTCGGGAAACGCTTGGCGATAGTTTTGCCATGTCGTCTCCCAGGCGGCCTGCAGTTCGGCGCCCCGATCCTTGGCCTGTAAAAAGAAGGTGCGCACGTCGTCCGGTATGTAAAAGGCTTCGTGGGGCCAGCCCAGATGATCCCGGGTCAACCGGACCTCCTCGGGGCCAAGGGGGCTGCCGTGGGCCGCCGGGGAATCGTGTTTGTTGGGACTGCCTTCGGCGATGTGCGTGCGCACGGCAATCAGACTTGGCTGATCGGTGACGCTTTGGGCCTGCTGAATCGCGGCGTCAATCGCCTCGACATTGGTTCCGTCGGCCACCCGTTGGGTATGCCAGCCGTAGGCTTGAAAACGCTGCAAGACGTCCTCAGTAAACGTGATTTCCGTTTGTCCCTCAATGGAAATGTGGTTATCATCATACAGAACAATCATCTTGCCTAACTTGAGATGTCCCGCCAGCGATGCGGCCTCCGCGGAAAGACCCTCCATCAAGTCGCCGTCGCTCACGATGGCATAGGTGAAATGATCCGCGACGGAAAATCCGGGTCGGTTGTAGGTCGCCGCCAGATGCCGTTCGGCCATCGCCATCCCCACCGCCGTGGCAAAACCCTGTCCCAAAGGACCCGTGGTGGTTTCAACGCCCGCGGTGTGTCGGTACTCGGGATGGCCGGGGGTTTTCGACCCAAGTTGGCGAAAACGCTCTAATTCGGCAAGCGGCAAGTCGTATCCGGTCAGGTGAAGCAAGGCATAGAGCAGCATCGAACCGTGTCCCGCCGACAGGATAAAGCGATCCCGGTTGGGCCAGGCGGGATTCGCCGGATTGTGACGCAAAAAGCGAGTCCATAGGGTAAAAGCCATCGGGGCGGCGCCCATCGGAAGTCCGGGATGACCCGAACGAGCCTTTTCCACTCCGTCGATGGCCAGAAAGCGAATGGTGTTGATGGCGCGCGTGGTTAACGTGTCTTCCGGCATAATCTACCTCCAGCAAGTTCGGTGCGAAGGGGCGTGCTGCCCACCTTTCGCGAGCGTCGTGAAAGCAAGAACTCCGCGGGCCCGAATCTAGGGATGCGGCTTCGGCGCGACCCCGAAGCGGCGATCTGTCCGTGTCCATTGTAGCCCGTCCGACATATTCCTGGCAACGCACGACGAATTCATGCGAGTCATGGTACCCTATACGAAAATGGGCGATTTGGAGGATGGGCTCGATGGCGTTGTTGGGAGTAGACATCGGTGGCACAAAAATTGCCGTAGCCGTTGCTAATGATCAGGGAGAACTCTTGGACCAAGATCGATTCATGGTGGCGACCACCAGTTCTCCTGAGCAAGCGCTAGACCGCGTAGCGGAGATGGCACGCGATCTCAGCGCACGCCAGCAGAACCCGCTGCGGCACATCGGAATCGGCAGTCCAGGACCGTTTCACAACGGCACCTTGGACAGGCCGGCCAACCTTCCTGGCTGGCATGGGGTGGACCTGGCCCGGAGCCTCTCTCGGCGTTTGGACTGTCCAGCCACTTTGCAAAATGACGCCACGGCGGCGGCGATCGGAGAGTGGATGTTCGGCCGCGGACAACATACCAAACACCTCGCCTATATCACGGTATCGACGGGGGTTGGGGCCGGTTTTGTCTTGAACGGGCGGCCGTACGGGGGGCCCCACGGTAATGCCGCCGAGATTGGACACATCGTCCTCGACCCGAAGGGTCCGCAATGTAACTGCGGGTTGACCGGCTGTTTGGAATCCATGGCCAGCGGTACGGCCATGGGGCGGGTGGGCAATCAGCGTCGGCAGGAGAGTGCCTATCTTTCTAAACCGAGGGCGGCAACGACTATCCGAGCCGAAGACGTGATCGCCGGCTGGCAGGAAGGCGACCCGGTGTGCACCCAGATTGTCGATGACGTTGCGCGCCATCTCGGGCATGGATTGGCCATCTTGGTGAATTTGGTCAATCCAGAGCGCATCGTGCTGGGGGGCGGGGTGATGCATGCGGGTGAGCCACTGCTCGAGAAAATCCGGCACTGGACGGCGATCTATAGTATGCCCACCCTGTTTCGGGAAACCGAGCTGATCTTGAGCGGATTGGGCGGCGACACCGGACTGGTGGGTGCCGTAGCCGTTGCCATGGTGGGACGACAAGAGTGATCAGATCGATGCAGGCGGCCTTAGGAGGCCAAGGGGAGAAGCGACAAGCCGATGGCGGACCACGCGGCCGGCGGCGGAGCAGGGACAGAGCCAGGGCGCGCGATTGACAGGGTTATACACGCGCCCGTATACTTAACATGAAATTTGGCAAACCTAACATTCAGGCGTGAGCCGGAGGGATTAGTTGTGAACGTCAGTGAAGTTATGCGCGTCATTCGAGAAAAACAGATTGAGATGGTTGACTTTCATCTCATCGATTTGCCCGGCACTTGGCAACACGTTACCCTGCCGGTGAGCCAGGTCGACGAAGAGCTGTTGGAGCAAGGAATTCCTTTTGACGGTTCAAGCCTGAGGGGATTTCGCGGGATTGAAGAAAGCGACATGTTAATGTTGCCTGACTTGGACACCGCAGTGCTGGATCCCTTTGGCACGGTGCCTACGCTCAGCATTATTGCTGATATCCATGATCCGGCACGGGTGCCCTATCAACGCGACCCGCGGCGAATTGCCAAGAACGCCGAAGAATACCTGAAGTCGTCCGGCGTCGCCGATGTAAGTTATTGGGGTCCAGAACTTGAGTTCTTCATTTTCGATTCCGTGCGTTATGCGAGTCGCGGTCAGGAAGCGTACTATTATCTGGATTCCGAAGAAGGGTACTGGAATTCTGGGCGGGAAGGCTTGGGACATACGATTCGCCCGAAAGAAGGATATTTCCCGGTATCGCCCCTAGATTCCACCTACGGTTTGCGTACGGCTATGGTCAAGGCATTACAAAGTGTGGGTATTCGCGTTGAAATGCATCACCACGAGGTGGCTTCGGGCGGCCAAGGTGAAATTGACCTGCGCTTCAATTCGCTGACCAAAATGGCGGACACCGTCATGATCTATAAGTACGTGCTGCGCAATGTTGCTCAACAGCACGGAAAGACGGTGACCTTTATGCCGAAGCCGATTTTCGGCGACAACGGCAGCGGGATGCATGTGCATCAGTCGCTGTGGAAGGACGGACAGCCGCTCTTTTACGGCGCGAACGGCTATGCGCATCTGTCGGAAGTTGGGCTTGCGTATATTGCCGGTATTTTAAAACACGCCCCGGCCTTATTGGCTTTGACCAATCCCTCGACCAACTCGTATCGCCGGCTGGTGCCGGGCTATGAGGCTCCGGTCAATATCGTATTTTCCCGGGGCAATCGTTCGGCAGCGGTTCGGATTCCGGTTACCGATCAGCCGGCAGCAAGCCGGATCGAATTTCGTACGCCGGATTCCACCTCGAACCCCTATCTGGCCTTCGCCGGATGTCTAATGGCCGGCTTGGACGGGATTCGTAATGGCTGGGACCCGCGCAAAATGGGCTTTGGGCCCATCGACAAGAACATCTACGCGTTGAGCGAAGGGGAACGCGAGCATATTCAGGCGGTCCCGGGTTCATTTGACGAGGCGCTAAGAGCCCTGGAGGCCGATCATGACTTCCTGTTGGCTGGCGGCGTGTTTAGTGAAGACTTGCTCAACACGTGGATCGATTTGAAACAGCGGAACGAGGTGGACGCGGTCAATCTTCGGCCCCACCCGTTAGAGTTTGAACTGTATTTCAACAGTTGATTTTCGGCGCTGTTGGTCGTATAATTTGGTGGTCGGCGCCGAAGTGGCGGAATTGGCAGACGCGCACGACTCAAAATCGTGTGTGGTGATCCCACGTGCCGGTTCAAGTCCGGCCTTCGGCACCAAAAGTGTGAGCCTCCACCTTCCCGGTGGAGGCTTGGTATATGTTTGCCAAAAAATTCGAGCGTAACGTGCTCTGGATTAGCTCGTCCACGTCTTGCGGCAGCGCCTGCGTATGGTATCCGAAAATGGAAGGGTGGCCGGGGGCACCCGGTTGGTACCTGCGGACAGCCAGGACGAAGGTCTCCAGATGCAGCAGAAGAAATCCCGGACACCGTGAGGCGGCACCGCTTCCGGAAGGAAACTCGTTGCGTTAGCGGTGGGGAGTATCCAATTACAGCAATTAGCGTCTGGGGTAAATAACTGCTAAAACAAATCACATGATATCTATGTACATCGCATCATAAGGTGTATAATATGGGTATGCTAGTGAATATTGGCAAGGCTGCGAAAGCA
>JAJZZH010000099.1 GCA_021797675.1 Bacillota bacterium | reverse complement strand
ACCGCGCGGACCTCAAACAACTGCTGTGGATTCTCACGGTGTCCGCCGACGGGGCGGTGCCGATCGCGTACCGGCTCGCCGATGGCAATACGGGCGATGACACGACCCACATTCCCACCTGGGACGGCTTGGTGCAATTAGTCGGCCGGACGGACTTTCTCTATATCGCCGATAGTAAACTCTGCACGCGTCCGGCCATGGATCATATCGCCCGCCAAGGCGGGCGCTTGCTCACGGTCCTGCCCCGCACTCGCGCCGAGGACGGGGTATTCCGCCGCTGGGTCGTGACGCATACGCCGCCGTGGGAGGAAGTCCGACGGCAACCGGGGCGGCGGCACGGCGATCCCGAGGCCATTTGGTGGGGCTTTTCCTGGCCGGAGCCTTCGGAGGAAGGGTATCGGATCAGTTGGTTGCGTTCCTCGCAGAAGATCGTCCACGACGTGGCACAGCGGACGGATCGGCTCCGGCGCGCGCAGGCCGCGCTCGATGAGCTGGCCGCCCGGCTGGCGAGTCCCCGTTCGCGCTTTCGCGATCCGCAGACAGCGGAACAAGCGGTGGAAGAGATTCTCGGACGGACCGCGACCACCGCGTTGATCCACTACACCCTCACGACGCAGGGGGAAGAACGGTTTCGCCAGGAAACGCGTGGTCGTCCCAACGCGCAAACCCGTTATCGACGGATCACCCGTGCGCGCATCCATCTACGCTATGAGACTGACGCCACCGCGGTCCAAGCGGAAGCAGCGGCCGACGGGTGCTTCCCGTTGATCACGAATGACCGCGCGCTGACGCCCGCGGAACTCCTCACCGCGTATAAGTACCAACCCCAATTGGAACAGCGCCACGAAGAACTCAAAGGGCCGATGGCGGTTGCCCCGGTATTTCTGAAAGACAACGCACGCATCGAGGGGCTGCTGTGTCTCGAGTTTCTGGCGTTGTTGATCCGGGCCCTCATCGAGCGGGAAATCCGGCAGGCGATGGCCCGGGAACACCTGACCGAACTCTCTCTATACCCGGAAGACCGGGGATGTGCCGCACCGACGGCTACCCGGGTGCTGGCCATCTTTGATGATCTGGTCCGGCACCGCCTCTTGCACGGCGAAACCCTCGTGCAAAGCTTTCCTCCTGAACTCAGTCCGCTCCACCAGCAGGTGCTCACTCTGCTTGACGTGCCCTCGTCCGCCTACACCGCCAACTGAATTCTCGGACTGACCCTCCGGATGGGGGAAGAAATGGTCTCTGAAATGTGCGGAAAAGGAGATTGTAGCAAACCACCAAAGCGTTCGGACCGGTTGATGGCTCCGTTCCCACTGAAGGGGTGCGCATGGTGCTTGATGGGTGTACGGGGCATTTGTATATTAGAAGGGCAGGAACGATAACCCTCGGCCGTATGTCTGCCCCTCGGATACCCCGATATTTAGCGCCACATAACCCATGGTCTTGGTGGTTGCGCGATATTTGGCTAAGTGCAATCTGAGGGAGCATCAAGGGTTGAACCCTGTTCCCCGGAGACCGCGGCCTAGCTGTCGGCCAACCCCGGGGGATAGGCAAGGGCATGGTCGCGTTTGGCAGCGGATTATAGCCGTAAGGAGGGATCTTTGATGTGGGACGAAAATCATATCTATTTGGGAACGGCGTACTATCCGGAACATTGGCCCAAGAGCCGTTGGGCCGTGGATGCGGAGCTCATGCAGCGGGCCGGGATCGAGGTGGTCCGGATCGCGGAATTGGCGTGGGCGAGCATGCAGCCGGATGCGGAGACCTTGGACTTTGCCTGGATCGACGAATTTTTGGCCGTCGCCGAACGGCACGGACTCTCGGTCATCTTGGGCACCCCCACCGAAGCGCCGCCGCCATGGCTCTGGCGCGCCTACCCGGATGTGGTGGCCGCCGACGAGTGGCGGCGGCCACACGGCGGGCGCGGGCGCTACTGCTATAACAATCGGTGCTTACAGGCCCACATCGGCGAATTGGTGAGCGCGATGGCCCAGCGTTACGGCGGGGATCCCCGGGTCGTGGGCTGGCAAATCGATAACGAGCTAAGGGCCACCCCGTGTTTTTGCGACCAATGCCGGAAGGATTTCGTGGCCTGGCTGCGGGCTCGCTATGGCAGCCTCGAGGAGTTGAACGCCGCGTGGGGCACGGTCTTTTGGAGTCAGCGGTATCGAACTTGGGCCGAAGTCGACGTGCCCACGGGCGACCATCTGACCCGCTCCACCAGTCAAATATTGGATCACCTGCGGTTTGCCTCGGAATCGGCGGTTCGGCACCTCGAACGCCAGGCGGCCGCGATCCGACAGTACAGTCGGTCGCAGTTTATCAGCCATAACAGTATGGGCTTGTATCCGTGGCTCGATCTGCACGAGATGGCCCGATCGCTGGACTTCATGGGCTGGGATTCCTACCCGTCCGTGGACAGCGACAACTTTGACACGGCGATGGCTCACGACCTGATTCGCCAAACGAAGCCCGACACGCCCTTTTGGATGCTTGAGCAGAAAAACGGATATTTTAATGGGACGCCGTACAACCTGGCGATCGAACCTGGTCTGGTCCGGCTTTGGACTTATCAGGATATCGCTCGCGGGGCCAACGGCGTGGTGTTTTACCGCTGGAGGGCTAACCGCTTTAACGTGGAGCAGAATCCGAATGGGATCTTGCGGCACGACGGCAACCCGCGCCGAGCCTACCAGGAAATTCAGCAGGTATCCCAAGAACTGGCGCGGGTCGGAGACCGTCTGGGGCGGACGCGTGTCGCGGCGCCCGTCGCCGTTATCTGGTCGTACGACCAAGTGTGGGCGCAAAAGGCACACCTGCAATACCCCGCTCTGCAGTACCTGCGGGAGGTGGGAGCGTATCATCGCGCCGTTACGGAACTAGGCTGGACGGCCGATCTGGTGGCGCCGACGGCCGATCTTTCCCGCTACGACCTCGTCATCGCGCCGATGCTGAGCCTCGTTCGGGAGGACTTTTTGGGCAACCTGGCCGACTATGTGCGGTCCGGCGGTCGGTTAATGCTTACGACCCAAAGTGGGATCAAATCGTGGTCCAACGTGGTGTTCGACGTGACCTGGCCCGAACCCTTGGGAGCGATGCTCGGGATGACGGTGCGCGAGTTTGATGCCCTCCCCGAGGCGGTGACCAACGGGGTGGCCTTTCGCGGACGCCGCTACCCGGTCGACGGATGGCTTGAGATTCTGGAACCCGGCACGGCGGAGGTGTTGGGCCGCTACGACGCCAAATTCTACGCGGGCGCCGCGGCATTGACCAGGAATCGGTATGGCGACGGTTGGGTCACGTACGTCGGGGTGCGACATCAACCCGACCTCTTGCGGGCCGTGGTCGCCGAGTCGATGGGTGAACCGCAGCGCACCGCCCTGCCGGCTGGGGTCTTTTGCACGACGCGGCAGGGGGCCGAGGGCCGTTTTACCTTTTACATCAACATGCAGGCGACTCCGGTGGAAGTGACCGTGACGCGGCCGGGCCTTGACCTGATGACGGGCCGAGCGGCGGACGGCCGGATGAGGATTGGCGCGTGGGATCTGCTGCTCGTCGAAGAAGACGCCTGACCGGTCGGATACGGGATGGTCAAGCGATATCCTGCCCAGGGCTGGTGAGAAGGCGTCAAGTCGCCCGCTAAGGCCGGACGCGAAGGCCAAAGCCCCGCGAGGCACCTGAAAACTCTGGCGCATTCCGAGTCCCGAAGACATGGAGCAATGGCTAAGGGCCACCCCAACGACCCCGTGCTTTATCCTCAGGGCCGGGTGGGTGGTGACGGAAGGGGCCTGAAGGAAACGTTGGGCTTGACGGGAAACGCGATGGATTGAGATCGCCAAGAGGCGGTCATGCTGCAAGCCGTCCGTGGAATCGGGACAAAGGCGCGCATCCAGGTGCCAAAAACCGATCGGGGCACCCGAACGATTATCTTAGGCGATCGTCTGATTGGATTGCTCCGGGAAGTGGGAAAAAATGAGATGATTACCCCTCAATGTCCTCGAATACTTGCATGGAACAGAAAGCATTGCTTTTGATTGGCAACGTCGCCAAACGGTTGGGCGTGACGCCGGAAACGATTCGCCGGTGGCCAAAGCACGGAACGAGCCAAGAGGTTCGGTCACCGACGAATCGCCGCTGCTATCGTGGGTGAGAAGTCCAACGAATTCTCGGGAGCCGCCAGAAAGAATCGGTCGTCACCGATGCCAGGGTATCATCGGCGAAAGCCAAGGCCGACGGCATTACGGCGAGCGGTCGCACGGCTGAAAGGTTATGCTGCGGAACATCGGTATGACGTCCTGTGGGTTGTTCAGGAGCAGGTATCGGGCATTGCCAACAGGCCCGTGCTGGTTGGCGTGGTGGGGGTCGTGTTTATCAAAGCTAGAAAACCCTCACGACCCTATCTATGGTTGGAATGTCCCGCGGAAAGAGCCACATCCTTTTTATTTTTCTCCTCCATATGCATACCCGGGAGAGATGTAGATCCCGGCCGCACGGCGGCGAGAATGACCCTGCGTGGCGGTTGGGGAGCATGATTGGGCCGGATTCTTATCGGTGGTCCTCGCCGGTACTCCCCGCGCCGCGCCCATCCGCGGCCCTGAGAAGCGAGTCTGTCTTCCTGCGAGTTCGTATCCCTCGCCGGGGCTATGGTATACTAAGCCCACTATGATGAAGGTGGGGTAGACAGTGCGAACTGCGCTGATGATTGTGGACGTGGTATTGGGTATCGCGGTGATGGCGTCGATTTTGCTGCAAACCGGCCATATGCCGGGGCTTTCGGGAGCTTTTGGTGGCGGTGGAGGCAGCGGCGGCGCGCAAATGTCTCCTAAAAAGCGAGGCGTCGACGATTTTTTGGAACGGGTAACGGTGGCCCTCTCCGTGGTATTTGCCATGATTACCCTGATTTTGGTCCACATCTGGTAACCGTTAGACGTCGGTTACCAACAACTTTGGACCGCGGATTGAGTTTGCTGTTAGGGGGGGATAAATGGGCAGGGGTGAGATAATGGCTAGACCGCGTGACTACTGGGGGGATCTCGAAACATTTTTGGCAGCGGTCGCAGAGATAGTGACCGGTTCGGACAAGACCTCGTGGCCGGAAGCGGACCTCATGCGAGCGCTGACCCACCAGCACCCCGCTTCAAAGAATTTCTATCGCTGGTTTCATCAGTCCAAGCACGAAGGATGGCTTCATCCCCAGACTGAGGACGCCAACCTTGCGGTCGAGATTCGCACGGGTCAGTTGCGTGCGCATCCGAAAGGTTATGGCTTTGTGGTCAGTGAAGAATATCCGGGCGAGGATGTGTTCGTGCCCGAGGGACGGTTGGCCGGGGCCCGCCATGGCGATCGCGTGCTGGTGTGGGTGCGTCCGCACCACAGCGCCCCAGGACCCGAGGGGCGGATCCTGGCGATTCGGCAGCGCGCGACGGATCGCGTGGTGGGCCGATTATATCGCCAGCGCCGCCGATGGCATGTGCTGGCGGAAGACCGCCGTTTGCCCGATGTGAAGGTGTCGCCCGTAGCGGATGCCCGCGAAGGGGATCTCGTCGTTGCCCAGATTGATCAGTGGCCGCACGGTTCCGATGAATCGGCGACGGGTCGGGTCAGCCGACGGCTAGGCAGGGCGGGGGATCCGGGCATCGATATTTCGATATTGATGGCCACCCGCCGCTTGCCGTTTGAATTCCCAGAGCCGGTACGCGAAGATGCCAACGTCATCGGCGATGCGGTAAGGCCGGAAGATCTGAGAGGGCGCACGGATCTCCGCGATCGGTTCATCGTCACCATTGACGGCAGCGATGCCAAAGATCTGGATGATGCGATTTCCATCGAGCGCACGCCCAACGGGTTTCAGGTTGGCGTGCATATCGCGGATGTCAGCTATTACGTCAAAGAGTCTACCGCGCTGGACGCGGAAGCCCGGCAGCGAGGCACGAGCGTCTATTTGGTCGACCGGGTTATCCCCATGTTGCCGGAACGCCTCTCCAACGGGATTGCAAGTTTGAACCCCGGTGCGCCCCGGCTCACGGTCAGTGCGTTTATGGACCTGGACCCCAACGGCAATGTGGTGGATGCAAAATTTGCGCGGACCGTGATCCGGTCCTGCCGGCGCCTGACTTATCAACAGGTCAACGGATATCTTGCCGGCGACGCGATGGAGGATTCGCGGCTGGCGCGGCTGGTGGAGGCCGCCGATGCGGTGCGTCGGCTGCGCTACGCCCTCAGAGTCCAAAGCGGTGCGGTCGATTTCGATCTCCCCGAGCCCAAGATCATATTGGATGCTTTCGGAAATCCGCGCGACGTTGTTATCCGGCAACGAGGTCCGGCAGAATCGATCATCGAAGAATGCATGCTGTTAGCCAATGAGGCGGTGGCGATGGAGTTGCGACGGCGTAGGCTGCCCGCAATTTTTCGCGTGCATGAGGCCCCCAACGAGGAAAAACTGAAACAGTTTCGCGCGCTGGTGGAGGCGCTGGGCTACCGCATGCCTAAAAATGCCACGCCGAAGGCGTTGCAATCCATCTTGGTCAAGGCCAAGGGAACTCCAGAGGAGCGCGTCATTGCCAGCGCACTGTTGCGTTCGATGCGTCAAGCCCGGTACGATGGGCGGAATATGGGGCATTTTGGGCTGGCCTCGAAAGCCTACACCCATTTTACCTCCCCGATCCGGCGTTATCCCGATCTGTTTGTCCACCGGGTGCTTACGGACTTGCTTAGTGGATCCCTCGACCGTTCCCGAATTCGGGCACTTAAGCGGCAGGTCGAAGAAGTGGCCACGCTGGCCTCCACCCGCGAACGCGAGGCGATGGAGGCAGAACGGGAGTCCGTGCTCATCAAGCAGGTGCAGTTTATGGCAGACAAAATCGGAGAGCAATACCCGGGCATTGTGTCGGGGGTGGTCAACTTTGGCCTGTTTGTTGAACTTCCCAACTTGATTGAGGGCCTGGTGCGGATTGAAGAGCTGCCGAACGACTTTTGGACCTTTGATCCGGTTCACTATCGCTTGCGGGGCAAGCGAACGGGCCGGTCATACGGCATTGGTGACACCTTACCGGTCGTCGTCGCGCGGGTTGACCGCGAACTGCGCCGCATTGATCTATCGCCCGTCCCAACGCCAAAACGGACGCCGGCAGACTCGAAACGGGCGGTTCGCACTCCTCATGCCAAGGCCAAAGCGGCAGTGGGTACCAAGGTGGCAGTGGGCAAGGGAAAGCCCGCAGCTGTTTCCCCGAAAACGCGAGCGAGCCGGCATCGGCGGCGCACTAGGTAGGGCCGGAGAACCAGATTGCCTTCCGCGGGGAGGGCCGTCCCGCAGGGGGTGCACCACCCCCCGGGGCACTGCACTCGGTCGCCAGGCCCGTCGCGCCGTCGATGAAAACTGGCGGGGAGTGCCCGGTGCGCCATGCTGTTGCCGCCCCCTTTCCGTTTCGCATGCTTGGGTGGATGGTATCGCGGAGCCGACGATTCGTGCTGGAAGCGGGAGACCGTATCGCATACACTCAGGGATGGGTTTCGGCTGAACGCCAGGAAGAGGAGCAAGGCGAGCATGGCCCGAGAGCAACGGTTGGTGGCGGAAAATCGCAAGGCATTCCATGACTATTTTATCGAAGACACGGTCGAGGCGGGGATGGTCCTCACCGGCACCGAGGTCAAGTCGATTCGCCTCGGCCGAGTCAACTTGCGGGATAGCTTTGTGCGGATTGAAGGCGGCGAAGCCTACCTATTCAATTGCCATATCGCCCCCTATGCACAGGGCAACCGGTGGAATCACGATCCCTATCGCAATCGCAAATTGCTCTTGCATAAACAGGAAATTCGTGAGTTGCTCGCAAAAACGCGGGAAAAAGGGTATACTCTAATTGCGGTGCGGATGTATTTTGACAGGCATGGTCGGGCTAAGATTCAGGTGGCAGTCGCTCGCGGAAAAAAGTCGTTCGACAAGCGGCAAACGTTGCATGAGCGGGATGCCCGAAGACAGATCGATCGTGCGCTGAAGAATCACCGATAATTCCACTCAGGGGGCGAACTAGATTCGACGGGGATGAATGGTCCCTTGGACAGCGGGTCGAGCTCCATGTCTCGTTAAACCATGGAACCTTATAAGTGCCAAAGACAACACTTCTGTTGACTACGCCTTAGCTGCTTAATTCAGCTAACGTTCCGGTGGTTGGCTCCTGTTCCGCCGTCGTGAACGTAAACTAGCAGGATACTCGCGTGACCGCCCGCTCTCACGAGGAACTTAAGGGCTGAGTTCGTTGCCGATGGAGCTCTGAGCCGTTGGTAGCGACGAGAATAATCTCAGGGCTACACCCGTAGAAATCCTTTGGAACATGTTCTCGGACGGGACGGGCAGCACGTCCCCGCCTCCACCAAGGTTTTCCTCCCAAGTCAAGCACTTCCGGGAGGATTTTTTTGGTGCGGCGTCCAATTCGGAATGCGAAAAGGGGCACCGATGCCTCAACCACGAACCGCGTTGGTAGGAAAGAGGTGCACGGCGATGCAGCGCAGCGATGGAAGAGATGCGGCAGAATTGCGCCCGCTCGAACTCACCATGGGGATTAATGCTTGGGCGGAGGGATCCTGCCTTATTCGGCTTGGTCAGACGCACGTGATGGTGACGGCCACGATAGAGGACAAGGTTCCGCCGTTTTTAAGAGGGCAAGGGCAAGGGTGGGTTACGGCCGAATATGGAATGTTGCCCCGGGCCACGCAGGAACGTACGCTACGAGAAGCGGCGCGTGGACGGCAACAGGGCCGCACGGTCGAGATTCAGCGCTTGATCGGCCGCTCGCTACGAGCGGCCATCAACCTGAAGGCGCTCGGCGAGCGCAGCATCTTGATTGATTGCGACGTTCTGCAGGCGGACGGCGGAACGCGCACCGCTTCCATCACAGCGGGCTTTTTAGCCTTGTTGCAAGCATTGGGACGCGTGTCGCACCGGGCGAATTTCGGGGAACCGCCGGTTAAGGCGAGACTGGCCGCGGTCAGTCTAGGACTTTTCGGAGACGACGTGTTGCTGGACCTGGATTACTCGGAGGATTCGAGGGTTTGGGTCGATGTCAATATCGTCATGATGGGGCATGGGCAGCTCGTCGAGATTCAAGGGACGGCCGAACACGGCACGTTTGATCGAAAATCGCTGAACCATATTTTGGATCGTGCAGAATTGGGTATCCATGAACTGATAAGTGCTGGCCGTAAGGCTTTTCCGGAAGGAGACGCGCTGATTGCCGATTCGTAACCTGGTGCTGGCCAGCCACAACCTGGGAAAAATTGAGGAGTTTCGCCGCTTGTTCGCGCCGGTAGGCATTGGCGTCGAGGTCCCCGGGGATTATGCCACGGACGTGATCGAAGAAGTGGGCGATACGTACTTCGAAAATGCTCGGTTAAAGGCGTGCGCTGTAGCTCAGCGTTTTGGTGTGCACGCGCTGGCAGACGATTCAGGGATTGAGGTTGACGCTTTGGACGGCAAGCCTGGCGTGCGCTCGGCACGCTTTGTGGGGCATGATCCGTGGGAAAATAGCCGGGAGATCCTGTTGCGTCTGATGGGCGTAGCTCTCCCTGAACGTGGGGCCCGCATGGTAGCCGCCTTGGTGGTGGTGGGACCCGATGGTCGTGAAGTCGCGATGGCTGAAGGGGAAATGAAAGGAATGATTCTGACGTGGCCACGCGGAGTGAACGGCTTTGGGTTCGACCCTATCTTCAGCGTCGACGGAGGAGTGACGAGTCTGGCGGAATGGAGCGACGAAGCCAAGGATCGGATATCCCATCGGGGCCAGGCGGTAAGACGATTAGCGACGGCCTTAGGACTGCTAGATTCGTGATCTTGCGATTGCTGAGACGGCGGGAGGCCCAATAGCACCGTCTCCCGAACCCATCGGGGTTGGGAGGGTGCTGTGCGCCGGCGGCTCCGCGGAATTTTGACGCACGGGAATGCGAAGATGGCAGGCGATTGGCACGCCGATTAAAGATATTTTTTAAACTATGGCGTATAATAGCTTACGATTATGTAATTTGGCACTGCTGCCTGTGCATCTGGCCGACAAGGCGATCAGCAAGGAGGGTTATCCATAGTGAATTACTATGTCTTGGTCGCAGCGCTCTTGGCATCATCTGTTGAATTTGTGGAGGCCTTGACGATAGTGCTCGCCGTCGGCACGGTCAACGGGTTTAAACCGGCGTTGCGCGGTACCCTATTCGCGGTGGTGGCACTGACGGTTTTGGTCTTGGTGCTCGGCGAGGGGGTCTTGCGCGTGGTGCCCCTCAACGCCCTACGGGCCATCATTGGCGTTTTGCTGCTGCTTTTTGGATTGAAATGGATTCGCAAAGCGATTTTGCGGTTTGCGGGCAAGAAAGCCTTACATAATGAAGGCGAACTGTATGAGAAGGCCGTCTCCCGTCTACAGACGATGAAGGCGGGGGAATTTGAAGCCCAAGCCACCGCGTTTAACGGGGTGTTCCTGGAGGGGCTTGAGGTTGTCGTGATTGTATTGACGATGGGCTCGGCTGCGCAAGCGTATCCGAGTGCTATTTTGGGTTCGGCTATTGGCTTGCTCTTGGTGTTGGCCGCAGGAATCGCATTGCGGGCCCCTTTAGCCAAAGTCCCCGAGAATGTGATGAAGTTCGTGGTGGGCGTGATGCTGACCAGCTTCGGTTCGTTTTGGGCGGGGGAGGCCTTGGGCGTTCACTGGCCGTTAGGAGACGCGTCCATTGTCTTTTTAATTGCCGCCTATCTGATCACCAGCGTGGTGTCGGTGGGTCGATTGAAAAGGGGAGAAGCGAAGCGTGAAGTGGCTTAAAAAAGTCTACGGATTGTTTGTGGAAGACCCTAAATTGGCCGTGATGGCCTTGGTGAGTTTGGCTGTCGCAACGCTCATCAGCGCGACGGGCCTTCACGAGTTGGCTGGCTTGATTCTTTTTGTGCTGATTGCGGGGTCCATTGTGGTCAGCGTGGAGCGAAATTGACGGTGCACGTGCCGGCATGCTAGAATTCAATAGGATGGCAATCCGATCGGGGCGTGGCGCAGCTTGGTAGCGCACTTGCTTTGGGAGCAAGGGGTCGGGGGTTCGAATCCCTCCGCCCCGACCAAATGGCCTCACGTGTCCCCGTAGCTCAGAGGATAGAGCGCGGGACTTCTAATCCCGGCGTCGCAGGTTCGAATCCTGCCGGGGACACCATCCTCAAACCATTTCACCGCAAGCGATTGCGGTTTTTTTATTTTGCGAAGAAACCTCACATTTTCCTTGGCGTCACCATGAGCCGTCACCATGAGAGGTGGGAGCGGGATTCATTGGTGGAAAAGTTAGGCTCCATCGTTCAGCGGTGCACCATGGGTAAATCGCGGCCGTACGGCGAGAGTACCGCGCGTTGACAATTTTCCGCCACGTGTTTATACTCAAAGTAGATTGAGCGCTGGACACCCTCGAGGCCCAGCGCCTATTTTGTTTAAGGAGTCATGCGGGGATGCCAGATAAGCCGTTTCGAACCCATAATCAACAACTAAAAATCCTTCGGCAACGCGGGTTGGGTGTCCCTACCAATGGGCAACCCAAGCGAATTTTGGAACGTGAAAATTACTACAATCTTATTAACGGGTATAAAGATTTGTTCATTGTGCCTGGAACGTCCGAAACGTATAAAACAGGAACCCAGTTTCAAGAAATTGTTGCACTATATAATTTTGACTTCGAGTTGCGTCATGTTCTGTTAAAACCCATCCTGAAAGTCGAGACGCACGTCAAAAGTCGAATAGCATACCGATTCTCGCAACAGTACGGTCATGATGACTATTTGAAACTCGCGAATTTCGATTTGGGGGGAGGATCGCGCAAGCGTTTGAAATATGCCACGGAGATCGTGCAGGTGTTGCAACGGGATATTTCGCGTCAAGTTATCAGGCAAGGATCCGTGGAGCACTACATGCTAAGATTTGGATATGTTCCCCTCTGGGTTTTGATAAATTTTATGTCGTTGGGCACCGTGAGCAAGTTTTATTCAGCGATGAAACAGACCGACCGACAAGCAATATCTAAGGTTTATGGGATGAGTGACGATGCCTTTGGTGACGTCCTGTCTTTATTGACTTTGGTCCGGAATAAATGCGCGCACAGCGAACGGCTTTATAATTTCTATAGTCCGAAGATTGCTATACAAGATCACGTCGTCCATGCTCAACTCGGAATTCCTCGCGGACCCAATGGGTTCGTGAAAGGAAAGCAAGATCTTTTAGCCATCTTAATCGCACTTAAGATTTTGGTTGATCCGAGCGACTTTCGGCGGTTAATAGGAGAGATCCGTCGTCGGATTACTGAACTAGATCGAGGGCTGAAAGTCATTCCCTCCGGGGACGTGCTATCACAGATGGGGTTTGTCGAAAACTGGAAACAATTAACGTCCATTTGATGGCAGAAGTGTACATCGCCCTGAGACACTGATGGCAACGTTGGCTAGCATGAAATCCTACCGGTCACTGTGACCGGAAACAATGGCCACAGCGTGAAAGGGCTCCCCAATGTATCCTCGTGAACGCCTCGTTGAGTCATTTCATTCTAATGTCTGACTTCGATCGGCTGTCATTCAGGAGTTACGGGCCCCGTATTCATATCAAGCACTCCCGCATATTCCATTGACGGGATTGAAGGGTCTTCCTGTGTCTTCAAATCCAATGGCCGGCTTTAGAAGTCGGCGGTGGGTTCGATTCCCACATATCCCCGCCAAAGTCAAATACCGCAAGGCTTCCGAGGATCGGAGGCCATTTTATTTTGTCCTTAAAATACCCAAAAATCCCCGGATTTAGTCCGCCCGTCACCACGAGCCGTCACCAAGAGAGTGCGGAACCGATAGACCGCAGTAAATTCCAGTGACGGCAGAGATGCCCCGTGCGATGGTAACGGCACGAAATGCCAAATTTGCTACTAAGAATTCTGATGCGTCAATAGCTGGCGACCTCATCGGATGACACCTCCGACGGATGAACATACATCACGATTACAGAACCCAGAGACTGGAGAGCGATGAATCGTGGGGACTGTGGCCCACGTAGCAAGGCGGAGATGGCATGCAGCGGACTGCGCATTTCGGTCCAACTTACCACGCAAACCGGAAAGTCCTTACCACGCAAACCGGAAAGTCTTTACCACTCGAAACGGAAATCTCTTACCGCACTCAGTCGTTGTTTCTGTTGTACCGGATGTC
>JAJZZH010000205.1:3447-13203 GCA_021797675.1 Bacillota bacterium | reverse complement strand
CGTTGGCAGCCGATCCAGCGGAGTAACGTTTGCTGTTGCTCGCTATCGGGATACAGGCGAAACTTATAGCCATTGAGCATGGAAACACCTCCTTGGGTAGATTCTTGGGGCGGCCAAGAGGCCGCCGCCCGCTTGACCCCCTCTTGGCTTGCGCCTAAGAAGGGGAATGCGCGGGCATTATGTTCAATTATATGGGTTTTCGATCTTCCGTGGATAGTGTTATAATATTTACCTATTAGTTATCGAAAGTCCTTGGCCGTGCCTCGCCCGGGACCTTTTTTGTTGCTCAGGACTTCCGATAACGCTCTACTTATTATGCGAACCATCCCGTGCGCAATGCGGGCAATCCACCCCCACGGAACTCTGGCGAATCGACGCCGAGCATAGGGCGAGGGCCACAATGCGAAGCGGACACGCGTCGTTCGCGATCAACAAAAAAGACCTCCGTGTACTTCCAGAACGCTCGTCACGCGTTGGAATCGACCGCAACCTTTCTGCTGCCGGTTTGGTTTGGATCTTCACCAACGTATTGAGCACGGATATTCCCCGACCCCCCAGAAATCCGGTAGATGTGACGATTCGCGACGCATTCTGGCTCCCGCTGATCCGCTTAGGACCCGCTCAAACCAGGTATAGGGCAGACTAGGCCGTATCTCTGCGGGAGAGGACCGCCAGCGGATCGCGATCGCGGGAGCCCAATTGCGCCATGCATTTCGCCGATCGAAAAGAGGAAAAGCGCGTGGCGCGAAGGATCCTGATCTCAAATGGTTGTCGGAGACCTTGTTCCGGAGTGCCCTGGCCCCGTCGGCGTCGACGCGCGCTCTCGCATGGTGCTTACCGGGATGTTTGGTTCCATTGATGTACTACCCGCACAGTCCGAGGGACCTTACGGTATGGGCAGTTCGTCGACCCAAGTCGAAATCTTTCCCGCTTCCGCCGAACCTCGTGATAAAATGTGGGAAAGTCAAGGAACCATTATGGCTAAAGGGAGTGATTTTGTGGGTGCAAAGATCACCCTCACGGGCCCGGTGGCGAACGGTTGGCGGCAGACTCCCCAATATTTCGTTGCGGACCTGGAAACCGGAGGCTCATCAACTGCCCCGGCTGGCCTGCCCCTACCAAGCAAAAGCATCACCTATACCGTATTTGTTTCCCTCAAAGCCGCCCGTAAAGCCCACCTAGACACGGCTGCCAAGGATCAAAAATGGGTGATTCAAGGCGAACTATGCCTCGACCTCCCCCTCGACCAGTGTGGTGGTGAAATCGGCGTCGTCGCTTACCAGATTACCGAAATGGCCGGGAAGTCCCCAGCCCCTGAGGCACCAAGCTCAGCCTCCCCGGTCCCCCCCACCCCGCCTGACGTGGCCGACTGCCCCAAGGTGAGGCTCTCGGAACTCCGCATCCCGGAAATATTCTTGGGCTCACGCCTGAATCGAGCGAAAACGCAGGCGGTGCGGGACTTCGTTGCGACCCACCAGAGCATCGACAAGCCGATTACGGTCTGCCGTGACGACGAAGGAACGTTATGGCTGGTAGATGGCTATCGCCGGTATGTCGTAGCCAGCGAAGCCGGACTCAGCGAAGTGCCCATCCGGGAAGATTCCGGCCCCCTAGAACGGTGGACCCGGCGTTTCGGGCCACAAGTCACTGACAGCTCGGCATCATAAGCCGATCACCTGGCCGGCCCGTGCGCAACGGGCCGTGGCCGCTGATCAACGTGGCTTATCAAACAAGCTGGAGAGTGCGCCATAACCTTCACGCGCTAGATCTTCGCGGGCAATGAAGCGCAATGCTGCCGAGTTGATACAATAGCGCACTCCTCCCGCCTCCTGCGGACCGTCAGGAAACAGGTGGCCGAGATGCGAATCCGCGTTTCGGCTGCGCACCTCGACCCGCCGCATGCCATGGCTCAAATCCACGCGTTCGGTAATCTGCCCGGCATCCAACGGCCGGGTGAAGCTGGGCCAGCCGCAACCCGCATCGTATTGATCACGGGAGGAAAACAAGGGTTCGCCCGAGACGACATCGACATAAATTCCTTCCCGGTGGTTGTTCCAGTAAGCATTGTCAAACGGCGGCTCGGTGCCGTTTTCTTGCGTAACCTCGAACTGCAACGGCGTCAACGTCTTCAGACGTTCCTCCTTGTCCACGCTGGTTCGCCTCCCCGCGCACCAAGATTGCAACCCAAGGCTATAACCTGCCCGTCGCCGATGATCATACCATGATGATGGACGTTATTCACAATGGATCATTGCCACAGATGGTTTAGGGTTTTGTATTAAACCGCGTTAGGAGCGGGTCTGCGATGGCGTGAAGGGGCCCTGCACTGGGGATCGCTCAGGCTGCCGACGGTCTTCGGGGCCGACAACGATCCGGTCATCGCCGATGGGCTGGCCCACCCCATCAAATACGTCCGACTGGTGCGGCGCACCATCAAAGGCCGTCTTCGATGGTACGCCCAACGGGTGTGCGAAGGCGTCCCGATGCGCAAACTCGATCCCAAAACGGGACGATTTCAGCATCCGCGGGGCACCGAGCGGTCGCCACGGTCGGGGAGACGCAGGCGGAACTGCGGTCGTTTGCTCCCGAGGTGGTGCGGGACCACGCCGCCATTCGCCGCCTGCAAGGGCACATGCACCGCCGCGCCTGGCCAACAACCCCGACTGCTATACTGCTCTCTGATCAAAAATTGTTAACCCAGGCCGGTGAATCAATGTGGTACTTGCATACTTTGCTTGAGCAATACGGCAACTTACGCGAGGGCATCAACGCCTATAACGGGATTCCGTATGCAGAAGATGAGCAGTCAGGAGCTTATGGCGTCAACGTCCTGTGGCTCGCTTACGGAAACGCCTGGGCGTCGGCGTCGGGGATAGACTACATTGGCCAATATATGGCCACGGGACCTTCAGGGACCCAGATGCGGTTGGTGACTAATGGCGATTCGAAGTTGTCCGTCTACGAACCCGGATTTTCGGTCCCGAGCCAACAATGGAACAGCAACTACGGGACGAACAGTGCTGGAAAACGGGTCTTGCTGTTGGCAAACGGTAGCGATCTGGTGAGTTACGTCGATTGTCTCTTAGTGGAACAATGGCTCCACACCAACGGGTACATTCAGGCGTTCTTGACCGGCGTGGCGGCCTACAGTGCTTACAGCAGCGCAGAGGTCAACGTGGATTGTGTCATCGCAGTGGGAGCGGACGCCATTGCGACGATCAAAGATCAGGGATACACCCTAACCCAATACTCAGGGTTTGGGGATTGGGAGGATGGTTCAGGATTGGGAAACCCGGGATTTATCGGAGCCACCGGCTATTCCGGAACGCTGTCCGTCGTCGAGGACGCCTGTTCCAATGGGTGGTCGTGAGTCATTGAATACGAGCGGGTCTCGTCAGAGGCCGCTCGACGGAGGATAGAACAATGCCACAGACCGGGCTATTTGTTGTCATCGCCAGCCACGATATGCGGGCAGTCGTACCCACCGTGGTGGAATTGAGCCGTGCGGGTGAGGCGTTAGGCCACCCTACGCGATTTTTTGTGAGTGAGGCGTCGAACATTCCTCGCGGGAGGAATCTGATCCTTCAGCAGCTGCGCCGGAAATTCCCCGAGTTATCGGCGCTTCCGGTGTTGTGGGTGGACTCCGATATTATTATTCCGGCGGGGCAGTCTCACGCAATCGCGGACGCCATTCGATGGTCGGAAGCGCACCGCGCTCCCGTGGTCGCCAATTACCCCATGGCAGACGGACGCAGTGTGCTGATCGCGGAACGCGAAACGGGTGCGCATTATACGGAGGACGAATTACGACGCCTGCCGGACTTTGCTGAAGTGGGCATGGCGGGATTCGGCTTCTTATACATCGAGCAGCCATTATCGTATGCGTTTCACGCGGATTATATCGGCGAAGACATCCATTTTTGGATGGACCATCCGGACGTGCGTCCCCATCTTGCCAAACACATCCGCTTGCAACATCGGAAAACCGTGGTTTTAGAACAATGGTGGGACACGGAGAGTGAGGCTGCATCCCCCGAACCCGCGAAGTCTTCCTTCGGTGGGGCCATTGTCCAGCCCCTCTCGAAGCCCCCCATCCCCGCAGCGCCGGGTTCGAAACGCCTATGGATCCCGCAAGACGCCAAGATCTAGCCCTCGTCCCTCTCCGTGTAGACGTCAAAGATGGCACAGCTTGCCTTTACGCCAAAGTTCATCGCGGAAGAACGCTCATCCCTGTAACCTTTTTGGGGTGGCTGACGTTATTCTAGGAGACCGCTCATGCTAGGTCGCGAACCACCTTGAACGAAGGAGTGCGTGGACCATGATGGTAGTACGATGGGCTGTCCGAGGCCTGGGACTCGGGATGACCGGAACGTTGCTGATTCCCGCCATGGGAGCTGCCGCTGCGGCACCCCCGGCGTTTCCGACGGTGATTAATCAAGCGATGGCGGTGGTGGCCAAGACGACCACCGCCCCCTTGGAGGCCTCCACATGGACGCCGAAAGTCGGAGTGAATAGGATCGCAAAGCTCGGACACTTAACCGCAATGACCACTCAGAGCAAATCGGCGTATCAAGTGAACTTATACTATACATGCAAATCGGTTCCCGTGAACGATTCCGCCGTGCTCGACACCGCGAATCGGTGTACGTCCGGTGAACCGCTCAACTTGGATGGCGACGATCAGAGCTATGCCTGGTTTGGCGCAGACCGCCATGCGAGCATTGCGGTCGCCGAATCCGCGGTACGCACCAACTATTACTTCTGGAAGGTGCCGAAGCTTACGACCCCGGTGACGCTGAACTCCAGAATTCCGGCGCAGTTTTGGTATCGAGGTCCTCAGCGTCAGGAACAAAGCACGATTGCATGGCACGTGAAGGGATGGTCCATCGAATTATTGGCCAGTGGGTTTCCCAAGTCGGTGGCGGTTCGCTCCGCGAATGGACTCACAGCGAGTGTGCCACGCTGTCCGTCCTCGGATGGCACCATTGTCGTTGAGGTTGCGGCCGATCACACCTTGGTCTCTGCGATGTGGCGGACGGGCCGGGTGACGGAGACCGTCGGCTCCAACTTTGGGACCAATCCGGTCGTCCACCTGATGCAATCCCTGCGCTCGTGGACGGCTCCGTCAACGTAGAGTACAAAACCATGGTGGGGAGAAGAGGCATTTTCATCGCCAGCTATGACCGGCGGCTGCTTACGCTGGCAAGCAGCCGCCCCGCACCGGTTTGCCGCGCGTGAGGGTGCCAGTTAATGCATATGCATCACGATCCGAGACCCGATATCTTCAGCCGTCTTCTTTGAATCAGATGGGATCGGATGGCGACGGATCACGGGTTGCTAAGCAACCCCGCCCGACCACGCATGCGTCATCATTGCCAGGCGTGCCGCCCTTGACGCTCCTATCGTGGTGGCAATTTATGAACTTTCCGACCCATATCTCGACGGCGTACACGTCCCACAAACGAGGGTTTTTGGCACTCTCCGAACGGCCCCATTTGGTCGGTCTGTTGCCCGTCTCAACGGGTGCCACAACGCGTCCCAAAATCAACGTCCTAATTGCTCCCCTTGCCAGCGGTTTGTGAGACAATGGCCGTAGGAAATCATCACGAGGAAAGGGTCAAGGCTATGCTCATTGGTTACGCACGGGTGTCGACCGCCGATCAAACCCTCGCGCTGCAGGACGATGCGTTGCGGCGGGCGGGATGCGAGAAAATTTTCCAAGATGTCATGTCGGGCAGTACGACCGAGCGCCCGGGGCTATCCGAGGCTTTGGCCTATGCCCGATCGGGCGATGTGCTGGTGGTGTGGAAGCTCGATCGGCTGGGCCGGTCCTTGGCTCATCTCATCCAGGTCGTCCAGCAGTTGCAGGCGGATGGCATCGGGTTTCGGAGTCTGCAAGAGAATATGGACACGACGACCCCGGGTGGCCAACTCATCTTCCATATTTTTGGGGCTTTGGCGGAATTTGAACGGTCACTCATCCGGGAGCGCACCCAAGCGGGGCTCGCGGCGGCCCGCGCCCGCGGCCATGCGGGTGGCCGGCCCCGGGTCATGACCGCCCACACGCTGCGCATGGCCCGGCAACTCCTCGCGGATCCCGATCAGACGGTCAATCAGGTGTGTCAAGTGCTGCAGGTGTCGCGCTCGACACTGTATCGGTATTTGAAAGCCGCCCCGAAAGATCCCGGAGGTCCGGAGCATGCCGGTCGCCTTTCTCACTCCTGAGCAGGAAGCCCAGTACGGGCGATTTGCGGGAGCGCCGACCCCCCAGCAATTGGCCCAGTTCTTTTGGTTTGACGAGGTGGATCGGGCCCACATTGACCGCCATCGAGGCGCGCATAATCGCTTAGAATTTGCCCTGCAATTGGGTACCGTGCGTTTTTTGGGCACCTTTCTCACGGACCCGGCGGCGGTTCCGCCTCCCGTCGTGGAGTACGTGGCGCAGCAACTGACGGTCGATGCCGCCGCCCCCGACCTGTTGGTGACGTATCGCGGGCTGGAGAGCCGGTGGGACCATACCCGCGAAATTCGGGAAATCTACGGTTATCAGGATTTCACCGATCAACCCGCGCATTGGTGCCTGGTCCGATGGCTGTACCAGCGGGCGTGGCTAATGGCCGAACGCCCCAGTGTGTTGTTTGACCGGATCACGGCCCACTTAGTCGAACAGAAAATCCTCTTGCCCGGGGTCACCACGCTGACCCGTTTGGTGGCCCAGGCCCGCGACCGAGCCCAGGCTCGCCTCTGGCAGCGTCTGGCGGCCTTACCCCATCCGGCTCAACGCGACGCGCTCGAGCACCTCCTATCGGCGGACCCCAAGAGCCGCATCGCCCCGCTGGATCGCCTCCGGCGCGCCCCCACCCGACCGAGTGTTCGGGGATTTCAGCATGCCCTGGACCGTCTGGACACCCTGCGCGCGTTGGGTGCCGGCAACTGGAATCTTCAATCGATTCCACCGGCACGGTTAGCGGCGTTGGCCCGTCATGCGGCCACCGTGCGGGCTCAGGCCATCGCGCGGATGCCCGAGGACCGGCGGCTCGCGACTCTGGTCGCCCTTACGGCCGTGTTCACGACCCGCGCCCAAGACGACCTTATCGAGCTCTTGGAGCGCTATTTGACCGAACTGTTGGCTCGCACCCAGCGCCGGTCGGACCAACAACGCCTGCGCACGCTGCGCGATCTCGATGAGGCCGCCCGGGCCTTACGGGAGGCTTGTGCGGTCCTCCTTCAGGAGGCCGATCCCAAAGCGGACATCCGGACGGCCGTGTTTGCGCGGGTCTCGATAGAGGCGCTGACCACCGCCATCCGCCAAGTCGATACCTTGACGCATCCGCCGGATCAGACCGTCGCTTTTCAGGAACTCTGGCGCCATTACCCGACCATCCGGCAGGTGTTGCCGCGACTGTTGGCCGCCATCGCGTGGCGGGCCACCCCGGCGAGCCAGGGGACCTTGGACGCCTGGGATTTCCTGCGTGAGCACGAAAGCCAGGCGACCCGATCATGGCCCACGGCCTCGACGGCGGGGATGACGGCGGCCTGGCGGATGGTGGTCGTGGACGACAAGGGTCGCATCGGAAAGAAAGTCTACACCTTCTGGGTGTTGTCGCGGGTCCTGGAGGGTGTTCGCTCCCACGACCTGTATGTGACCCCGAGCGAACGCTATGGCGATCCGCGCGCCCAACTGCTCCACGGCGCCGCCTGGGACGCGGTGCGCCCGCAGGTGATCCGGACGCTGAATTGGGCAGCGGATGCGGAATCGGCCTTACGCCCCGTGCGGGAGGCGCTCGACACGGCCTACCGCACGACCGCCGCGCATTGGGAGACCAATCCGGCCGTCCGGTTGGAATCCTTTGCCGGCAAGGATCGCCTGGTGTTGAGCCCGCTAGACCGGCTGGAGGACCCGGCCTCTCTGCGCCAGTTGCGAACCCGGGTGGCGACCCTGCTGCCGCGCCCCACGTTACCGGATTTACTCCTGGAGGTGCATCAATGGACCGGGTTCGCCGACGCCTTCACCCATGTCAGCGAGGGCGGCGAGCGGGTGAAAGATTTGGCCCTCCGTGTGTGCGCCGTGTTGTTGGCGTAAGCCTGCAACATTGGACTGGACCCGGTCGTCCATGCCGGGATTCCGGCGCTGGCATATGATCGGCTGACCTGGGTCACCCAAAATTATGTGCGCGCGGAGACGCTCGCCGCCGCCAATGCCACGCTGGTGGATTATCATGCCCAGCTGCCGCTAGCCCAACAGTGGGGATCCGGGGAGGTCGCCTCCGCAGATGGCTTGCGGTTCGTGGTGCCCGTCCACTCGGTCCACGCGGGTGCCAACCCCAAATACTTTGGGTCCGGCCGCGGTGTGACCTACTACAATTTCACGAGCGACCAATTCAGTGGATTTAATGCGCTAGTCATTGTCGGCACCTTGCGGGATTCGCTGCGCCTCCTGGAGGGTGTGCTCGACCAACAAACCGGACTCCATCCCCACGAGATTATGACGGATACGGCCGGGTACAGTGATTTGATTTTTGGCCTCTTCGGCTTGCTCGGCTACCAATTCAGTCCGCGCCCGGCCGACATCGGCGAAGCCCGATTCTGGCGGTGGGAGGCGAACGCAGACTATGGCGTCCTCAACCGCCTGGCGCGGCAACGGATTCACGCGGACCTGATCATCCGCCATTGGGACGACATGCTCCGCGTCGCCGGCTCCTTAAAGTGGGGGACGGTGAACGCGACGGCTCTCATTCAGGCGCTGCAACACGGTGGTCGGCCGACCCTGCTGGGGCGCGCCATTGGGGAACTCGGTCGGATTTACAAAACCCGGTACCTGTTGGCATATTGTTGGCGCTAATGCTATTTGTCATCGGTTTGGCTAAAGTGGCGGCCATCTTAGTTCCGTGGCCCGACTCACTCAGTTGGCATCATTCAGGGGTGCACAAAACCCTCGTTGGCAGGCAACGAGGGTTTTGTGGGTAGACTACGGAGTCTCGATCAACGACAACCATCGGGTCCGGTCTCGGCGATCCCGAGGCCAAGGTTGTTGCGGAATCCGCTGGGGGTCATACCAATGCCAAAAGGCATAGAAGCGGTACAAGGTTTCGATTCGCGAGGCGACAGCGGCCGGCGGCACAGGGCTGGCCAATTGGCACAGAGCCCAGTGCTGCCAAACGTCGGGGGTGGTATCGGTCCAGTCATAGCCCATGATGCGTAGCCACGTCCACACCTCGGCCAATTGGCGGGCCCAGCGACGCAAGCGTCGCGGCGATACATCCTGCCCGGCCCAGAAGGTCAGAAATGTATGACAGCCTGTATCTTGGAATCCTTGCGGATCCCACACGGTGACCCATGGCTGGTGCGACCAGCGTTGCACGGTAAAGTCGCCATAGGAGCTCATGCGTCATCCCGCCATTCTCGCATCGCGTGTTGGACGTGGGGTTCGTCCACGACGTCGGCGTTCTGACTTTCCGCGTCCCACAAGGCCATGGTGGCCAGTTGGTTAATGACGCGCGGCAAGCCGCGCGAGTGCGCCGCTAATACGGCGAGCGCCGAAGGGGTAAACAGCACGCGCTCCACCTCGGCCTGACGGCATTGATGGGCGACATAAGAGGCGGTATCTGCTTCGGTGAGCCCGGTAAGATGAAACCGTAAACCGATGCGCTGGTGAATCGCCTCGAAAATCTTGAGCCGCAGCGTGGCCCGGAGATCCGGTTGGCCCACGAGAATACAAGTAAACGGCGTGAGGGCATCCATCCCAGTATTCAGTAC
>JAJZZH010000205.1:0-3347 GCA_021797675.1 Bacillota bacterium | reverse complement strand
ATGCTGATGGTGATACAGGTCGGTCATCAGCGTCACGAACTGACGCCGGGCCTGGGGGCGATGAAATGGAGCGGCGACTCCCCAGGCGTCCAAGACCGTCTGATAGAAGTCGTAGGGAGTCAGATGGGAGTCGGCGAGGTAGCAGAGCGGATGGCGCTGGGGATCTAATTGGGCGGCCAGATAGCGCATGGCGCTGGATTTGCCGGCGCCGATGTCGCCGGTGACGACCCCGAAGAGCCGCTGATCGACCATCACCTGCAAACGGGCGGCCAGTTCGGTTAATTGCGGGCTCATAAAGAGCCCGCTCACCGCGACATCTTTTTGGAAGGGCCGGGCGGTGAATCCCCAATAACTACTCGGCATCGGTTGGCACCTCCTGGGGAGGTGCGGGGCGGACGGACGGCTGGGCATACCGGATTTGGGATCGTTGGCTGTCGTGGGCCGCCTGCTGCCGGTCGGCCGCTAATTGCGCTAAGTTGAGGCCGCTCGGTGGCGGGGTGGGCGGACGATCGATCACGGGGGCTTCCCGATGGCGATGGTGGTGCAAGACCAAGGGCGTCGCATCCGGATATTCGCGATCCTGAAAGCTCACGTGAATCTGGTCCAGGAGAAACGGGTCGTATCGGCAGTCGATGGTTTTTCCGATCAGGGCGAGATCCACTTCATACCGATTGCCGGCCAACTGAATGCCCCCAGTCTTGTCGACTTTCCGTTGGTCATGCCAGAGAAAAATGCGTTGGATCTCGGCCACGGGCAGCGTGCGGGGAGCCCCATGGTCGACGTGCGATCGCTCCCACGCCGCTTGCGGCGTGGTGTCCAGCGAGCGATGGACTTGCTGATGATAGGCCTGCTCCAGCCAGGCCTCCCAATACCCGTTTAAGTCGTCCAACGTGTGCAAGGTGCCCGCATCAATCCGCTGCTGCAACTCATGCGTGAGCTGTTGATCCACTCTGCGGAACAAAAGTTCTATTTTGCCTTTTCCGGATGGTCGATATGGACGGCTGTGGCGGAGATCCGTGCCCAGTTCTGCGCAGACCCGCGTCAGGTAATGGGAGGCATAGATACTCCCATTGTCACAATGGACCATCGCGGGAATCCCGTGACGAATGACGGCCCATTTCAGCACTTCTTCCAGCCGGGGGCGATTTTCGTCAAAGAAAAACCGGCTCCCGACCACGTAGCGCGTCGCGTCATCGATAAAGGCGATCAGATAGACTTTCTTACGCCGACCGGGATGTTGCGGGTCCGGTAAGGATAGGGTCTCCTGGGTGTCGCCCTGCCATTCCGCGTTGTAGTGCGGCGCCTGACGCCGCCGAAAGGTGTCGGCCGGGGCGGCCGCCACCTAGGCGGACGCCGCGACTTTCCGAAAGTGATAGGTCAAGGTGCTGTGCTTGAGCGTGCCCGGATCGATTTCGTGGGCCCACTCTAACATCTGAATGATCTGGTGGGCACTCCGGTGCGGATCTTCCCCCCGCAGGGCGACGGCGCGCTCGAAAACGGCGCGGGGGACCCGCTGGCCGGGTCGGTCCGTTCGCTGCCCAGGCTGTAGCGCTGCGAGACCGCCCACGCGATACGCGGCGACCCAGCGTAAGATGGTCCGCGCATGGATGGGGTGACAACTCCCATCCGGCCACGTCCAATTCTGCGCGGCTTGTTGTTGAATTACGGCCCGTTGTTCCCCATACGCCAGTGAGCGCACGACCAGGGGAGCAATCACGGTATAACGAAACTGCGCCACCACCTCGGGTGGGTTCGTTTTCGGCGATTGCATGCCGAGATCACCTCCGTCCCGAGCCTATGCTATCCGCCGGCGGGCGACAGCCCGGCAAAGGCTGTGATCGATAACCATCCCCACAGAACGCTGGTTCCCAACCAGCCGCCATGGCAGATCCCGAGGTGTTTGCGGACGGCCTGCCAGAGGCGACGCCAATGCTGCCAACCGACTTCGTCGTGTCCCGGGAACACCGCTATCGCCCGGGGGCCACCGTGCCGCGCAATCCATTGCACGGCAGCCTGCACGATGGCTGGCAGGGCGGTCTGCCACCGTGCGGCCCATCGTTCCAATGTCCGCTGGTGATATACGAACCCGTGGCTGTCCAGCCAGCGCAGACAGTCGGCCACCGTCCAGCCGTGCTCCCCGCGCCACAAAAGCCCCGCTGCTAGCGTGACTGCCCAGGTCGCCCGACTGTAGGGACGCAAATCATACGGCACGGCACTATACGTTGTGCCACAGGTACGACACTGATAGCGTTGAATGGTCAAGAACTGGTCGGGGGGCAGGGCATCCGCATGCCGCCAATAATGCCCGTTTTTCACCAAGTGATGCCTGGGATCAACCGGACACACGGGATCATCGGGATCGGTTAGCCCGTTGGCCAGTTGGCGACTCGAAATGGAAAGCGCTATAATACCCATAGATTCACACCTAACCGAACCGAGGGAAAGGACCTAACCTTTTGATCCCTCGGTTCTTTCTTTTTCGACATCCCCCTTATGGTACTAAAAAACCCCCGATTTCGGGGGAACTAAAACCAACGTCCTTAGTTAAACCCATGACAAACAAAGTTAGCCAAAACACATATTTGGATGATGAAAGCTACCGGCGGCGGATTCTCACCCAGTTGAACCGAGGCGAAGCGCGACACAGTCTCGCCCGGGCGGTGTTCTACGGCAAACGGGGTGAGTTGCATCAAGCGTATCGCGAAGGCCAAGAAGATCAACTCAATGCCCTCGGTCTCGTCGTCAACGCCATGGTGCTGTGGAATACGCGGTACATGGAACAGGCGCTGGCATCGCTTCGCCAGCGCGGGCAGGAGGTTTCGGACGAGGATGTCGCCCGCCTCTCCCCGTTGGGCCACGACCACATCACGAAGTTGGGGCACTATTCGTTTGAGGTGCCGGAGGTGGTCACGCAAGGGCTTCTTCGGCCCTTAATGCCCTCGGAGGAATAGGTCGCGGCCCAAGCAGTTCCCTTATTCCGGTTTTTCGTTCGGATGCTACAGAGACCCCAGGTCCCCGCGTGGGAGGCCGACCAGTCGATAGCGCGCTCGGCTTCCTGGTCCTGGCCCCGTACCTGGCCGCCTTGGACTTGACGGCGTGGGTGACCCCGAGCATCCCTGGGCCGAGCCGCACCGCTTTGCGCCGATCACCGTGTTGCTGGCCTGGGTGCTGGCGTTTCTGCTCGGCTACCGCAGTGCCGAAGCGACCAAAATGGGCCCCCGTCCTGAGTGGGGCTGGGTCATCGGGGCGGGCCACTATCCCCATCCCGATACGCTCCGGAGCTTGACGCAGCCGTGGGCCGACACGACGGAGGGCGACGCGACGCTCGGCGCCCACTGTGGCCCCCG
>JAJZZH010000086.1 GCA_021797675.1 Bacillota bacterium | reverse complement strand
TCGAGATTGTCCGAAGCGGTGTGGTAAGGAATTATTGAAATCGTTGGTAAGGTATTTCCGAAATGAGTGGAAGGATATTTCCGAAATACGTGGTAATCAATTTCCGAAATCCGCACATATGCTAATAGATCCGACAATATGGTATAAAAACTTCCAATGATAGATCCATGGAGGAACCGTTTGTGAGAATTGGCAAAGCTGCGAACATGCTCGGAATGAGCATCAGGATGGGCTGACCATATCCGATCAGCTCATCATGTGGAACGACACATTGCGCCCTCAGTCAGGGACGTTGACGGGGCCTGGTGGGTCCCGCCTGAGCTTGGCATGCACCCATCGCTCACCCCCTTACTCGCTTCTGCCAATCGGTCATTCACGTATCAGAGTCAAAACGCCGCACTGCAACATACCGTGGAATAAATCACCAGCACCCCTGAGGAAAGAACGAAGGAAGACAGCATGGCGTCCGGAGGGTACATCGCTTCACCCGTGCGTGCGGACATGTGGGCTAGTGGTGTGCCGCACGGGTTTCCGCCGGCCCACGATGCGCACGATTCCTTCGGATCGGCTGGCCGATGAGTCTCGGCGGTTCGTAAACGGGCGGTCACACCGAACTCACCCGGTGACCCGCCGCGTTTATTGACCCTGGTCTGGGTAAGCAGGTGATGATATGGCGGCCGTCCCGACCGTAGCCTCGCTTGACGCGCCCACCATCAAGAGGCAAGGCGGGGATGGGGGAATCTACCCCCCGGGAAGGAGTGTGGAAATTGAGAGTTTTGATTACTGGGATTACTGGGTTTACCGGGAGTCATCTGGCGGAGTATTTGGTTACCCTGCACGGCGTCGAAGTATTTGGCACCTATCGAGTTCGGAGTCGGATGGATAATCTCGTCCACCTTCAGGGGCAAATCCACCTATTGGAATGTGAACTGAAAGATTTCCATTCGGTGAACGAACTCATCGGCAAAGTCCGTCCCGATTATATTTTTCACCTCGCTGCGCAGAGTTTCGTGCCGACGTCATGGAACGCTCCCCGGGACACCTTCTTCAACAACGTGCTTGGCGAAATCAACGTATTTGAGGCGATACGCCTACACAAGCTCTCCACCCGAATTCAAATCGCCGGTTCGAGTGAGGAGTATGGTCTGGTCTACCCGGCGGAAACGCCCATCAACGAGGAGAATCCCCTCCGCCCACTGAGTCCTTACGGCGTCAGCAAGGTCGCCCAAGACCTGTTCGGCTATCAATACTTCCAAAGCTATGGCTTGGACATCGTCCGCACCCGAACCTTTAATCATGAAGGGCCGCGCCGTGGCGAGGCGTTTGTCCTCTCCAACTTCGCCAAACAAATTGCGGCCATCGAAAGCGGACGCCGGCCCCCGGTGTTGGCGGTAGGAAATCTCGACGCGCAACGCGACTTTACCGACGTGCGCGACGTGGTCAAGGCGTATAAACTCGCGCTGGATCTCGGTGTGCCGGGTGAGGTCTACAACATTGGGTCGGGATGCGTCTGGCGGATTGGTGACGCCCTCGACCAGTTGCTCCGATTAACGCCGATTCAGGTTACGATAGAGCCTGACCCCGACCGAATGCGGCCGTCAGATGTTCCGCTGCTCCATTGCGATATGAGCAAATTTGCGGCCCAAACTGGATGGCGGCCGGAGATCCCATTTGCCCAAACGCTTGCCGACCTTTTGAATTACTGGCGCACCGTGGAAGCGGGGAGGTAAGCGGAATGCAGGTGGTGTTTCAACATCTGTTTTACCAACCCACGGGGTTCGGCACCGCGGCGCGCGAAATCGCGTTGGCTATGGATGACCTTGGCGTTGACGTCAAATTGGTCTTGGTAGGCTCCCCCTCGGATCGTCTAAACCTGGAGACTGTAGAACGCTTGCAACAGCTCGAGCGTAAACCCTTACAGGGTGACCGCGTCCTGCTCACCATCCTGTCCCCGGGGGGGGCTCGGGAGTACCGTAAAACGATTTCTTGCATGATGTTTGAAACGTCCAAGGCGCCGCCGGTCTATGTTGCTGCGGCCAACCAATTTGACGCGCTGATCGTGCCGTGTGAGATGAATCGCCAGCTGTTCAAAAACGGAGGGGTTACGGTCCCGATTTACGTGGCTCCCTATGGCGTGAATTCCCAGGTGTTTACCCCGCATGGACCAGCTCGCGAACTGGGTCGAGGTGACGGCGACTACGTCTTTCTCTCGGTGTTCGGGTGGTCGACGCGCAAGGGTCCGGATATATTGATCGATGCGTTCCTCCGCGAATTCACCGCCGACGACCACGTGCGGCTCGTGCTCAAAACCCACGATGGAAGTGTTACGCACTTTCCCCGCGATTGGTATGACCGTGTTGCCGCCCAAACGCCGTCGCCGCGTTCGCCGCGAGTCGACATCTTGACGGAAGATCTCACTCCCGAGGAAGTCGCCATGATGTATCGCGGGGCTGACTGTTTCGTTCTGCCATCCCGTGGCGAAGCCGTAGGCTTGCCCTATTTAGAGAGCATGGCCTCAGGGCTTCCCGTCATCGCAACCGGCTGGGGAGGGCATACGGTATTTCTTAATCCGCAATGCGGGTACTTGGTACCTTTTCGATTGGTCCCCGCCCACCCCGATCGGTTTAGCGGCCTTTATCAGCCCGATCAACTGTGGGCCGAGGCGGATGGGGGCGCCTTGCGCACAATCATGCGCCGAGTTTACTTAAGGCGGGAGGAAGCCAGGACGAAGGGACAGGCTGCAAGGAAGGTTTCCGAGTATTGGAATTGGCAACGTTCGGGTTCCGCGTTCGTGCAGGCCATTGAAAGCATTGTTGGCCAACCCATTCGGTAGACCATAGGGGGAGCAGCCATGCGCGTCGGCTTTGACATGCTCTATGCTCAGGGGCCTTCGGCCACCGTGGGCATTGGTAATTATTCATCCAATTATCTGGGCCACTTGACCGTCCATCCTGAAGTGGAGCCATTCCTTTTTTACGACAATGCTCCACGCACCGGTGAGCAATACGCCCGCGAGTTGTCGGAGTTTATCATTGCCAACGATTTGGATATTTTTCATTTGACCAGTCCGATCGAGTTATCCTATCCCGAAATTTTTGCCGACGGTCTCCTGTCATCGGTCAGATTGGTGGCTACCGTGTATGACGTCATTCCGATGATCTTTCCCGAGGTCTATCTGGCGGATCCGAGGGCCAAGGCGTTGTATGCACGTCAGTTGGAAATGCTGCGCCGTGCCCAGCGTCTGTTCGCCATCTCAGAAAGCACCCGCCAGGATTTTCTTCGCCTGGGCTTTGATCCGCACCGGGTAATCGCGATAGGCACCGGCACCGATCCCTCATTCTATTGCCTTGACCCAGCCTCGTTGGACGCCCGCGCGCTGGGCTTGCCTACCGATCAACCATTGTGCCTAGCCTTCAATCCTGGTGACTTCCGCAAGAACGCCCACCGTTTGGTACAGGCATTCGCACGCGCCACCAGCAGTTGGGTAGATGCTCCGCAACTGGTCTTTGTCAGTTCAGTTTCTGAACCGTTGCAACATCAGTTGCACCAGATTGCGGAGCAGGACGGCCGCCCCACCGGTATCCATTTTGCTGGGCATGTCTCCAAAGCACGACTCCTGGCTCTGTTTAATCGGGCCCAAGCCCTCCTCTTTCCTTCGCTATACGAAGGCCTGGGGCTTCCGGTTGTGGAGGCGATGCAATGCGGATGCCCGGTGATGACGAGCAACGTGTCATCGCTCCCGGAAATCGCGGGTGACGCAGCCATCTATGTCAATCCCGCCGATGTGGACAGCATCGCCGCCGGGATCCAGCGCATCCTATCCGACCCTGACCTGCGAGCGCTGCTTCGCCAGCGGGGATTCGCTCAGGTGGAACGCACTCCTTGGCCGGGCGTGGTCGAAACTACGGTTGCCGAGTACCGCCGACTGATGGACGAGGTGCCCATCGATAGAAGCACCAGGCAACCTCCGGTTCCGAAGCCGAGCAACAAACTCTCGCGGTGGAATACACGATATGTGCCTTTCCAGTGGCTCTAACGAGACGCCATCCTACCATGATTCCGACCGGTTCTCCGCCGGCGTGCCGATCTTCACGATCCACCGATCGGTCGTCGATCGACTCCCGCGGATTCCGGTGGCCGCGGCCACCTGCTGTGCGGCCGCGGCACTCGTTTTCCAAGCGCAATTGAGCCCCTGTTGGATGTACGCGGCGGTCCGACGCTGGAACACCGGTGCCCACGGGACCCGCTCAGCGTGTCTACTCCGATATCGCTACGATTATCTGGCGAAAACCCGAAAAGGGATTTCCTGTCGACGACACACACAGACGTATGCATGCTTGCCTAACCAGGGAAGCCATTGCTCGGGCGTTGCACGTATTCATTTTATACCGCGTTTCTTAGATGGGGTGATGGACAAACCGAGAACGAGCCGCGGCTTTATTCCCTGATGCGGACAGCATCGGTATGGATATCATCCGCCACCGGTGCGTCGGGTGTAGATTCCGAAGCCGGGAAAATCGGCCCCACAGCAGCCTATTCGACAACTTCCCATGCGGCCACGTAGCAAATGGCGCACCAGGAGGAGGCGGCCTCAGTAACCATACCCCTCCTGGGTATGGTTCGAGACTTTTGGTCGGTTGTAGGCGAGGCAAGTGGCGGAGATGCTGGCCGGTGCCGAATCGGCGGCTCGGATTCGGCACCGGCCAGACCTTTGGGGCGCCTCGAGGTCTTCGGTTGCGGTTGGCGACCACGGGCGGGTTGGGGTTCGGAGTCTATTGCAACGAGCGGCCCAAATGGATCCCCTTCATAAAATATTTTTGTCCCACGAAGAAGACGACGACGATGGGCAGGGTGATGAGGAGCGAGACCGCCATCATCTTGTTGGGCAGCGGGGTGAACTGCTGCTGGAAATTCATCAGGCCCAGCGGCAAGGTCCACTTGGATGGCGTGTTGAGGTAGATGAGCGGTCCCATGAAATTGGTCCAGTTCCACACGAAGGACAAAATGGCGACGGCAGCTAATCCGGGCAGGGACAAGGGCAAGATGATCCGACTCAAAATATGGAGCGGAGAAGCCCCTTCCATGAGGGCCGCCTCCTCCAATTCTCGGGGAATGCCGGTGAGAAACTGGCGCAGCAGAAAGACGTTGAAGCCGCTGGTGGCAAAGCACCCTGGAACCCATAGGGGATAGAAGGTGTTGACCCAGTGCAAGAATCGCATCAGCATGAAGGTGGGAATCATGGTGACTTGCGGAGGCACCATCATGGTGGCCAGCAGCATAATGAACAAGACGTTGCGACCGTAGCCGCGAAAACGGGCAAAACCGTACGCGACAATGAAGGAGGAAACGGTCGTGCCCAAGACGGCAAGAAAGGTGACTTCCACCGAATTGAAAAAGTAGTGGGTGAACGGCGCCGCGTTCCAGCCCGTGATGAAATTCTCCCAGTGCATCGGAAAATTCAACAGGCGCGGAGGATATTGGGCGAGCTGCGCCCGGGACTTGATGGCGACGGACGCGGTCCACAGTACGGGAACGATGATGCCCAGGGCCCCCAGGATCAGAAGGACGTAGGTGACCGCTGCCCTCAGTTTGTGAAGCAGACTGCGCAGGGGAGACACCGTGTTGCGGTGACCGGGTTGGGTTTGGCGAGTACTCTGGATCATCGGCGGCCTTCAACCTCCGTTTCGTAATAAACCCACGTACGAGACGTGCGAAAGATGAGCAGGGTAAATGCCAGAATGATGAGGAACAACGTCCAGGCCAAGGCGCTGGCGTACCCGAAATGAAAGCCGGGAAAAGCCTCTTTGAAGAGATAGAGGACGTAAAACAAGCTGGAAGTGCCCGGCCCCCCTGCGGTCATTACGTAAACGTTGCTAAATACCTCGAAAGAATGAATCACACCCATCACCAGATTAAACAAAAGGACGGGCGAGATCATGGGCAGGGTAATGCGCCAAAATTGTGACCAGGAAGTGGCGCCGTCCAGCGACGCGGCCTCATAGAGGGTCTTGGGCACGTCCTGCAGGGCCCCAAGCCAAATAACCATGCCTCCTCCTGCCGACCAGATGTCCATCAAGACGAAAGCGGGGATGACCCAGGTGCGGCTATACAGCCAGGCCGGTCCATGCACTCCGACATAGGATAGTAAGTGATCCAGCAAGCCGAAGTTGGGACTGAAGATGTAGACCCATAGGTAGGCGACCCCAACCCCGGTGAGGGCTCTGGGCAGGAAATAGATGGTTCGGAAGAAGCGAAGTCCCCGAACTTCTCTTTGCAAGAGCAGCGCGACGGCCAGCCCGGCAATCATCGACAGGGGGACGTTCAAGACGGTGAAGTACCCGGTAACCTTGAGGGATTTCCAAAATAAGGGATCGTGAAGCATCCGAATGTACTGCCCGAATCCCACCCATTGTGAACTCCCAAAAGGGGACCAATGCATGAAACTGAGATACAGCGAAAACAGCATCGGTCCCACCTGAAAGACCAAGAAGCCAAATATCCATGGCGAGATCCAGAGATAGAAGTTTCTGTTTTCTCGACGTTGGTGGGAGGTAGCGATCATTACCACATCCTTTTTTACGAAACGTTTCGGCCGGTCGCGACCCGGAACGTGAACCGGCCGAAAAACAAAGAAACCGTTGCCATAAGGAGCCCGCCCCGCTTTTCCACATGGTTGATCCGCCGCCACGATGGGCACCGAAGGCGACCGGATTCCCGTACCGTGCAGCGCAAATGCGCTTCGCTTCCAGTGCCAAGTTTTATGCTCGGCGCAGCCTTGCCCACCTGCGAGACAAGCGATTTCTCAGGAGATATCCCCGAGCCTATTGCAATCGATTGCTACAGTACTAGAATTATATTACTATCAGAATATGAGAACAACAAGGGGTTCTTTTATTGTGATGGTGGAGCAACTGTAGAGCGGAGGGGTGGCATCCATGATTGAGCGCAGGCATTACGCAATAGTTGGCAGCGGACATCGCACCACCAAACTCTGGGCTCCGGCCTTTAAGCGGGCGCCGGTTAAGGACCTGGGGGAGCTGGTGGGCATTTGCGATGCGAATCCCGAGCGGCTGAAGGCTGCCCAGCGCTGGCTGGACATCAACATACCCGTGTATACGGATTTTGGAAAGATGCTCGATCAGAGCGGTTGCCAAACGGTCATCGTATCAACGCCCGACGTGACCCACGACCGATTCATCACCGAAGCCTTGGAGCACGGATGCGACGTGATCACCGAAAAACCGCTTACCACCGACGAACGGCGCCTAGCGCGGATTGTCGAAGCGGAACGGCGGACCGGGCACAAGGTGGAGGTGGCGTTCAATTATCGCTATGCGCCCTACGCCACCGAGGTGCGCCGCCGCTTGGCGGAAGGAATCATCGGCGAGTTAACCGCAGTGGAGTTTCAATGGTGTTTGGACACCGTGCACGGTGCCGACTACTTTCGACGCTGGCATCGGCGGATCGAAAATTCCGGCGGACTGCTAGTCCATAAGGCGACCCACCACTTCGATCTGGTGAACTGGTGGACGGACGGCGAGCCGGCGGACGTGTTCGCCCGCGGCAGTCGCCGCGTTTACGGCACCCAAGCCGCGCAACCGGCCCACGGGCGGCGATGCTCGGATTGTGCGCTCGCCGCAACCTGCTCGTTTTATTGGCGGCTGGACGATGACCGCCGTCTGGCAGCGCTCTTTCGCGACGCAGAACGCGTCGACGGTTACGTTCGGGATGGGTGTGTGTTTGATGAGCAGGTGGATATCATGGACACCATGTCTGTTTCCGTCCGCTATCAAAACGGAATGTTGCTCACCTACACCCTGCAGGCTTACGCTCCCTTTGAGGGATACCGGATTCAATTCAGCGGAACCCGGGGACGGCTTGAGTGTGTCTTTCCCGAATACGTCGTGCCCGAGCAGGAGCTTTCCTTGGCCCGACGGCAGTCGGCGCGTGTCGCGGGCGCCCTCGAAGAACTGGGCACGCCGGCCCTGGGGCACCGGGATTATGACACGATACGCCTTTATCCCACCTTTGGCGGGGTTAGGGAGTACACCGTGCCTCGGGAGACGGCCGAACACTACGGCGGCGACGGACGCATGCTGGCCTCGCTCTTTGACGACCGCCTGCCGGACCCGCTGGGGCACCGTGCAGGTACGCGGGCGGGGGCGCTCTCCATCCTCATTGGCGTGGCGGCCAATCGGTCCATCGCGGAAGGGCGGACCGTCAGCCTGGCGGAGCTCTGGCCCGGTGTGTTCAATGAAGCCGCCGGAGCCGACACCGCGCCCAAGGTGGAGCCGTGAACGACGTGCGCGATGGTAGCCACGCGTCATCGTCGAAGGGCAGCGGAAGCGATCGGCTTTGTCGCCAGCATCCCAAGGTGGCGGGAACGTTGCCTCCGACGGGGCCCGAACGCGTGTTGCAGGTGGGCGAAGGGAATTTTTTGAGAGGGTTTGCCGACTGGATGCTGAACCGCCTGGTGCGATCCGGTCGATGGACGGGATCGGTGGTGATGACCCCCGCCCGCCCTCCGGGGGGGCCGCGGCTCGAGGCCCTGACCCGTCAAGACGGCCTGTACACGGTGTGGACGCGGGGACTGGAGCGGTCGGCGGCGGTAGACCGCACCGAGGTGGTGAGTGTGATTGGGCGCGTCCTCGACCCGTTTCGGGATTGGCTGGGATACCTTGCGCTGGCGGAGTCTTCCAGCTTGGCCATCGTGATCTCGAACACCACCGAGCGCGGCATTTTTTACGATCCCGCGGTCGATCGCACCCGACCTGAAACCTTGAACTATCCTGCGCGCCTCACCGAGTTGCTGCATCGGCGGTTCCGGTTTGCCGATGCAGATCCGGCCGCCGGGCTGGTCATGATGCCCTGCGAACTAGTCGAAAATAACGGCGCGCTGCTACGCTCGATGGTGTTGCAGTACGCGAATGCATGGGGGTTGGGCAGTGCGTTTGGCCACTGGGTCGAAGAGCACAATAGTTTTGTGGACACCCTGGTGGACCGTATCGTGCCGGGGCGTCCGCCCGAAGCCGCCGACACCGTAGCGAACTGGGGGTACGCAGATGACTTCGCCGTCGTCGCCGAACCCTATCGACTGTGGGCGATATCCGACGACGAGCGGACCATGGCGCGCCTTCCCTTCGACCGGCTGGCCACCGAGGATGACGATGAAGGCGATCAAGACGTTGGACTCGGCGCATTTTTCACCTCTCGGGTGGATTGGTACCGGGAGCGCAAATTGCGCGTTTTGAATGGCACGCACACGTTTTTGGCCCCGCTTGGACTCTTGTTGGAAATGGGCACGGTGCGGGAGGTGGTCACTCACGAACGGTGGGGGGGCGTGGTCCGCGGTTTCCTGCACGAGGTCGTGCTGCCGGCGGTTGGCGGTCCGGCCGGCTTGGGCCAATACGCCGACCAAGTCTGGGACCGCTTTCGAAATCCCTTTGTAGACCACCGGCTCTCCGACATCACCTTGAATGCCCTGGGGAAGTTTCGCATTCGCCTGGCGCCCCTTTGGCGGCGCCTTCCTCGCGAGGCTACGCGCGCCCGCCAGGCTCTGGCGTGGAGCTTGGCGTCGCAGATTTGGCTCTATTCCGAAGGGAATCCGGGGAAGGTCAAAGATGCGCCCGAAATCATCGAACGCGTGCACGGCCATCTGACTTCCGAAGCGAGGGGCGAGGGATTGGCGGCCCTATTGGCCGACCCCGAACTCTGGGGTGAGGAAGGGTTGGAGCCCGACTTGGTCGGCGCGGTCCAAGCGCATTGGGAAGCGATACGGCGCGGCAACCCCGACGCCATCGCACGCCTTTTGGGCTAGATGATGCCGGCGGGCGAGGGAGCGGAGGAGGGGGCCCTCCGGCGGCGGGAAGCAAGGGCCGATCGGTGTCGGCGCGAGTAGATCATCGCTAAAGTGATATCCACGGTAAGCGTTCAGCTGGGAGGAACATTGATGCTATTTTATCGCAACAACAGGGAAGATCGTGCTGCGGGGTATCAAGCGGTCGTTGAGGGAAACGCCAACCCGTTGCAATGGTTGAGGTTTGGAATCCTGACGGCGAAATCCGGGGATTCGCCGACGACGTTACGATTTGAAGGCGAGGAAACGGCTCTGGTGATTCTCACCGGCACGGTGGCGGTGAGCGCCGGCGACCAGCACTGGGACCGGCTGGGCGGGCGGCGATCGGTGTTTGAAGCCGCTGGGGCCACCGTCTACGTTCCCGCCGACATGCCATTTGCGGTCAGCGCCGTTAGTGAGACGGCGGAAATGGCGGTCTGCCGCGCCCGCGCGCAACAGGGCGGCGAACCCTTCGTCGTGAATCCGCAAGAGGTGCGGGTGGCCGCCCGCGGCCAGGACCACTGGCACCGTCAGGTGCGGGACATCCTGACCACCAATGCGGACGGCCGGGTGCAACGGCTGGTGGTGGGCGAGACGATCAATGCCGGCGGAGAATGGTCCGGCTATCCTCCTCACCGTCATCAACAGCAACGGGAACGCGAAGAGGCCGCGTTTGAGGAACTGTACTACTATCGCGTCAACCCCGCCCAAGGGTTTGGAAGCCAAGTGCACTATGGATCCCGGCAAAATCCGGATCAGGCCTATATTGCCCGCGACGGGGATGTCTTTGCGATCCCCGATGGCTACCATCCGGTGGTTGCCGCCGGCGGGTACGCGTTGTACTATCTGTGGTTTATGGCGGGACCGGGTGGGCGCGCCTTGGTGCCCTATGAAGATCCCGCACATCGCTGGGTCAATTCTCCAGCCTGAACGGGACCACGGTTGGACACCGACCCGAAGTCGACGGCACCGAGCGCCAGCATGCTCTCAGAGATGAAGGCTTGGACCCCGCGGGATCCAAGCCTTGGCGCCGCCGGTCTCCGACCGGTTAACCCGCAAACACCCCAGCGGGCCTCCTGAACGATCGGAGGCCCGCTGGGGGCTTTGTGTGGTTGGCCCTGCCCGCGGATTAGAAACCGCTGGTGGCCTTCATGTGCGCGTTGCCTTGCACCTCGATCTGATGGATCGCTTGGGGAATGCTCACTTTGTTGAGCCAGAGCAAGGACAGTTCCGCATTGACAATTCCCTCCACCCCGTGGTCGTGATTGAACATCGCCGACATGCGGGCGTGGGCGAGATCCTTGTAAAAAATGGCCATTCCGGGTGGGCCACCCTTTTGCTTGGCGTAGAGCGCAGCCGCCGACTTCAGTGCCGGCAGGGAGCCCTCCTTGACCAAGGCATTCTCCGACGCCTTGCCGACCAAATAGGTGAGCAGTTGCCAGGACGCGCGGGGATGCTGAGCATTACGGGCGATGCCAATGGTGTGGACGAACACGCGGCTGCCTGCGATTCCGGCCGGACCCTTGGGCATCGGGGCGATGCCCCACTTGAAGGTATTGCCAATGATGGCGCGGTAGGAGGGAACGTAGGCGTTATGCATCTCGGCCATGGCGATGTTGTTGGCCGTAAAGTTGAAACCGCTGCCCGCCTCGATCGGCGTGGCCATCACTTTCCACTTGTACATGGCGTTCATCAGCCAGCGAATGGCCGCTTCTGAGCGGGGACCGTTCATCGTCAGCGCCGTTCGGCGCGGGTTGAATTCGTGGCCGCCGAACGACCAAATAACCGGGTCGTACCCGGTCTGCGATTTGCTGAGAAACCACCACAAGCCTATCGTGGACTTGTTCGGATTGTTCTGGGGACCCATGTGGGTAAGTTTTCTGGCGTCGGCCAGCATGGTGTTATAGGTCCATCCCGGCTTGGGATAGGGTACATGATACTTGTTGAACATCGTCTGATTGTAAAAGATCGCCGTCGTGAAACAGCGCCACGGCAGTCCGTACTCATTGCCCACACCGAATCGCCGGCCGTTATACCGGGAGTAGTTCGCCGCAACGGGGAAGTAGCTGGACAGGTGAAAGGCATGGTCGGCGCGCAAAAACGGCGTCAGGCTCTTGACGTAGCCGCTGTAGATCCAGGATTCGTACGGAATTTCTACCACATTCGGCCCGGATCCGCTAATCAGTTCGGTGGTGATTTTGGTATTGTAAGCCTGCCAGGAGAGCGACTCCAGCGTGACCCGGATGTTGGGGTGTAACTTTTCGAACGCCTGGATATCGTGCTGCACCATCATCGTGCCTTGAGGACCGAGCCACATGGCCAAGGTGATCGACTTCTTAGCCCGAGAGGCCACCGGCGCTGGCCGGCTGGCGCCGGCAAACCCGCTAGCCAAGCTTAGCGACAGCGTGGCGGCGCTGAGGATGGTTAAGCTGACCCATCGCCGAGACGGACGCTGGGGTGATCTGTTCATGAACGTTCTCGCTCCTCTCCGTGATTGGTCGGGCGTGTGCCGCAACCAGCATGGCACGTCCTTTGGTTGTCATATCTGCCAAGGAGAACCCCGGCAACCAATTGGTCGAATGCCACTGTAATGGATTGCATTCTGGGGATCAGTTCGACGAGACAAGTCGAAATCCTGCTTGAAAATCAAAAAAAATACCGAAAATAGGCACCCTTAAAAAATCATGGCTAATCCGAGAAGATTAGCAGGAAAATTAGAATGCGTGACGAACAGTTTTAAAAGTCATCAGTTTGCAATCGATTACTATCAGACAATGCTTCAGCCAACGGACGACCGCAAACGGTCGCCCGCCGACCAAGGAGGTCGATGTGGAGTGAAGTTATCAGGACTTCGTCGTATGGTAGCGACCGGCTTGACCACGGCAGGATTGTTAGTGGGAACCTTCGGCCTGCTGGTGGGAGGAGGGGGAACGGTTGCCGCGCAGTCTTCCCCGGCTCCCGTGAGCGGTATCAAGACGGCGTTCAACGGAAGCACGATGCCGGCGGGCTGGCAGCTGTTGGACAGCCAAGCGCAAAAAGACAGCCTGTTTCAGGCCCATCCGGGCTGGGTGACACTGGATGCGATGCCCGGAGGGATGTACGGGAAATACGCGCAGCCGGTGAATCTGTTGGCGCACGCGGTGAATCCACAGGGCAACTACACGGTGACGGTGCGGATGCGCTACTTCGCGGCGGCGAAGCACTTCGGATACTGGGCATACGGCCGGAGCGCCCCCCCAGGCGGCTGGCAGTATGCGAATTACCAGGGTACGCCGCCCTATCAGCAGGGGGACTTGTACCTGTATGAAAACCGCTACAACTACGTGCGGGTCGAGCGGATGCCGAGCAACAACGCGATTCAGTTCACGGTGAGCCAGAGTTCGGCGAA
>JAJZZH010000120.1 GCA_021797675.1 Bacillota bacterium | reverse complement strand
GAGTCGTTAAAGAAGGAAACGGTGTTGGAAGTGCTTAAACGTCGGGTCGAGCAGTACGGGGTGTGGTTGAGTGACGGCGCCGACATCTACGCGGCCGGAGCGAAAGCCCATCACGCGGATCACCGGGTAGCCTTGAGTCGGGATCCCGAGGCGCCCGAGGTCTTTCATTGGGTCAATACGGTGATAAGCCTCGCGAAAACGTTTATTGATGGGACCTATCACGGGCGCGGACGCGCCCGGCGCCAGCTCTATTTGGAAGAATTCACCTACCGCTTTAATCGCCGGCATCTGGGGACGCGGATTGCCGATCGCCTGCTCTTGGCCTGCCAGGCCATTCGGCCGCATCCGAACGCGACCTAACGCGGGCGACCGTACCCTAGGTTTACCCTTCCCAAGACCAAGTTCCCTCCGAGCCACGACGGATATCCGTGGGGGCAGGTAGGTGGCGTCCGCGCAGTTGTATCAAATACACCCGAGAGCGCCGTCGTGTCACTAGGTGACACATTTCCACGAAAACGCCAGCGACATTGGTGCCACTTTCTTGTCCGAGAGCTAGGCCTGCAATCCTACCCGGCGCTTTCGTTTAGCGGGTGGTGGAGGCTGTGCCCTGTAACCTGACTTATCTAGGGATGTAGATATTGCGATGGTCACATCCATTTCGCGAATGCACCCGGGGATTTGTGGGTCTGGCAACTCGTAACCGCGTTGTCCCCGGTTGAGGAAGAACCCGTGACGTTAAATTGCCCAGTCAGCGTCAATCCAGGTGGACGTATGGGAAGGGAAACCGGTCTCCGTGGTGGATAACTTTGTCAAAGATTGCGACGAACCGCTAGGACTCGGCGCACCCGTTCATCTATCGTGAAAATGACGGGATGGGGGCCATCCCAGGAAAGGGCTTTGGCTCCTCGCGACCCGATCGCCTGCGAAAGATTCGCCTTACGGGGACACGCTGCAGCCCAAAAGGACCGGTCGAGGGGTGGGTCCGGCCACGTTGGGTGGCCCATAATAGGGCTTGTGCGTCGGTGGGGGCATCTCATCAAGGAGGCGGCGTGCAGGGGGAAATCGTGGTCGGCGGGAACCGAGCGGATGGCCCTCACCATGTAGTGGGGCAAGACCGCGTGGGCCACGCGCTCTGGATGGGACAGGTTGTTCATGCGCCAGAGGCACGGGCGTGTGGCTCTGGGATTGGGCTCGGCCCATCCGGTCGGATGGGCCGGTCGTGAAGTCTTTGTCCAATGCGCCGTAAAATGCGCTCTTGCCAGCCCAACGGGCTCAATGTAGCCGCATCCAAGCGATCGGTTTTCGCGCCCGAGGGGTTGCGCCAGGCATCGGACCCCTTCGGATCGACCGGGCAGACCCCAAAACCCGTGGAGCTCAACCTAATCGACGCCCAGCGATCGCAAGGAACACCGTGCTGGCGGACTAGGTCCGGTCCCATGGACGGGGACCGATGAGACGACAGGAGAAGGCGAGTTCAGTGGGCGTCGGCAAGGGCATGTGCGTGAGAGGGAGCCCGGCCCCACAACGGGCCGCGCGCTCGACAAAGCCGCTGCAGGTTACGTAGTGAGGATGTTCCCGCAGGAGACGCCAGACATGGGCGTCCAGCAACAGCCCATCTTCCACAATGGCCTTGACCCCATAAGGCTGACCGAGGCGGTGACGCGCCCAGTCGATCATGGCTGCCGCACGATCGGAGGTAAGCCCCTCGATCTGGTAGGCCCATCCGATATCCGCATATTTGGTTAGCGGGCTGGTGCGGACGGTGGCCACCTGTTCGATCAGCTCGCCATAAGCAACCACGGCGGCATGGGTAAAGGGGCCACTTGACCAGGCAATGGCCCAATCCAGCATCCGATCCCAGATCGGTGAATGATTGGCGGGCAGGCAAAGAATTACCATGCCGGGAGTCAGCATCTTGGGCCGATAAGCCACGTGCGCACCTCCTCGTTAGTCATCTATGCATGTTCGCTCGGGTTGGTGACGGCAAGGGTTGGCGGCGGAGGGATGCGGCAGGCAATCCGAGCCGGGAATTTCGTGTTACGATGGGGAGGATCGTGGGGGGAGGGTCCGCGGTGAGGGAGGTTCAGCCGATGGTATATTCGCTGATGGCGCTCTACGACGCGTTGGGAGGCCGGTTCGCCGACCTTTCACGACCTCAGTTGCGTCTGATGGCGAAGGTGGCGTCAAATCAGCCGACCGTCTCGGAATTGGCCGACCAGCTCAACATCTCCTCGCCAGGGGTTACGCAGATGATCGATAAACTCCAGGTGAAAGGATACGTCGAGCGGCAAAGCCTGGAAAAAGACCAGCGCGTGGTGCGCGTGCGGGCGACGGTGGACGGCCTCAGAGCTCTGGCCGAGGCCGAACACGTCTTCGAGAATCGTGTGGAAGCCTTGTTGAGCCCATTGACTCCCGAGGAAAAGACCCAGTTACTGGCCCTGCTGCAAAAGGTCGGAGGGCGCTTGCCCGAGTGCGGGGCGGCACAGTCTAAATCCCTGCTCTAGTCGCCGATTCCGACGCTCGACAGCGGACAGAATTAGTGTGCAATCCGTTCAGAGTAACGACCGGCTTGAAAGCGAAAGTGTCCACTGTCCCACCAGAGCAGGTGGGTGCCGATATTATCCATGAGTGCGCGGTCGTGGGTCACCACCAGCACGGCCCCGGGATAGCTTTGCAATAAGCTTTCCAGCTCCCGGCGCATAGCAATATCCAGATGGTTGGTTGGCTCATCCAGGAGCAGCACGCTAGCTGTGGCCATTAGGGCAAACAGCAGGGCCAGGCGAGAGCGCTCACCTCCCGACCACGACTTCAGCGGGCGATCAAAGACGGCCGGCAACAGTCCGAAGCGAGCGCCCAAGTGGTAGGCGAACTCTCGGTCCATCCCTTCTGCGTTGGCCAAGGAAAGTCCCGTGGCGTCTTCTGGCAGCAAACCAGCGGCTTCCTGGTTATAGTAGCTGAGCATGGCGCCAGGATGCCAGTGGACCCCCGCTTGACTTTCAACCAGGGCTTGCAGCAGCGTGGTTTTCCCCGACCCGTTGGGGCCAGCAATGCATAAACGAGCTTGGGCCGGCACTTTAAAGCTGAGGGCCGGCCAGCGCCGAGCACCTTGCACCAGCGAGAGATCGCTGACGGTCAGCGCCGTGAGCCCTTTGGCAGGTTGGCCGGCGTGGGTTAGGCGGGTAGCGGGCGCCGGATGCGGGGTGGGAACCTCCGGATTCAGGCGGGCGAGGGCCAGCATCCGACTTTTCGCCTGCCGAGCCCGGCTGCCCGACCGGTAGCGTTCGACAAAGCTGAGGAGCCTGGTTCGCTCTTCACGGTATTTCTGCCAAGTCCGTTGTTGGTTTTTTAGACGTTCCTCGCGCAGCGCGAGGTAGTGATGGTAACCCCCGGAAACCATCCAGAAAAAACCGTCTTCCCAGGACATGATACGCGTCGCTGCGCGGTCCAGGAATCTGCGGTCGTGGGAGGTCATCAGCACGAGCCCGTCGAACTCGGCCAAGGTGGTCTCCAGCCACTCAATCGCGGCCACGTCGAGATGGTTGGTTGGCTCGTCCAATATCCAGAAGTTCGCGCCCGACAAGATGACCGTCACCAGCGCCAGGCGGTGGCGCTCCCCGCCGGAAAGATGACGGACGTCGTCGGCAAACCGCGTCTGCGCAATCCCAGCTCCCATCAGCTCATGGCGTACCCGGGCTTCCCAGTCATAGCCATGCTGGTCTTGAAACGCCTGCTGGACCGCGGCGTACCGTTCGAGCACGGCGTCTAAATCGGACGCGGCCGGGTCAGCCATCTGTTGCTCCAGGGTTTGCAGCTCGCGGCTTAATGCGGCCAGCGTCTGGTGGCTTTGATACGCCACCTCGTAAACGGTTCCCGAGGGCAAAGGCGACAATTGGTCTAGCACGGCCGGCCGCAGGTCGGCGCTGGTTTCCAGGCGGCCGTCGGTGGCGGCGAGCGATCCCGCCAAGGTTCGGAACATCGTGGTTTTCCCGATGCCGTTGGGGCCAACGACGGCAACCCGGTCCCCCGGATCGAGACGAAAGGTCGCCCGGCTCACCAACACGGCGTCTCCGACCGTGAGGGTCAAATTCTGCGCGCGCATCCATGCCATCGGAGGGCCTCCTGCTTACGTAGTCTTTCATGGCACTGCTCTGGGTTCGGCCGGGGGTGCCAGCGGTTCCGGCCGCGTTTGGTCGACGCGTTGATTGAACGCAAGGAATGAATTCTAGCCGATTATACCGAAAATCTGTGCTCCCGTATCTCTCCGAAGATCCACGGGTTGACCACCAGCACTGCCAAAATGTGAAAAAGTAAGTTACTTATTGAGATAGGAATGCTATGATAATGCCATGCCGGGACTGGGAACGAAGAGCTGCGACGAGACAGCCGGGGCGGATTCAGAGCCTCGGCGTGCGTTCTGAAACGGATGGTGGCAAGCGTTGATGAGGCATGATCTTTGGCGAGGTTGGCGGTCGCTCAGTCTAGTGGCGCGCCGATTGATGGCGGCGCGATTTCTGCGTAGCGTGGCGCAGGGTGCGCTGGCCGTGGACTTCACGTTGTATTTGAGGGCCCGGCATTGGTCAGCCCCGGAAATTGGGCTGTTGCTCATGGCCGGGGGACTCTCGGGTGCGCTATTGAGTATGGTGGTCGGAGTCGCCAGCGATCGGATGGGTCGGAGAAGTTTTCTCTTAATTTATGAGATAGGACTGATCATCGGCACCGGGGCTCTGATTGGCAATGGTGCGGCCTGGGTCTTGGCGGCGACCGCCGCCATCTTTGGATTGGGCCGGGGGGCCAACGGCAACTCGGGCCCGTTCGCCCCCGCGGAACAAGCCTGGTTAGCCACCGCGGTTCCGGAGCGTAGGCGCGGCAAGGTCTTTAGCTTTAATGCGGGTTTGCAATTTTGGGGTATGGGCATCGGCTCGCTCTTGGCCGGGGTACTGCCCAAGCTGGCTTTGGGTTTGCAGGGTGACGGTGTGTACCTGCCCGTATTCGGGCTTAATCTCCTGGTGGCGGTCATTAATTTGTTTCAGATAGCAGGATTGCCCGAGCCGCGATCGGCCGCGCCAGAATCCGCTCTTGCCCACCCCAGCGCGGACGACGACCGGGTATATCATCGGGAAAATCGGGCGATGACGCGCTTAGTCCTGGTGAATGCGGTGAACTCGCTGGGGATCGGGCTCATCGCGCCATTGCTGCCCTTTTGGTTCAACCTGAGGTTCGGGGTAGGACCAGGGATGATCGGATCCGTGTTCGGGTTGACGTTCTTCCTGACGGGGCTGTTTTCCTTGATGATGGGAAAGCTTGCAGATCACGTCGGGTTAGTGCGTTCTATTGTCTGGCCGCGGCTCTTGGGGGTGGGCATGTTAGTTGCCATTCCCTTCATGCCGAATTTTACGGACGCTGCCATCTTGTATGTGGCGCGATCGATGGTCAACCGCGGATCGCTCGGTGCCCGGCAAGCCTTCAGCATGGGCTTGGTCCGCGGGCATCGGAGAGGTCTGGCCAGCAGCCTCAACGCCGTGTCGTGGAACGTTCCCGCCGCCATTGGTCCCGCGCTCGGGGGATGGCTCATCGGCTTGGGATCCCTGACCTGGCCGTTTGTCTTGGCGGCGGGGTTCCAATTGGCCTATTCCATCTTGTTCCTGACCGTGATGGCTGGCTATGAGCCGCAGAGGGAGCCCCGCCCAACGACCGAGCCGAACGCCGGCTCCGTCGGTCGGCACGGCTCCTAGCCCTACTGCTCGTGCCGGGCCTTCAGCAATGACTCAAGCCTGGTTTTCCGTCTGGCCACCTCTTGCTGCAGTCGTGCAGGTGCGCCAGTCAAGGCGCGGGTGTAGACGGCATCGGCTTCCCGGCGCTGGCCCGCGCGGGCCAGCAAGTCGGCGCGGGCCAGTTCGAGGATTAAGCGGGCTTGCGCATCCATCCCGCCGGCGGCCAGGAGACGGTCTGCGAGAGCTATGGCCTCCTCGCAACCCCGACCATGGTTCATCGCGAAGTCCCAGAAATGCTGGAACACGTTGTGCCGGAACGGGACAAGCTGGTCGCGGGTCTCCTCGACCTCGCCGACCAGATCGCTCATCTGCCGCAGAGCAGCCAGACCCCCCTCCAAGTCGCCCAGGCGCTCGAGCGCGTAGGCAACGGCGGCGGTGTTCTGCAAGAGGACCGTGGGATCATCGTCGGCGGCTTGGCCAAGGTATTCCGTCGTACAATATTGCGGAGCATCGGGCAGGCTCATGGCCCATGCGGTCGGTGCCAGCGGCAGAGAGAGCCAGTCGCGGCAGCAGCGTTTGAATTTGATCGTGCTGCCGCAAATGCACGGGGCGTTGCGTGCCGTCTCGCGGATGCGTTTGGCGAAGGCTTGAGGATTGCGCAGTCGGAGCTCGATGAGGCCGAGACGCCCGGCGTAACGGGTTGGGGAGCTCGGCGCCGGGTCGGACATGACGTCCGCCAGTTCTAGGGTTAGGGCGTGCATCAGCACGTGCTCGGCTCGATGGTGGCTGAATCCCGCGTCTTCCAACGCGCGAAGGGCAGGGAGAGCTTGCGCCGGGTCTCCGGTTTCGCATTGCGTCTGGACGGTGGCGTGCAAGCTCACGTGTAACAGCGCGTTGATGCCGCCCACGACGGCCGGCTGTCCGTGCAGCTCGTCGAGACGGTCCCAAAGCGGATGGAACTCTCGATGCGCTTGCATGGCTTGTAGCATGCGTCGGATTTGCCCGTCATCATGCGCTGGGTTCCTTTCGTAGACGAGCCAACGAGACCGCTCACGCCAAGTTTTGGCCCAAAAGGCGTCTGTGTGGGAGCGCATTTGGGCGAATATTCCCGGGTCGGGTATCGTCTTCACCTTCCTCCGTTGGTGTGCGTGGTACGCCATTTTGAACTTAGTTACGTTATAACTGGTATTCGCCTCTCCGACTACCCATATTTGCGCCACGCATAACCTAGTAGGACGAAACCGCTATGAGACTGGTGCGGCGGCATGGATTGCCGGGGGCCCGATAGGGCAACATGGCAAAGCAGGCCACGACAGACAAAAATGGGGGCTCGACGACTGCCGTAATTCCGGGTATGATGGGACAAGATTCCTTGAAACCAGTCCCGCGAGGCTGGAAAGGAGCGTCGGGTTGCTCTGGCCTTGCGGCCGGAGCATTTTTTGTGGGAGGAGGCAGGCATCCTGGCCGAAATTTTGGATGAGGCGAGCATGCGACGGGCTTTAGTACGAATTGGTCACGAGATTTTGGAGCGCAATCAGGGCGTCGAAGGACTGGCCTTGGTAGGAGTGCGCCGCCGAGGAGTGCCGCTGGCGCAGCGCATCGCGGAGATTATCGCGGGGATTGAGGGGGGCCGACCCCCGGTGTGGTCTTTGGACATTGGCCTGTATCGCGACGACCTGTCCCGTCGGCCGTTTCCCAGCGTCCAAAAAAATGACGTGGGCCCAATCGTCGACGGGAAAACTGTGGTCCTGGTGGACGACGTCCTGTATACCGGACGGACGGTGCGGGCGGCCATCGACGCCATCTCCGACTATGGCCGTCCGGCGCAGATTCAGCTGGCGGTGCTCATCGACCGCGGCCACCGGGAACTGCCGATTCGTCCGGATTTTGTGGGCAAGAATGTTCCCACCGCCCGCCGAGAGCAGGTGAAGGTGTTGGTGCAAGAACTCGATGGGGTGGACGGGGTTTGGCTGGAAAAACCCGACGGTGCTTCCGGCCGTGATGTCTAGGGCTTGGTCGGCCTGGCAGCCAAACCGCGTAATCGCAAACCTGGAAAAGGAGCCATCCGCGTGAGGGATTTAATCGCTTTGGGCGACTTGAGCCGAGCCGAGCTCGAGGACCTCTTGGACCTGGCGACGGCGATGAAGGAAATCATCCGTCGGCCGGTAAAGAAAGTTCCCACGCTGCGAGGTAAAGCGGCAGCCAACGTATTTTTTGAAGCGAGCACGCGCACCCGAAATTCCTTTGAGTTAGCGGGAAAATATCTGGGGGCGGACATCATTAACTTTCAAGCTCGCGGGTCGAGCGTGGAGAAGGGCGAAACCTTGTGGGATACGGTGCGCACGATGTGGGCGATGGGTGTTGACGCGGTCATCGTGCGCCATCAGGCGGAGGGGGTTCCGGGAGAGATGGCCGCCCGCCTCGACATTCCCGTGATCAACGCCGGGGACGGGGCCCATCAGCATCCGACGCAAGGCCTGTTGGATCTGTTCACGATTCGTGAACGCCTGGGCCAAATCGCGGGACTTACGGTGACCATTGTCGGCGACGTGCTGCACAGCCGGGTGGCCCGCTCCGATATCGAGGGATTGCTTCAACTGGGCGCCCGGGTGCGATTGGTGGGGCCACCGGCCTTGATTCCTGGCGGGTGGGATTCGCCGCAAGTACGGGTGTATGCCGATTTGCGAGAGGCGCTGGCGGGGGCCCAGGTGGTGCAGGTACTGAGGATCCAGCGTGAACGCCAGGCGGCGGGCGTGATCCCCAGCCTCCGGGAATATCACGATCGGTGGGGCATCACCCCGGCGCGACTGAGTTGGGCCGACGCCGAAGTGCTGGTTCTGCATCCGGGTCCGCAGAACCGCGGCGTGGAAATCGATAGTGCGGTGGTCGACGACCCCAAACACTCGGCGATCCAAGATCAGGTCGAAAATGGAGTGGCGGTGCGTATGGCGGTACTCTACCGGCTGATTGGCGAAAAAGGGGTGATGGAATGAATGGCAACCGTGATGGGAGCGGATGGTGGAAAATCACGGATGTTCGCGTTATCGATCCCTATCGCCAACAGGAATGGCTCGGTGATGTGATCGTGGGTCAAGGTCACTTTCAAGACGGCGTGGCGACCGTGGGCGAAACGGAGCGCGTGGAAATCGTGGCTGGTCGGGGACTGTGGTTAGTGCCGCGCCTACTCGACATGCATGTGCACTTTCGTGCCCCCGGTCAGGAATGGAAAGAAGATCTGGCGTCGGGCGCGGCGGCGGCGGCGCACGGCGGATTTTCCGCCGTGGTGACCATGCCCAACACCGACCCCGTGGTGGATTCGCCAAGTTTAGTCTCCTGGCAAATCGCCGAATCCCGGCGCATCGGACTCGTGGATGTGTTGCCAGCGGGGGCCGTCACCAAAACGTCCCAAGGCCATGAACTGGCCGAACTGTGGAAAATGGAACAGGCGGGCGCGGTGGCATTTTCGGACGACGGCCGACCCGTCGCCGACGGCGGCTTGATGCGGTCGGCGTTGAGCTACTCCGCTACGCTGAGCCGCCCAATTGTTCAGCATGCGGAGGATTTGACCCTAAGCGGTCAGGGGGTCATGCATGAGGGGGCGGTGTCCGGCCGCCTTGGTCTGGCGGGGGTGCCGGGAGCGGCCGAGGCGGTCGTGGCGTGGAGAGACGTCCAGCTGGCCGCTTTGACCGGCGGCCGCCTTCATATCGCCCACGTGTCCACCCCCGGAGCCTTGGAGGCGATTCAGTGGGCCAAGGCGCACGATCTCTCGGTGACGGCCGAGGTCACCCCGCATCATTTGTTTTTTACCGACGAGCGTGTGGCCGAGCTAGCGTTTAGCCCAGCCACCAAGGTCAATCCTCCCCTACGACCGGAATCGTACCGGCAAGCTTTGTTGCAGGCGATGAAATCCGGTCTGATCGACGTCATTGCCTCGGACCATGCTCCCCACCACGCAGATGAAAAAGACCTGCCGTACAACCATGCCCCCTTTGGCATCTCGGGTCTAGAGACGGCGGTGGCCGCCGTGATAACGGTCGGCCTGGGGGAACTGGCGATGAGTCCGTTGGCTCTCTTCGAGCGGATGACCGCGGCGCCGCACCGGATCCTCGGCCTTGCGTACCGCGGCTTGACGCCGGGAGAGTGGGCGGATTTCGCCTTGATTGACCCCGACGCCCGCTGGACGGTGGATCCTGGGACCTGGTACTCCCAAGGCAAGCACACGCCCTGGCGCGGCATGGAGTTGCGCGGGCAGGTGGTCGCCGCCATGCACCGAGGTCGCTGGACGGTGCGAGAGGGGGAGGTGCTACCTTGCGCGGCGCACTGATATTTCGGGATGGTACCCGCTTTGACGGGCGGGTGATGGGAACACCGAAAGTCGTAGCGGGCGAAGTCGTGTTCAATACCAGCATGACCGGTTACCAGGAAATCCTGACCGATCCGTCCTATGCGGGTCAATTGGTGGTCTTGACCTATCCTTTGATCGGCAACTATGGGACCTTCCCCGAGGCGGCCGAGTCGCTCTTTCCCTGGGCCGAGGCCTTGATTGTCCATCGCCTGAGTCCCACCCCGTCGCATCCGGGCAATCCGTGGACGGTGGATCGGTATCTGCAAGCCTATACCCGGCCCGGCCTGGTGGATGTGGATACGCGGGCCTTGACGCGCTATCTCCGGGAGCAGGGGACGCAAATAGCTACCGTTGTGCCCGAGGGGACCCCCGAAGACGTCTGGCGGTCGCAATTGGCCGCGGTGGACTTGAAGGAAAGCGTCTATCGCGTGACGACACGGCAGCCGTTTACCGTCGCGGGGAATGGGCCGCGAACGGTGGTGGTGGACTACGGGGCAAAGAATTCCATCGTCAAAGCCCTGGCCGACCGCGGCCTGCAGGTTACCGTGGTGCCGGCACCCACCACGCCTCAGGAGCTGGACGCGCTAAAGCCCCACGGCATCGTCCTGTCCAACGGTCCCGGCAATCCCGCCGACGTACCGGAATTATTGCCGTTGGTGCGCCATGTCCTCGATCACTATCCCACCTTCGGCATCTGCCTCGGCCATCAACTGATCGGCTTGGCCGAGGGAGGAACCACCTATGCGTTGAAATTTGGCCACCATGGAGGCAATCACCCGCTTCGCGACGAAGACACCAGCAAAGTCGTGATTACCGCCCAAAATCATGGATATGCGGTGGACCCCAAACCCATCCTCGACCGCTATCGCGTCCGCCTCGTCCACCTTCACGACGGCACGGTGGAGGGCTTACAGCATGTTGAGCGCCCGATCTTATCCGTTCAGCATCATCCCGAGGCGGGCCCTGGACCGCTAGACTCCGTATATCTGTTTGATCAATTTGTGGACTGGGTCCGAGAGGAGGCCGCCCGTGCCGAAGCGTAAGGACATTCAAAAGGTGTTGGTCATCGGGTCAGGACCCATCGTGATTGGCCAGGCGGCCGAGTTCGACTACGCGGGGTCGCAGGCGTGCCGAGCACTGAAAGAAGAAGGGGTCCGGGTGGTTCTGGTTAACAGCAATCCCGCCACCATCATGACCGACTTGTCGGTGGCGGACACGGTCTACATTGAACCCATGACGGTGTCGTTTTTGGCCTATGTCCTGGGTAAGGAGCGACCCGACGGCGTGGTCCCCACCCTGGGCGGCCAACTCGGATTGAATTTGGCCACCGAATTGGCGCGCACGGGGATTTTGACCGACTTGGGGATAGAAATTTTAGGCACCCCGCTGAGGGCGATTGAGCAGGCTGAGGATCGCGAAGCATTTCGCCGACTCATGCTGCGCCTCGGGCACCCGATTCCCCGTAGTCGGAGCGTCACCGCGCTCGAGGAGGGCTTGGCGTTTGCGGCGGAAGCCGGGTATCCTTTGGTCTTGCGCCCTGCTTACACCTTGGGCGGGAGCGGGGGCGGTTTCGTCGCCCATGACCGCGAGATGCTGGAACGGCTGCCCAAAGCACTGGCTCTCAGCCCGATCGGCCAAGTATTGATCGAAGAATCGATTGCCGGCTGGAAGGAGATCGAGTACGAGGTGATCCGAGACGGTCACGGCAATGCGGTCACCGTCTGCAACATGGAAAACTTCGATCCGGTGGGGGTGCATACGGGCGATTCGATCGTGGTTGCGCCCAGCCAGACGTTGAGCAACGAGGAGTACCAGAAACTCCGGACGGTGTCCTTGAACATCATTGACAGCCTCCAAGTGGAGGGAGGCTGCAATGTCCAGCTGGCGCTGAACCGCGACGGAGATTACCGAGTGATTGAGGTCAATCCGCGGGTGTCCCGCTCCAGCGCATTGGCTTCCAAGGCCACCGGATATCCCATTGCCCGCATCGCGGCCAAAATCGCCATTGGTTTGACCCTCGACGAGATTCCCAACCCGGTGACGGCGAAAACATCGGCGGCCTTCGAGCCCGCCCTCGACTATACAGTCGTCAAGATCCCCCGCTGGCCGTTTGACAAGTTTCCGCACGCGGACCGCCAACTGGGCACCCAGATGAAGGCGACCGGGGAAGTGATGGCCATCGACCGCACCTTTACCGGTGCCCTGCAAAAAGCCGTGCGATCGCTGGACATTAAGCAACCGAGCCTGTTCGGCGCCGTGCCGGCCCAGATGCCGGACAGCGAGATCCGGCGGCGCGCGGTGGCGGCCACCGACGACCGTCTGTTTTATTTGGCTGAATATTTGCGACGCGGCGGCGGAGTGGACGAACTGGAACCAGCGACGCGCATTGACGCCTGGTTTTTGCATGAAATTGCCCGCATCGCGGCGATGGACCGAACCCTCGAAAAGGATCCGGCACGTTGGCGGGAAAATCTCCGTCAGCTGAAGGAAGAAGGCTTTTCCGACGCACGCATCGCTGCCCTGGCTGGAGTAGAGCCGGATGTGGTGGCCACGGCTCGACGGGAAAGTGCCATCGAACCCGCGTACAAGATGGTGGATACGTGTGCCGGCGAATTCCCCGCCCGGACCCCCTATTTTTACTCAACCTACGACCTCGAAGACGAAGCCCTTCCCCTCGAGGGCGACCGGGTCATCGTGTTAGGCTCGGGACCGATTCGCATTGGCCAGGGCATTGAATTCGACGCCGCATCGGTCTATGCCTTGAAGGCGCTCAGGGCCCGGAATTTGCGGGCCATCATGATTAACAGCAATCCCGAGACGGTGTCGACCGATTTTAACGAGTCCGACCGCCTGTACTTCGAACCCCTGACCTTGGAGGACGTGTTGAACGTCGTGACCAAAGAACACCCAATCGGGGTGATGGTGCAGTTCGGAGGCCAGACGGCGATAAATTTGGCGGCTGGACTGGATGCGCACGGCGTCAAGATCTTGGGGACGCCGCTGGCGGGGGTGACCGCGGCCGAAGACCGCCGGTTGTTTGATGCCGTGTTGGAACGGTACCATATTGAGCGTCCACCGGGGATGACGGCGCTGACCGTGGCCGACGCCAGGCGAGCCGCCGAGGTCATCGGATTCCCCGTGCTGGTACGGCCATCCTTCGTGCTGGGCGGGCGGGCCATGCGCATCGTCGACAACGCTGAGCAATTGGAGCAGTATCTGGATCAATTGGTCGAAATCGGTCCTGACCAGCCGTTGTTGGTCGACCGGTATTTGAACGGACTGGAATTGGAGGTCGACGCGGTCAGCGACGGCGAACGCGTCCTCATTCCGGCCGTGATGGAGCATGTCGAGCGGGCCGGGGTGCACTCGGGAGACTCGCTAGCGGTCTTGCCGCCCCTGCGCGCCTCGGCCGCCTTGATCGCCAAAGTCGTCCGCTACACCGAGACGTTATGTCGGGCGCTAGCTGTGCGGGGACTCATTAACATCCAGTTTGTGGCCGTGGGCGAATCGCTCTACGTGATCGAAGCGAATCCCCGCTCGTCGCGCACGGTGCCGTTTCTCATCAAGGCCACCGGCATTCCGCTGGTCGATCTGGCGATTGAGGTCGCCCTCAACGGTCGCCTGCCTGATCGCTACGGATATGGTTTGGCGAGCCCGCCTCAACATGTCGCCGTGAAAATGCCAGTATTCTCGTTTGCCAAACTGAGCAAAGTCGACGCCGCCTTAGGTCCCGAGATGAAGTCGACCGGCGAGGCGATGGGGATCGACACCGACGCGTCGGGGGCATTGTACAAAGCGCTGTTAGCTGGAGGATTCCGGCTGCCGGCAGGCGGCAAGGTATTGGCCACCATCGCCGATGTCGACAAGGAGGAAGCGACTCCGCTGCTGCGCGCGCTCGAAGCGATGGGCTATGCGCTTTATGCGACAGGGGGGACCCTGGCCCGTCTATCGTTGGCAGGGGTTCCGGCCACTCCGGTGCACCGGATCGGCGTGCGTCATCCCGACATCATTGACCTCATTCGACAGGGAACGTTTGACTTGGTGGTGGACACGATTACGCACGGGGGCCGCGAGGAGAGTGAAGGTTTTCTCATTCGGCGGACTGCGGTCGAGCGTGGCATCATGTGCCTGACATCACTGGACACCCTGCGAGCAGCGGTCACCGCGCTGCAGGGTCGGCACCAAAAAAGCGTTTCCGTCCGCTCGCTGAATGAATGGCTGAACGTTGATATGGTGCACTGAACACCCCAGCTTGGGCACTTGGGAGGAGCCAGCATGATCAGACCTCTAATCATCAAAGCCACCATCCATTCGATCACCGCCGTGGCGACCGGCCATTTTGAGGTGCGGCTGGATTCTCGGGAATTGGCGGCGGCGATACCTGGGCAGTTTGTGCACGTGCGCACCCCGGGAACGCTGCGGCGTCCGATCTCTTTTTCCCGCCTTGATCGAGCGCAGGGACGGGTGGGTATCCTCTGGCAGGTCGTTGGGGCCGGTACCCGATGGCTCAGCGAACAGCCGGCGGGAAGCCAACTCGACGTCTTGGGCCCCCTGGGCCACGGGTTTCCGGCGCCTCAGGCCGACCGCCCTTGGTGCTTGGTGGGGGGAGGGGTCGGCATTCCCCCCGTGTTCGCGGCCTTGGAGGCGTGGCAGGATGTCGTGCAAGCGCCGATTACGGCCGTGCTGGGGGCACGGCGGGAGGACTTGCTGACCATGGGAGACGATTTCCGCGACCGGATCGACGACGTCCGGATCACCACTGATGACGGCAGTCGAGGCGGCCGGGGAACGGTTTTGGGACCGCTGGCGCATTGGCGTGCCCAAAATCCGAACGGACAGGTCTATGCCTGCGGCCCAACCGCCATGTTGGCCCAGGTGGCTCAAGTGTGTCAAGGCGTCGAACACGTCTATCTGGCGCTCGAACAACGGATGGGTTGCGGGATGGGCGCATGTCTCGCCTGCGTAGTCTTGGCTCAGGGTAAGCACGGGCCCGAGTGGCGGCGAGTCTGCCATGACGGTCCCGTATTTGCGGCAGAGGAGCTGATCTGGTGAAGGGGGTTAACTTGGAGGTGGCGGTGGGCGCCGTTCGCTTGGCCAACCCTGTCATGGCGGCTTCGGGAACCTTCGGTTTTGGTCCGGAATACGCCGATCTGGTAAACTTGTCGCGCCTGGGCGGCATTGCCGCCAAAGGCGTCTCACCCGACCCTTGGCCGGGTAATCCCCCGCCGCGGGTCTGGGAAACCGAATCCGGCCTGCTCAACTCGATTGGGCTGCAAAATCCGGGGGTAGAGGTGTTTTGCCGTGAGGATTTGCCGTTCCTGGCCGCGGCGGGCACCCGGGTGGTCGTGAATGTGATTGGGCATACGGTCGACGAGTACTGCCGGGTGGTCGAACGACTCGAAGCCGAATCGGCGGTCGATGCCATCGAATTAAACATCTCCTGTCCAAATATCAAGGAAGGCGGCCTGACCTTTGGGCAAGACCCCATCCATGCGGCTGAAGTCACGGCGGCGGTGCGCGCGATCACGCGGCGGCCGCTTTGGGTCAAGCTTTCCCCCAACGTAGCGGAGCCGGAGCGAATTGCCGAGGCTGTGGCAACGGCCGGCGCCGACGCGGTTACCGCCATCAACACCGTGTTGGGAATGGCGATTGACCTGAAGCGGCGGCGGCCGGCGCTGGGCGGCCTCAGCGGGGGACTCTCGGGCCCAGCGATCAAGCCGATCGCGCTGCGTGTCGTCTACCAGGTGGCACAGGCCGTGGATATTCCCATCGTTGGCATCGGCGGCATTCGCACCGCCGAGGACGTGGCGGAGTTTCTGATGGCGGGTGCGAGTGCGGTGATGGTGGGCACGGCGACTTTCGCGGATCCCACCACGATGGAGCGCATTATCGATGACTTGCCGGAGTGCCTCGAACGTTTGGGCGTGACAACACCGATCGAGTTGATTGGGCAAGCCCTGCCTGGACGGTTGTAGCTCGAGGCCGACGGCATAGCGGCGAGTCGATGGGAGGTGATGCCGGATGGCGACATTGTGGGTTGCGCTGGATGTTTCCGAGCGCGAGGCAGCGGAAGCGCGGATGGCCTGCCTCGCCCCGCACCGGACGTTTAAGGTCGGTCTCGAATTGTACCACCGCATCGGACCCGAGGGCGTATTGCACTGGACGCAACAGGGCTATGAGATTTTTCTCGATATGAAGCTCCATGATATTCCGCGTACGGTGGCAGGTGCCGTGGCGAACCTGGCTAGGTTGGGGGTGTCGTTGATCACGCTGCACGTTAGCGGAGGACGTCAAATGCTGGAAGCCGCCCGCGAAGCCGCACCTTCGACAAGCCTGATTGGGGTGACGGTGCTTACCAGCCTGGGATCGGAGGATCTGGCCGGCCTTGGCTATACGTCGTCGCTGCCGGAACTGGTGGCGCTCTATGCGCAAACCGCTCGGGTGGCAGGACTGGCTGGCGTGGTGGTTTCCGCCCCGGAGTTGCCGGCCATACAGCGGGAGTGGCCGCGAGCACGGTTGGTGGTGCCCGGGATTCGTTGGCCGGGGGAGGCCGCCGACGACCAGAAGCGGGTAGGCCAGCCGGAGGCGATAGTGGCCCAAGGGGGCACGGATTTGGTACTCGGTCGCGGATTGTGGCAGACTGCGGACCCCGTGGGTCGGCTCGAAGCATTGAAACGCCTGGCGACGTGAGGGCGTCTCTGGTCGGAGGGTCGCGATGGCCATGGCCAGCGACGTGACCCTGAGTGGACGTAAAGAGCGCGGGTTTCGCCGGGGTCGAGTCTAGGCCGAAAGCGTGGCGAAGATCCCTGTCCAAGAGAAAAGACCGTTGCAGCGATTTACCCACAGGAAGCATGGAGGACATATGAGCGATAGCGTCTGGATTGAGGAGTTGGAACGCGTGGGCGCCCTCTTGCGCGGACATTTTCAGTTGACCACCGGACGGCACAGCGCCACCTTTTTTCTGCTGGCCCGCTTGACCGAACGGCCCTGGGTGCTGGCGCGGTGGGCGCAGGAACTGGCCCGCCAGGTGACCGCCGTGGGTCCAGTGAGCACGGTGGTCGGCCCGGCGATGGGAGGCGTCATCCCGGCCTACGCGGTGGCCCAGGAAATGCGTGGCGTGCGGGCCCTATTTGCGGAAAAAGAAGATGGCGGCATGGTGTTCCGCCGGGGATTTGCGCTGGAACCCGGCGAACCGGTGGCCGTGGTCGAAGACGTGGTGACGACCGGGTCCTCGGTGGGCCAAGTGATGCAAGCGGTGGAAGCCTCGGGCGCCGTGGTACGCGTGGTGGCGGCGCTGGTCAACCGCACCGGAGGAGATAGTCTAGGTACGGTGCCCTTGTTGTCGGTGGTCCACCTGCAGGCTCCATCATGGCCTGCCGACGCCTGCCCGCTGTGCGCGGGGGACTTGCCTTTGGTGCGGCCCAAGGCGGCACGGCGGGAGACCGCCGGTCCCCGCTGACGACGCGCCGTGCCGCCTATCCGGGGTCGACGTCGGCCAGGCGTTCTTTCACCGCTCCCAGCCGCCGCAGGCGCGCGGCATCGGGCGTGATGTACAGGGTTTTTTCCTGTCGGTAAAGAACTTCGCCGGGGGCTCCGTGGGGTCGTTTTCTGACAAACTTTCGGCGCGTATAGTCCACCGGAACCATGGACGAATGCTGGGCGGTGCTGTAAAACACGACGAGTTCTGCCGCGTCCAGGAGATCGTCGAGGGCAGGGGCGTCTTTACCGCAAAACAGGACTGCGTGCGAGCCGGGCACCTGTTTGACGTGAAACCACAAATCATCGGGTCGTGCCTCGCGAAAAGTGAGGCGATGATTTTCTTCGCGGTTGTGGCCTACCCAGATGGGGTAGCCGTGGGCGCTTTCGAAGCGCCGGTATCCTACCTTGGCATCTTTGGGTTTGCGGTCGCGATCGCTGGAGTGCAGTTCCCTGACCGTTCGGGAGATATGTTCCGGCGAGAGTTCCCCCGCCTCCAGGGCTGCGTACTCCTGCTGCCAATGCTGAAGTTGGGCCCGGGCTAGCTCAAGCATGCGCAAGGCGGCTTCGCGCCGGTTCCGGAGCTTTTTGTATCGGCGGTAGGCGTGTTGTGCCATTTCGTGGGGCAGGGTACCTGGTTCCAGACGGAGCACGACCGTAGCCTCGGGGTTGCTAAAGCGAGGCACGGTGATTTCACCCGTATCCACATTGGCGAAACGGTGTTGGTGAGTTAGCCACAAGTCGCCCAGCTCGCGTTCGACGCTGCCGTCTTGGTTGGCCCACTGTTCCCATTCCTGGATGCGCAGCAAAAGATGGCGAATACGGTCGTTCAATCGGGCCAGATATTGCCGGCGCTCACCGTCGCGCCGCAGTTTCTCCTCTTTTTCGGCGAATACGCGGGCAATGGTTGCTTCGAGGTCGGTTACCGGCGTCGCTTCCCAGCCCTGCAGAGGATATACCCACACATCATCCCGTTGATCGTCAGGATTGTGCAATAGGTACGACGGAAATTGCCCGGTGGCATAATCTTGGCACAGTGTGTCCCAAAATTTAGGTCCGGCTTCGGCCAGTCGTTGTCGGGCCAAAGGCGGCAGGTGACTTGGGTCGCGGGACGCGCAAGGATCCTCAAACGGGGGCGGCGGCACATATCTGAGCCCGGGCGCGATGGCCCGTTTAGCATTCTTGGCGGCGGAACGCTTTAGGGCATCGATTACGATGCCGGCGGGACTCACCAGGATGAGATTGGTCATGTGTCCCGCCAACTCGGCAATCAGCGTGACGTGCCGCACGTCGCCCAAGTCGCCGGGTTGCTGCAGGTGAAAGTGGACGATGCGCTCCCAGGGGACAACGGAAACTTCCTGCACGGTGGCGGGCAACAAGTGGTCAAAAAAAGGAGGGAGCGGTCTGGGTTTGGAGTGCTTGCCGCGGGAGGTGGCCGTGCGATGAATACGCGCCAAGCCGGGAGCCAGCACAAAGAGCAATTCGACGACGCGGTTGTCCGCACCCTGGCGCCCGATTAATCGTACTCTCCCAGGGTCGTATTCGGCTTTGGTCCAGGTGAGGCCAATCAGCGTACGGTTCCATTCGGCAGCCAATCTTCTGAGCAGCAAGGCGTCTATAGGCATCTTCTGGCGCTCCTTCACACGGTGACTCACGCCGCGGACCTGTGGGCCCCGGTCGGGGTTCCAAAACTGCCACGCGCGATGAGGCGGGCCAAAATTCGATCGCCTCGCTATTATCGTACACGAAGCGAGCCGGAGAATCAGCCTGGTGGCGGACGACCAACGCGAGCTGCCGGCGAGGGTCGTTCGGCGTGCCCTCGGAAAGCCGTCCGGGACGTGGATTTTTGGTTGGACGAGTGCGATAATGAGGCCAGCCAAGAAAATTTTCCAATAAGGAGGGGCGATGTTTCAAATCACCAATCGAAATGCGGAGGGGTCGGATTGTCAACTCGAACCGGTGGGCATAGTCTAACCACTTGGTGGTCTTCGTTGCCAACACAGCGGGTGACCCAACGGACGAATTATATTTGGCTGGTGGTGGGCACCGTGTGTGTCGGCGCATTCATGGCGGCGTTGGACGCGAGCATTGTGAATGTTGCGCTGCCAGATTTGGGGACGTATTATCACGCGGGTTCAACGGTGGGTTGGGTCCTTATCTCATATTTGTTGACATTGGCGACTATGTTGACCCTGTTTGGACGAGCAGCCGATCTGTTTGGGCGTAAACCCCTCTATACGTTGGGATTTTTGGTCTTTATTGTCGGTTCCGCCGCATGCGGTGCGGCGATGAACATGACGATGTTGATCGTTTCGCGGGTCTTTCAGGCTGCGGGGGCAGCCATGTTGCAAGCTAATTCGGTTGCCATCATCACGGCCGCCGTGCCGTCCAATATGCGCGGGCGCGCCATTGGGTTTCAAGGTTCTGCCCAAGCCATCGGGCTATCGGTGGGTCCCGCGGTGGGGGGGGCATTGATCGGACTCTTTGGTTGGCGGGCCATCTTTTATGTGAACGTGCCGGTCGGCTTGTTGGGTACGCTGGCGGGCGCTCTCATTCTGCCCAAGGATCGCCTGGCCACCAAAAAAGCCGTATTTGACTGGTTGGGGACGGCGCTGTTCAGCCCCGTCTTGGTGGCGGTCATGCTCGGCCTGGAACAGGGAGATGCCTGGGGTTGGACGTCGATTCGGGTCCTCGGTCTGTTTGCGTTGGCGTTGGTGTTAGGCATTGTTTTCGTGTGGTGGGAACGGCGCACACCGGCTCCCCTCATCGATATGCGGTTGTTTAAGATTCCCGTGTTTACGATCGGAAATTTCACCGGCCTGCTGTCCTATCTGGTCATGTTTGGGGTGTTGGTGGTCATGCCGTATTACTTCGAGCGCGTGGGGGGGTACCCTACAGCCTTGGTGGGCCTGATCATGACGCCGGTGCCTTTGGGGATGACCCTGGCCGCGCCGACCGCGGGTCGATTGGCGGACCAGTTCGGTCCGCGGCTGTTGACGTCCACCGGCATGGGCCTGACCGCGGTGGGCGCTCTGCTCGCGGCGGTGACGGTGAACATGACTCCCCACGTCGTCCCGCTCGTGATTGAACTGTTCATGGTGGGGGTCGGACTCGGGGTATTCACCCCCCCCAACAATAGCTCCGTGATGGGATCGCTACCCAGCTCGCGGTTGGGGGTGGGGGGCGGCATTCTCAATATGGCTCGCTCGCTGGGCATGGCCATGGGCACGGCGGTGTCGCTGAGCATTTTGGCGGCCTTGCTGGCTTCCCGGGGAGCGGACCTGCTTGGCGGAGGTCCACACCGGGCCTGGATTCCAGCCCTGCACAGCACGATTTTGGTGCTGGTTATGCTATCCGTGGCGGCAGCACTGTTGTCCCTGATGCGGACCGGTTCCGACCGCCAAAGCCGGAGCGATCGGGGCCGTTCTGAGCCCACGATGATAGATATTTGAACGGCCCGAGCGCAGGGCTTTGGCCAGAGGTGAACAGGCGGGTCGACCGATCGCCGAAGTATATTGGGAAAGCCGGGCGCAGGGACGTCTTTCTTGGTTTTTGCCCGTCAAGCGGGGTTGTCCGCCGCGAAACATACGCTACAATGAGGTAAACCGACAAGAACTGGGGGCTCTCCCATGTGGACAGTAGTGTACATTGCGCCAAGTACGAGTGCTGCCGATAAACTGCGTCAAGTCTTGACTGAAGAGGGACTGTTGGTCAATTTGAAGACGGTCGAGGTCGACGGCGACGGTCGGGGCAGCATCGAGGTGCAAGTGCCGGAAGGCGAGGCTGAAGAAGCCCACGAAATTATTACCCAGCATCTCGGACGGATACGCTAGACGGCGTGGGAACCGTCCGCGCAGGACCGGCGGACGCCAAACAGCGGACATGGGGACGTGAGATAGCAGGAGGATACGTCCGCACGGTATCCATGTGCTGGCCAAGGGTTGCCATGGTTTCGGGTCGGTCGTCTCAGGTTGACGGCTTTGGCCCAGCCGTATGAAAAATTGCGCGCAAGCGCAAAAAAAAGGGGGAAGTCAGCGTTTTTCCGGTGAAAACCGCCGATCGGCACGTCCTTTGGTGGGATAGGTAGCGGGCGTGTCGCGGGGGCGGCGATCAGCTGTGGAGAGTTTGCGCTGGCATGCGGGTGAGCAACAGATTGCGTCGAACAAAGATCATCGCGACATTGGGGCCTAGTTCGCATAGTGTGGAGGGCCTGCGGGCTCTGTTGGCTGCGGGGGTGGATGTATTTCGTTTGAACTTGTCCCATGGCGGTGTGGCGTCGCACCGGGAGTTGATTCTGCGCGTCCAGTCGGTCTGTCAAGACGTAGGGTCAACCGTCGGCATCATGCTGGACACCCGGGGACCTGAAGTGCGCATTGGAAGTTTTGCCCAAGGCGGGGTGATGCTGAATGCGGGCGACCACTTCCGCTTGTACGCCGACGGTCGCGAGGGGACGGCGACGGGCATCGGTGTCAACTGGCCGGGACTGATCGCCATGAGCGACATTGGCGCCACGTTGTTGCTGGATGACGGAAACTTATTGATGCGCGTCGTCGATAAAACGGACGAAGATCTGGAACTTGAGGTGCTGGTGGGCGGTCGGCTGTTGGACCGTAAAAAGGTCAACGCTCCGGGCAGCGTTTGGCCGTTGCCCGCGCTAAGCGAGACGGACCGTGAAATCCTGGCGATGGGTGCCGAACTGGGAATGGACTTTGTGGCCGCCTCCTTCATCCGTAATCAGGGCGATTTGACCGAGGTTCGCCGTGCGTTAGAGGAGTTGCATTCGGACGCGTTGGTCATTTCCAAGATAGAAAGTCCGGAGGCCATTAAGAATCTGGACGAGATTATTCGCGGTTCGGACGGCGTCATGGTGGCGCGTGGCGACCTCGGGGTCGAGGTGCCGGCGGAGCAGGTGCCCGATCTGCAAAAGGCGATCATTCAGGCGGCCAACCGGCAAGGAATTCCCGTGATTACGGCCACCCAGATGTTGGAATCCATGGTCCACCAGCTCTTCCCTACCCGAGCGGAAGCCACCGACGTGGCGAACGCGATCTGGGACGGTAGCGACGCGGTCATGTTGTCGGCGGAAACCGCGTCGGGCAAATTCCCCGTTGAAGCCGTGACCGTGATGGCCAAGCTTGCTGCTAACGCCGACGCCCATCCCGAATACCTGCACCGTGTGCCTTGGCATGTCGTACAGGTCAGCGAGGCAGTGGCCAAGGCGTCGGCCGAGGCCGCCGAAGGGTTGTCGGCCGATGCCATTTTGACCGTGACTCAATCGGGCTATACCGCCCGCATGGTTAGCCGGTCGCGCACGCGGGCGCCCATTGTTGCCCTGTCCACGGATATTCGAGTGGTGCGCAGGATGCACTTATTGTGGGGAGTCACCCCGCTTTTGATGGATCCAGCGATGGACAGCGACGACATGATGGAAAAGGCGGTGCAGGTCGCACTGGATGCCAAGCTGATTAACTTGGGGGATCTGGTGGTCTGTACGGCTGGGGTTCCGGCGGGGGTGCCGGGAACCACGAATCTGATGCGGATCGAAACCGTGGTCGCGCCGTCCACTCTGCGCGGGCAGGGAATTGCGGTGGGCGAAGTCGTGCGCGGGCGCGTCATCCATCTTCGCGATCTGCACGATGGGGATCGACCGACGGCGCCGTATGTGTTGGTCGCTTTTGCCTCGGATTCGGACCGTGTGGACCTGATTCGGGAAGCGAGTGCACTGATTACGGAAAATGGCGGACTAACCTCGCCAGTGGCGATTTTGGGCATCAACTACCGCATTCCCACGGTGGTTTCGGTGGCGAATGCCCATGACCGGCTCAGGCCGGGGCAAACCGTGACGGTTGATTCCAAGCGTGGATTGATCTACGTGGACACCGCGTCGAGGCCGCGTTCTTCCTAGGCCCGACGGGCTGTCCGCCTCGCCTTAACCCCGGGTAGAGACGGTCGAGCTCGTGGGGGAGGTGCTGGTGGGTGCAGACGGGTGGGCAACGTGTGGCGTGGGATTTTCGGAAGGAGAAGGGTGTCGGTGCGGGTATTTCTTAACGGCCAGATCGTGCCGCAGGCTGAGGCGCACATTTCCATGGATGACCGTGGGTTCCTGTTTGCGGATGCGGTATACGAAGTGATTCACGTGTACGGAAGCCATCTGTTTGCCTGGGATTTGCACATGACCCGATTGGCCGAAGGCATGCAGGAGCTTGGCTACGGTCCCGTGGATCTCGGCGCACTCAAAACGGCCGCCGAAACCCTGGTGTCGGAAACCGGAGCCCCGGAATCCTCCGTCTATATTCAAATCAGCCGGGGCGTTCAGCCGCGATCGCATCTGTTTCCGCCCGCAGGTACCCCATCCACCGTGCTCCTCTGGGTACGGCCGCTGACACCATTTCCCCCCGAATTGGTGCGCCAAGGGGTCGATGTGATTACGGTCGCCGACGACCGCTGGGCAAAGGTTTGGATCAAGACGGTGGGCCTCTTGCCGAATGTGTTGGCCAAGCAGGCCGCGCACGAACGCGCCGCCTTCGACGCCCTCTTTGTGCGTGACGGTATCGTCACCGAAGCGACCAGCGCCAACGTTTTTATTGTCCGTCAGGGACGATTGCAAACGGCTCCGGTGACCAACTATATTTTGCCGGGAATCACCCGCCAGGTTGTGTTGGACTTGGCTGCCACCATGGGTCTGGACATTGACTTGCGACCTTTTGTGATGGAAACCATGTTGCACAGTGACGAAGTGTTTCTGACCGGGACGCTGACCGAGGTGATGCCCATCCGAAAGGTAGACGGGCATCTGATTGCGAGCGTGGGGCCGGTCAGCCAGCGATTGTTGGCGGCATTGCACGACTGCGCCGGCCATCCTGGCGAGTGAGCGGGAGAACGGCCGCCGTGCATGTGGTTTTGATTGAACCGGAAATTCCTCCCAATACGGGAAACATTGCGCGCACGTGTGCCGCAACCCACAGCACCTTGCATCTCGTGGAACCGCTCGGGTTCAGCTTGGAAGACCGTTACCTGCGGCGGGCGGGAGTGGACTGCTGGCATCTGGTTGATGTGCGGCGGCATCCATCGTGGCAGGCATTTTTGGACCATATGGCCCAAGACCCGGCCAATGGGCAGTTTCACTTTTTTACCTCGCATGGCGGCCGTTTGTATACCGAGGCTTCCTATCAGCAAGATGCGGTGCTGGTGTTCGGGCGGGAATCGACCGGACTTCCGCCGGAGTGGCTCGACCGCTACCGCGAACACTTGCGGCAAATCCCCATGACTCCAGGCGTCCGTTCCCTCAATCTCTCCAATGCGGTGGCCGTCGTCGTCTTTGAGGCGCTGCGCCAGTTGGGATTTCCCGGCTTGCACCCAAGGTAGCGAGAGCGGCCGCGCATTTTCCGCCAACCGCTGACCATATACTGTCCAAGGGGGTCTGGTCCCCAATGAAGGAGGTCCGGGGGTGTCCCTCTGGTTAGTGTTGCTGAGCGGGATGGTGCTGATCGTGTTGTCGGCGGATTACTTTACCAACGGGATCGAATGGCTGGGGTTTCTGGGCCACGTGAATGAGGGGGCCACCGGGTCGCTGCTGGCGGCGATGGGGACCGCCCTGCCGGAGACCCTGGTTCCGGTGGCGGCAATTTACTTTGGTGGGACTTCGCCCAAGACCGCGATCAGCTTGGGGGCTATCTTTGGGGCGCCGTTGATGCTAGCCACGGTTGGCTTCTTCGTGATCGGAGCCGGCCTTTGGGGAGCCCGGCGTCCGACCTTGGACATCGGTCGGACGCGGGCATTTCGCGGTGACCTCATCTTTTTTCTGATGGCGTTTGGATTATCCTTGTTGGTGGCTCTCTTGCCATCGGCGGTGCACCCGCTGGCCGCGGGAGTCTTGGTGGTGCTCTATGGCTGGCGCGCGAAGAGGGTGCTCAAGGCGCGACCGGGCGCCGCCCCCCCAGCCCCGGAGCCTGCCCGGCGGTTGCATTTGTACGCACGCCCGAGTCCGGGGGTGCCCATGGCCCTGCTCCAGGTGTTGATTGCCCTGTTTGGGATGGTGTTGGGGGCGCATTTTTTCGTCCTGGGACTCGACCAGATGACCCGAACCATCCCTATCTCCGAATTCTTGCTATCCGTGCTGATTACGCCGGTGGCGACGGAGTTGCCGGAGGTCTTTAACAGTGTCATCTGGATACGCCGTGGACGGGATACTCTGGCCTTGGGCAACGTCACCGGGGCGATGGCGTTTCAGGCGAGTGTGGTGCCGGCGCTGGGGATGCTGGTAACCCGATGGCAGCTGTCCGACCAAGAGTTGGTGACGGCGGTGGCGGCCTGGATGGGGGCGCTGTGGGTGCTCTGGGCTTCCCGGGGGCCGGAGCTCAAACGTCGCCATCTGATTTACGGGATGGCTATTTACTTGGCGTTTTTGGGCTTGGCCATGGAGAAACTTGGCGTCCATTGACTGCGCCAAGAGCGTGAGCAGACTCTACCGGCGAAGGAGGCAATCATGGGTCTGCAGGAAGAGGTTCCCCGGCGCCTGAGCCGGCGCAAGTTTCTCGCGGCCGGGGCGTGGGTTTTAACCGCCGGCGCGTTAGGCGGCTGGCGGAACCGGGCCGGAAGAACCACGCGGGGACCCTCCACCCGATGGGTGCCGCTCGGAAGCGTTGACCGTATCATTGCGCAGTCGCAGGCTGGCCTGGGATCGGCGGCCAACCTCGGGCAGATCATCCAGGTGCCGTACCGGCGACCGCAGGGAGGGCAGGATTTCGTATTTGTTCGGTTTGTTGGCGGTGCTGAGGGTTTGGCGGTCTTCTCGCCCTACTGCACGCATCAAGGGGCGAGGGTGGTTTTTGTACCCGATCGAGACGAATTTTACTGTCCCTGTCACGGCGGCCGCTACACCAGTGAGGGCCGGGTATGCGCTGGCCCCGGTGAGGCTCCCCTTGGCCGAATGCCATGGAGCGTGCGGGGAACGGTGCTGTGGGTCAGACTCTGGTAAGCGAGCGGTGGGAGATATGGGCATCGGAGCAGGTATCCGGATTCGTCGGGACCGCCGTCAATGTCAGGTTGATGATCGGCCATCCGGTGCAAGGTCGGGAGGCGGCCACGATGCTGGAGGTGTCGCCCGCCGGGGCGACCTGTTCGGTCTGGCAGCTCCCGCAAATCCGTTGACTTCTCGCACACGATACCGGCGGCGATCGTCGGGGACCGAACCGCTTGGATTGTTCCGTTCTTTTGCCGCCGGCGAATCGTTTCCGGCGTCGCGCGCAACCGTTTGGCAACTTGGCCGACCGCAAGAAAGTCTTTCGATTCCCTGCGTCGGGATAATCGGTGAACTAACCCGGGATCCCAAAAGCTGGAGAATCCCGGAAACCCAAAACTTCCCAATCGTTAAGCAGAGACCCCACGCAATGAGCCTCGGATCGAACCTTCATGCGTCAGGCCTGGCACGCTGGGCCAGCACTTTCCATTGGGGTCTGGAGCCGTTATACTTGAGGTTGCCGCGCGACTCCGCGGATGAAACACGGGTGGGCGGAGGAGAACGATTAAGCCAGCCGATGGCTGACTAGGTACATATCGGAGGGCAGGATTGTGACCAGACAGGTAGACGGTGGCGGACGTGCCGAGAAGGCGGAGCGCAGGATGGCTGCCGCTAGAGCCCTCGGTTTATGGGACAAAGTGGTTGCCGAGGGATGGGGAAGCTTGACCAGCCGCGAGACGGGATCGATCGGAGCCTTTATCACCCACCGACTGCATAACGATCAGTCCGGGGAAGATGGGGAGAAGCACTAGCCGGTCGCCGGCGCTGGAGGAATATAACCAGTGTATTGGCAAGAGATGACGACGAAGACGTTTGCCGACCACGCGGTGGGGCATATGGATACCGTCCTCATTCCGGTCGGCAGTGTACAGGCGCATGGGTTGCATTTGCCCTTAGGGTCCGACAGCTATGTTCCTGAGGCCTTGTGCCGGCGTTTGGAAGCCCACTTTCCCGATCGCGTCCTGATTGCGCCCACGTTGGCCTATGGCCACAGTTGGGGGCTAGCCCGCTGGCCGGGGACCATATCCCTATCGAGCCGTCTGGTGGCCGCCTATGCGTCGGAGGTCGGCGAGCAGTTGGCTGGCTGGGGAATGCGCCATGTGGTGTTTATCAACGGACATGGCGGCAATATCGGACCGTTGACCGAGGCCATGGAACGGGTCGCCGAGGTGGGTTCGCGGGCTGTCCTAATCAACTGGTGGATCGACTTTCGCGACGATATTCTTCAGGTGGTCACGGAGACCGGTCATGCCAGCGAAGATGAGACTTCGGTGATGCTGGCCGTTCGCCAGGACCTTGTGCGGATGGGGGACGCGGAAAGCAATCCTTACCGGCTGCGCAGAGTGCTGGTCATTTCCGAAGATCTCTTGGACAAGGCGATGAGACATGCGGTGGCCGGCAATCCCAAACGCGGAAGTCGCGAAAAGGGCGAGGCCATCTTGAAGACGGTTGAGCAGCGACTGGTCCAACTGATGGAAGATGTGTGGGCGGATCGCTTGTTTGAAGAAACGAGGGGGACGACCGATGGTTCCACTGAAAATCACTGAGCGGCTCGCCCGACTCAGTCCATCCCCGACGATGGCGATTGACGCCAAGGTTAAACGTTTGTTGCAAGAGGGTAAAGACGTCGTCAATCTGACCGCAGGCGAACCCGACTTCGATACCCCCGAGGCGATTCGGAATGCGGCGGTGGCGGCGATGGAGCACGGCGAGACCCGCTACACCCCCGCAGGGGGAACGGCTCAACTCAAGCGGGCCGTGGCGGCACGGCTTGAGGCGGATACCGGGATCGCCTACGCGCCTGAGGAGATCTTGGTGTCGGTGGGGGCCAAGCATTCGCTCTACAACGCCATGATGGCATTGGTGGCCCCCGGCGACGGGGTGCTGGTGCCCGTGCCCTACTGGGTGACCTACCCGGAGCAAGTGCGACTCGCGGACGGCGTGGTTGAGCCGGTGCCGATTGCTCCCGAGCGCCGGGGAGTGCTAGCCGTCGAGGACCTGGCAGCCAAGGTTAGCGAAAGCACGCGGGGTTTAATCCTGAATTCTCCGTGCAATCCGTCCGGCGCGGTGATTGAGCCCGACGGCCTGGCAGCGATTGCTGAATTTGTTGTGGATCACGACCTTTGGGTGATTTCCGACGAAATCTACGGTCGCTTGATCTATGAGGACACGGCGCAGCGTTCGATCGCCGCCTTCCCCGGTTTGCGGGAGCGCACCATCGTGGTCAACGGGGTGTCCAAGGCTTACGCCATGACGGGGTGGCGCATCGGATACGCCGCGGGACCGCGGCCGGTGATCACGGCGATGGCCAACTTGCAGTCGCAGTCGACGTCTAATCCTACCAGCATCGCCCAAGCGGCGGCGGTGGAGGCTCTCACCGGCGATCAGGCGCCGGTCGAGGCGATGCGTCGCCACTTCGATGAGCGGCGGCGCTATACGCTCGGACGGTTGAACCGCATTCGCGGGCTTGTCGCTCCGTCTCCTCGAGGCGCCTTTTACCTGTGGGTTGACATGCACGCGTGGATCGGGCAGGAGATCCGCGGCCGCTTGGTGACCCATAGCGACGACCTGGCGTTTGTGCTCTTGGAGGAAGCCGGCGTGGGAGTGGTGCCCGGTTCCGGCTTCGGGGTTGATGACCACTTTCGGATTTCCTATGCCACGTCGAACGACCTCTTGGCCGATGCGATGGACCGCTTAGAGCGACTCTTGGGTTCGCAATGACCCAGGCTGGGTCGGTTGCCATCATCGGTTGTGGGGTGAACAATCGCCCCTTGGTGCCCTATTTTTTGTCGCGGGGCAGGCGGGTGGTGGTGGCGGATAGGCGCCCGCCGGGAGTCCTGGAAGCGGAACTCGCTGCATGGCGGGGAAAGGACCTGACGATTCTCGGGGGCGCCGATTATCTGGACCGTTTGGTTGAACCCAGGGGCCTGCAGACTGCCTACGTCACTCCCGGGATGATCAAGCACCTTCCGCAATTGCGCCAAATGGCTGCGCAGGGCGTTACCCTAACGTGTGAAACCGACCTCTTCTTGAGCCAGTCGCCAGCGGCGGTGTTGGGCGTCACCGGATCTGCAGGGAAGACCACGACGACGACCCTGATTGGCGAAATTCTTCGGAGGAGCGGTATTGCCACCGTGGTGGGCGGCAATATCGGACGCTCATTGCTGCCCGAACTCGATCGGCTGTCGCCGTCTGGGTGGGCGGTCACGGAATTGTCGAGCTTTCAGCTCGATCTGGTCCGCCATAGTCCACGGGGAGCGGTGTGGCTGAATTTGTCTCCCAATCACCTGGATATTCATGGCACCTATGCCGCGTACGCCGCGGCCAAGCGTCATATCCTTGAGTTTCAGGACGTGGTCCAAGATTGGGTCGTTATGCCCGCCGACAGTCAAGCGGTCTCCGATGCCGCTGGGGGATTCGGTGGCCGCCGGTATCTGTTCAGTCTGGATCACCCGGTGTCGGCGGGCGCCTATGTCGCATCGGGAAAGATCTGGTGGCAGCCTGCCGAGGCGACCCCGGTGGCCATCATGGGCGTTGATGACGTGCGGTTGCCAGGGCGCCATAATCTGCATAATGTGCTGGCTGCCACGGCGGCCAGCCTATTGGCCGGGGCTGAATCCGGCGCCGTCGCCGCCGTGGCGCGCACCTTTGCCGGAGTGCCGCACCGGTTGGAGCGCGTGGCGGAAGTCGAGGGGGTTACCTTTATTAACGATTCGATAGCCACGGCGCCCGACCGAACGTCGGCGGCCCTTGACGCCACCGCAGGGCCGATCGTGCTGATTGCCGGCGGTTACGACAAACATCTCGACTATGCCGAGCTGGGACGGAAGATTGCCGCCGCTCCCGTGCGCGCCGTGGTGCTGGTAGGACAGACGGCCGAAAAAATCGCCCGCGCGCTGCGCGAGGCGGAGGCCAGGTGTAGCGTGACCTTGGCGGGCGATTTTGACCAGGCGGTGGAACTCGCCTACCGCGCCGCTCGGCCTGGCGATACCGTGCTCTTGTCACCAGCCGCGGCCAGCTATGACATGTTTACTAATTTTGAGGAACGAGGTCGCCGGTTTCAAGAAATTGTGGGGCGGCTGTAGTACAGTTAGGCTAGTGCCGGAACCAAGTTGTTCAAGCCTGGAGGTTTATTTCTTTGTCGGTAGCCGAACGAAAGGATTTACGGAACATTGCCATCATCGCGCATGTGGATCATGGTAAGACCACGCTGGTCGACGCCATGTTGAAGCAGAGCGGCATTTTTCGCGCGCCCGCGCAAGTGGCTGAGCGTGTGCTCGACACGAACGACCTGGAGCGCGAACGGGGTATTACCATTTTGTCCAAGACGACGGCAGTCGTCTACCAAGGGGTCACCATTAATATCGTCGATACGCCCGGACACGCGGATTTCGGGGGTGAAGTCGAGCGGATTTTATCGATGGTGGATGGGGCCTTGCTCGTGGTCGACGCGGTCGAGGGGCCCATGCCCCAGACTCGCTATGTGTTGAAAAAGGCTCTTGCGTCGGGGCTCAAGCCGGTGGTGATGCTCAATAAGCTGGACCGCGCGGGGGCGCGTCCGGTGGAGGTGTTGGATTCGGTGCTGGAGCTGTTTATCGACCTCGAGGCGACCGACGCGCAACTGGACTTCCCAGTGGTCTACGGCAGTGCCAAACAGGGGATTGCGGCCTATGATTCCGCGGCCTTGAGCACGTCGAACGATCTGCGCTGTTTGTTTGAGACGATTATTGACGCCATCCCGACTCCCCACGGCGATGCCGATGCCCCCCTGCAATGTCTTGTCACCACCCTCGACCATGATGACTATCTGGGAAGGATGGCGATTGGTCGCGTGCGCCAGGGTCGTCTGCAGGCGAATCAGACGGTGGCGGTGGTGGCGCACGACGGATCGGTGACGCGTAACCGGATTACGAAGATTTTTGGCCGCATGGGACTTAAACGGGTGGAACTGGAGCGCGCCGCCGTGGGCGACATCGTGACCTTAGCCGGATTAGGCGGCGTGACCATCGGCGAGACGGTGACCGATGCCGAGAACCCGTCCCCGCTGCCGCCGATAGTGGTTGACGAGCCTACGCTGACCATCTTGCTTGGAGTCAATACGAGCCCCTTTGCCGGCCAGGATGGTCAGTTTGTAACGTCCCGGCAATTGCGCGACCGACTCTTTCGCGAAGCCGAACGGAACGTGGCTCTGCGCGTGGAAACCACGGAGGACGCCGACGTGTTTCGCGTATCCGGTCGTGGTGAGCTCCATCTCGGCATTCTTCTGGAACAAATGCGGCGCGAAGGATATGAGATGGAGGTGTCCAAGCCGGAAGTCATTTTTCACGATACGCCAGAACGGCGGATGGAGCCGATGGAGCGGCTCTATTTGGATGTTCCCGACGAAAGCGTGGGGCCGGTCATGGAACTTTTGGGCCCGCGCAAGGCAGAAATGCAAGCCATGGGAGCTGCTGGACCTGGCCACACTCATATGGAATTCGTCATTGCCGCGCGTGGTCTGCTGGGATTCCGCTCCGCATTTGTTAATCAGACGCGCGGCTACGGGGTGATGAACCATCTCTTTGAGGGCTATTCGAGCTTTCTGGGAGAAATCGAAGAAATGCCCCGCGGGGCGCTGGTGGCGATGGAAACTGGGATCGCGACGTCGTACGCACTCGACAATGCCCAAGAGCGCGGGGTACTGTTTATTGGACCCGGCACGCCGGTGTACGTGGGGATGGTGGTGGGCGAAAACAGTCGGCCCGTCGATTTGGAGCTCAACATCTGTAAGCGCAAACACGTCACCAATATGCGCTCGTCGAATGCCGAGGAGGGCGTTCGACTCACCCCGCCCCGGGTATTGACGCTGGACCAAGCGCTGGAGTACGTCAAGGGTGACGAATTGGTGGAAATTACACCGAATCACGTGCGATTACGCAAGGCCACGCTTGATCGCACCATCCGTAAACGCCAAGCCAAGCTCGGCCGCCCGGTGTAGTCATGTGGCCGCTTTTGACGATTTTCTCCGGCTATTCGCTGTTGCGCTCAATGTGGCCCATTGAACGCGGCCTGGAGCGGCTTGCCGAGCAGGGATTTCGGCACGTAGGATTAGCGGACTTTCAAACCATGGCGGGGGTAGAACGATTCGACCGGGCTGCACGCCGGTTGGGCCTGGAACCATGGCTGGGGGTGACGTTGCCGGTCGTTGCTCGGTCCGGGGTGCGGGTGGCGGTGTTGCTGTATGCCTTGAATCCCCAGGGATATCGCCAGTTGTGCCGTGCCATGCTGGAGGTTGGCGCCGCGCCGGCGCTGGACGATCTGGCCAGTCGCGATCTCTTGTTGTTGTTGCCCCCCGAGGCGCAGGCACCGCTCGCCGGTTGGGACTATGAACAGAAATTTGGCCGGGTGGTCGAGGCGGTGGCTCCCGGCTGCGCGCCGCGTACCCGGTGGACCGTGCCCTACTGGCCGGTACGGTTTTTGACTGCCGACGATCGGACAGCGTATCACACCCTGGTGCGGATAGGGGATTATGCGCCTGAGGCAGACGCGCGGGGACTGCCGTCGCGGGAGGAATGGCAGCAACAATTTGTGGGCCTGGCTGAATGGCCATTGGCGCATGCTCCCAGGGTATTCCCTGCCCCCGGCTATCGTATTCCGCAGATCGGCACGAGCCTTGAGGACGAGTTTCAACGCTTGCGCCGTTGGAGCGAGGATGGTATCGGACGGCGATATCCCCCGCCGCACAGGGCCGAGGCGCAGGCGCGGCTGGAACATGAATTGGCGGTAATCCGCCAATTGGGTTTTCAAGGGTATTTCCTGCTGGTGGGGGAACTTGCGGCCTGGGCCCGCGCGCAGGGAATTCCCATTGGGCCTGGTCGCGGTTCCGCGGCGGGGTCCATTGTAGCCTATGGGATGGGCATCACCGCCGTCGATCCACTGGCCTATGGACTCATCTTTGAGCGATTTCTCAATCCTGAACGGGGGGGCCTGCCCGATATCGATCTCGATGTGGACTTTACCCGGCGAGGCGATGTCCTGGCCCATTTGCGCCAACACTGGGGCAGCCAGCGGGTAGCGCAGATCGGTAGCTATGGAACCTTAGCGGCCCGGGCGGTCTTGCGGGATGTCGGACGGGTGAAGGGCATTCCGCCAGAAATCGTGCAGCAAGCGATGCGCGCGATTGAGGTCGATCCGGGTAAGACTCTGGCCGAACAACGCGTCCGCGTGGAGCCATTGTTGGCCCCATTTGATCCCGATGGCGACTGGATTGACCTGGCTGAACGCCTGGAAGGGCTGCCCCGCCATCCTTCCACGCATGCAGCGGGCGTCGTTATTGTTCCCGGACAGGTGGCTGACTGGGTGCCGGCCGGTCGGGACGGCGATGCACTGATCACCCAGATGGAAATGGAATCCGTCGAACGGCTGGGATTGGTCAAACTCGATGTGCTGGGCCTCAGAACGCTAGGGGTCGTGGAAACCATCGAGAAGCGGTTGCGGCGCCGTCACCTAAGCGTCGACATTGTGTCGGTGCCACCGGATGATGCCGAGACGTTGCAGTTGTTGGGCCGCGGCGACACCGATGGCGTGTTCCAATTGGATGGTGACGGGGTTAGGCGGCTGTTGCGCGAGATGCGGCCGCGCCATTTGCGTGAAGTCATGGCGGTGGTTGCCCTTTATCGCCCGGGGCCGATGGACGCCATTCCCCGGTACCTGAAGCAGCGGGAAAACCCACCCGCAGCGAGCGACGACCCCGTGTCGGCCATCTTGGCGGAAACGTATGGGGTCATGGTGTACCAAGAGCAGCTGATGGCCATCGTGCGGACGTTGGCCGGTTATTCGTGGGCCGAGGCCGATCAGTTCCGGCGGGCCATCAGCAAGAAGGATCACGCCTTAATGGACCGCGCGGAGCACGCCTTCCGGGAGCGTTTAACCGCCAGGGCGATGGAGCCCGCGCAAGCCAGGGCCTGGGTGGAGCAGATCCACGCGTTTGGGGATTATGGGTTTAACAAATCGCATGCTGCCGCCTATGGCCTCTTGGCCTATTATCTGGCATATCTCAAGGCACATTGGCCGCTCACTTTCTGGGCGGCGGAACTCAGTTCGCTGATGGGCGCGGCGGGCGATCGGCTGATTCATGCGATGCGGCAGGCGGTCGCTGCGGGGATTCCTCTCTGGCCGCCGGAAATCAATCATAGCGGGGTCGGCTTCGAAGCCGATGCGGACGATGGCGAACCGGGGGAGCAGGGATCGATTTGGGCCGGTCTGGGAATGATCCGGGGTGTCAACAGTGAAATCGCGCGCCAGATCGTCGACGAGCGTGAGCACGGAGGGGCGTTCACCGGCTATCCAGACTACTACCAACGGATAGGGCGACGAATCGATGCGCGGACAGAGAGCGCTCTGCACACGGCCGGGGTGTTTCGTGAAATTGGAGAATCGACCGGGGGGGCGCAGATGACGTGGTTCACGCCCAGCCATCAGGCCAGCGCTGGCCCGCGCCGGATTGATTGTCTCGCCGCCTTCGGCTTGTCGTGGCCGCAGCCGCTCGGGCCCATTTACGTGGAGTCCGACCCGCGCCGGGCGGCCGGGGATAGGGTGGAGGGACAGCTTAGGGCTTGGATGAGGCGACACCCCGGCGGCGTCGCTGTCATCCTGGTGGTCGGACGCGGCCGTGGGCGGCGGTTGGGCACCGCATCGGCGCATTATCGCGCGTTGGCTGAGCTTAGGGGGCTGGACCAAGTCGGCCGTGTAATATGTGGTGTGGAGGAGGAGAAGGAATGGGTCGCAAGACGATAAGCCGCCAGCGATTGATCGAACATCTGACGCCTCCGGCAGGCGCTTCGGTGCCGCCCTATCCGGCGGCGCGCGACGTCGTCTACCGGACGAGCCTGTGGACCTTGTCGGGATCGCTGCTCGCCTTGACTGCGGCTATGGTGATCTCCAGTCGCGGCTTGGCCGAGGCGGCGGCCGCGGGAGGCACGCTGGCGAATCTGGTGGCGGCTTGGACTTTTTTGGTCTGGATGCCTTCCTGGCGATGGACGGTGCGCGGCCTAGCCTGGGTTGGACTGATGGGATGGGCTTTCAGCCTGCCGCTTTTCCTTTGGGGCGGCGTTCTGGCGGCAAGTGCGGTTATGGCTGCCAAGGAATATCACTGTTTTAAGTTTTGGCCAGGCCGATGGATTCCCTGGGTTAGCGCCATCACCGGGGTGGCTTGGCTGGCTCGCCTGGGTATCGCCGTGATCGTCTGCTTTGGCGTCTTGGGGATGCTTTGGGCGCTCCTGTTGTGGCAACGCAGCAAGTTGCCGCTATTTGCGGTCGACGGGTAGCAGGACGGGGGTGCAGCTTAAATTTGTGGAATCGCGCTCCACGGTTTGCACGATTCGTTTTGACAGATGAAGAGCTTTCCACGCTGAAGGAGTTTACTTAAGAGGTGTTCGGCGCTTTTAAGCAAATAGGATGCACACGCTGAAGAACGCCATGGCTTCGACTTCCGTGGTCGGGAATGCCGCCCGCACTGCGCAGTGAAACTCCACCGAGTTTCCGGGGCCTTCCAGGTTCTCGGCACGCAACGATACCATTTGGAAGAAGGCGATATCGGGTTGCGCAAGTCCCGCGATGGCTTCGCGACGCACGGCATAGCGTTCGGTGTTGGCATCGGTCAGCGCAAGCTGGATGATGGCTTGCACATTCCCCCCCTCCTTTTTTAAGGCAACCAAAGTATGATCGGTCTGTTAAACATTTCTGCTCCAAGGCGCGCAGCGCGGGCGCCACCTCTCCTCAATGGACAATTACGATGGCCGCTTCGGAACAATCATGTCGTGAGGCAATCGTTCGAGCTGAGCATTGCGCGGAAGATACAACGGATGCCGGGGATGGCCGGCTCGGGATTGGCCCAACCGGTAAAGCGGGCAATCTGCCAACAACGCCAAGACGTGCGTATCGCGGTCGAGGAGCGTGCCGTGGACGCCCCAGGCCACGACAACACGGTGCACGCTCTGGGCGGCGCGCAGAATCCAGGCATCGTTGTCCGGCCCCACGGGATCGTCAACGACCTTTAACGCCCGGGGATCGGTGGATCGATGGGCGAACAGATTGGTGACGATCAGCGCCCCGAACCCCCAGGCTTGGGCATAGTGCACACAGCGCGTTACCGTGGGATCACTGCGTTCGGCATCGGCGGTGCTGGGATTGAGCATCAGAAAATTGAGCACCGGCAGCGTGGGATCCCAGCGCCGTGCCCACCAATAGCGATAGTGTTGGTCAGGATCGAAAACGGCCCGCGGCCAGACGGGATCGTCGACCTGGGCGAAGCGGAGCTGGATGGCGGCTCACCTCCCGGATCCCCGGCGGATCAACGTGGCAAGAACTAGAAAAGATCCGCCGTCAGCGGAAATTTAACGTGGCGACGGGCTTGCTTGATTATGCCACAGATTGGCGGTGAAATGTACGCTCACAAAGCCGCCAAAGCCCCGAAGGGCCTTGGCGGAAGACGACTTCATAGGCCACATGCGCAATCGGGTAAATCTTTGCGAGATCCTCGAGAACACGCCATTCGAGATTGCGGCTGCCGCGAATGTTGGGAGGCACTTTGCATCGCGTGCGATGGGCAAAGCGCTTGGGCCGTGGCCGTGTCTTGCGATACCGGCGGCAGTGACGCAAGCGATAACGGGTCTGCATGGCGCGGTTGGCGATCGGAAACGGGAGCGCGAGGTGGCCGAACCAGAGCGCGGCCTGCGGGGTTTGCACGGCCATGCCGGCGTAGAGTTTCCCGGGATGCTGGCGACGGTGTCATGAGGTACGACAGTGCCCGTGGTCGTGGTGAGCTGGACATTATTCCTCGATAATATCTGCATGGGTGCCGGTGCGTAACTAAATCAATTCGTGCTGGGCATGGTCAACGCGGTAAATCAGTAACCAAACGGGTTCCACGTGAAGGTAACGCCGATGGTGGTTCACCGGTTAAAACCTGGTCGCGATTCTTGTTCCGGCGTCAAGACGTCGACGCCATGCGTGACGGTGCAAGTGTTCGGCGAGACGGCAATTAGGCCGGGGCATTCAGGGACCCGCCGCTTCCCCCGCTTTGTGTGCCCCCACTGGTTGATGGTTTTGTCGGGTTGCATTCCGCAAGCGCAAGAACCCTCTGGCAACGGATTACTAATCCTTGGTGAACGCAGGGCGGGAAAAACCTCCACAGCGATGAAGTTGGTCAACGACGTAAATTGCGAATTGCTGACGGATGAAATAACTTTCGTACATAGACGATCAGGATCTCTCAGTTCAACAAATTAGGGCTATGTGCAGTTTGAGGTTGGATTTTCCCGTTTTTTAGCCCGAGCCGCCCTCTTCGGCCATTCCGACCCAGGTTGGAATGGCCACTCTGTGCTTGCAAGGATTTGCATGACTCGCGGGTTGGAAACTCAAGCGGACGGCTTCGTGATGGAGTAGTTGCTCGTCGATGGGTTGACGCGAGGTACTAGTGCGCTAACGCACCCGAACACAGGCCATTCGCGTCAAGTCTTTGCGGTTCCATGGCCATTGGGTTGTGTTCCTCTGTCGAACCTGACTTGCGCGATCCGTGTCTCCTTGATCTCAACCAGCCTACTGCCTCCTGGGAGCTCCCACCGAATCGCTGTTCATGGCGTGGGTTTGCCCGTTTCGATGCCCACCAGCTTGATGGGCAGGACCCATGGGCCGGGAATGTAGACGCTCGGTTGCCTCAGCGTTAGGGTCACTGACCGTTGGTGGGGCTTGATCGAGACGGCCAGGGATCGGAGCACGCCGGTCCTCGGGTCGAGGGTCCCGACCGAATTCTGGTTCATGAGCGAAAAGGTCTGCAACACGCGCGCAGGGGATCGCGGCAATTGCAGGTCGAGTCGCAGACCGGGCCCAGAATGAGGGGTACCGTCCCATCCCCCATACACTCGTTGCACGCGGGTAATCTCGACAGGAAATCCGCCGAGGTTCACAATCTGGTCCAGCGTTTGACTGCCGTGGACGGGCACCGGTACGGTGACCCGTGCCTGGCCGCTGAATTGGGCAGCGACCTGAGGAACGGTGACCGTATAGCGCGTGACGCCGGGCGTTGGCGTGAACGTGAACTCGTTATTTGGTCCGACGGTCATAATGGGGGTCACGTCATAGTCGTGTCCCGCCTGATCGATAATGGTGAGACCCGGTTTGCTGGTGACGCCGGGTGAGGGGGTCACGTCGAACACGTAGAATTTCCCTTGATAGTCCGGCACTAGCGTCAACTGCACCCGCGACCCCATGCGGGACGCGACGGCCGTCAGGCTGACGCCATGATGGGTTTGAGTTGAACCGATGGCCGACAAAACGTGAGCATTGGAGGCCCAATGCAAGTTGATGGGAATGCGGGTTGACCCGATCATCACGATGCCCGTCGGGTGGTGAGGCAGGGGACGAAAATTCCCTGTTGCGCCGTAGATCCCGCTCCACGATGCGCCATGGAGACCGGCCGCGCCCACCGCGCGGCCCGCGAGAAGGATAGTTTTCCCATCCGCCAGGCGAAAGGCCACATGGGTCGGCGTATTCATGCCAGGTCCACTGAGGGTGACCATCAGGTCCGTCTCCGTGGCCATCGCTCCGGTCACCTGCACTGATGTCCCCTTCCACCTACTCGCGACCGGTTGCAGTAGAATCGCCACCGGCGAACCTTTGGGGGAGCGGTGCACAATCCCGATGCCGGGCACGAAACTGAACACCTGTTGGAGCGCGGCGAGCAAGGTATGCGGGGTCATCGCCGTCGTCGCCACCAGCAAAGCCGCTACCCCCGCGACCCATCGCAGCCGACGGCCGCGGCGTGGCAAACAGGGCTCCTCGGCGATCCCCAGCTTGTGAAAGGCACGTTTCCGAATACGCATACGTCGTGCGGACGCGGCGTCGACCGGTTCATCCGAGTCGAAGACCGCCCAAAGACGGGCCTCGAGATCGTCGTCCAACCGATTCAGGGTTTGTGACAATCGTTCGTCAATGTCGTCTGTTGCCAACCGAGTGCCCTCCTTCGTCTTCGGCGGCCAAGAAGTCTCGGAGCTGACGGCGTCCGCGGAATAGCCGGTTGTCCACCGCGCTCCGGGCGATGCCCAGATCCTCTGCGATGGCGGGAATTGCCATCGCCGCCAGATACCGGCGGACGACCACCGCGCGCACGCCGGGTTCCAGCCGCTCAATGTGCTCCACTAGGGCTTGCTGCCTCTCTCGGGACAACACTGCCTCTACCACGGGATCGGCGGTCGGCGCGAAGAGGTCCAGCCCCAGATGCTCCTGCGGGGTCAATTGTCGTCGCATGTCCAGGGCCTGGTATTTGGCGAGCATCAATAGCCATGTACGAACGGTTCCCCGTGCGGGATCATATTGGGAGGCTCGGCGCCAGGCGGCGACAAACACATCGCTAACGCACTCTTCCACATCCTCTGCCGTGCCTACCCCCGCGAGAATCTGGGCCACCAGGGCCGAAATCACCCGTTCGTGCTGGTCGATTAGAAAGGTCAAAGCGTCGGGCACGCGATCGCATAATGATCGCATGACGTTCGTTGGCGTGATGTCCAAGGACTGACCTCCACTCGCTCGACTCTCCACCCGTTACTACGGACCGAAACGACGATTTCTCTGCCAGCCCGAGAAAAAAGTGCGTGGGATTGAGAGGGGGCCATCGCCATCACCTCTGGATAAGCTCCCCGGTTTCACACATTTGTACCTACAATTCCGGCAAGTAGTGTAGCATGCCAAAATTATTCCTGGAATTGGGACCCAAGGGAATTGGCGGAAACCGGAGGGTCCGGAGTATTTGTGCTCCACAGGGCCGATATCCATCACCGATCGCCACCTTACTTAACGATCCGAATGACCTGCTATGCGGCCGATTAACATTAACGACCCTCAACTCGAGCATCTAGTTCAACCATGTCTTGCACAATACATACGGATGATTCCGAAGGCCCAATCCACCAGATTTTGCACAAAACAGGCCGAATCACTGGTGATGAGGCAGGAGACCATCCAACCCTAGATTGCAGTTAGCCCAAATTAGGCGAAACCGAAATACCGCTTCGCATCTTCGGACATCATGGCGGGCTCCCAAGGCGGAGACCAAACAACATTCACTGCAGCGTCTTTGACTCCCTCGATAGACAGCAACCGCTCATGTGCCCCCTCTTGGATATAATTGGTAGCTGGACATCCCGGGGTCGTCATCGTCATTACCACATCAACGTGGACGCCCCGAATGGTAACCCCATATATCAATCCCAAGTCGACAATGTTGTACCCCAGCTCGGGGTCAATCACATCCTTCAACGCTTCTTTAACCACGTCTTGAGTAATCTCCCTCACGATGGTTCTCCTTCCTTCCTTCCTTCCTTCCTTCCTTCCTTCCTTCCTTCCTTCCTTCCTTCCTGGCAGGTTTTCGCGGACCATGGCGCATCGCATGCTAATCGCTATTATTATCCGGCTGCTGGATTGAGGCAACCGTGACCACGATCACTCCATGCAAGCACGCTCGACCCGGAGCATGCGTTCAGCAATGGCAAGCATCGGCGTTAAAAGGATGAACACGGTTCTTGGCCATGAAAAGGACGCCGGTGAAAGCTGGAAGCGTTCTCGATGCCCCATTTTGGTGGCACCCAGCGACATGACAATGAGGATCTGGCGACGAAGAAACATGCACGCCGCGATGGATGGAGATCATCCGGGTTCCCGAACCCAGTATGCTCGGAACGGCTCTGAAACCTGCAGCATGAAGGAGAAAGCTGCCGCCACGTACGAGGTGGCGGTTTCCACGAGAAATGTTTCTCGCAAAAGGGTCTGATACCGATCCAAACGGTCTACAATAATTCGCCTGCAACGGCCTCAAGCGGGTCGGATGACGCATCCGGTGAAGGAGTACGTTGGCATGGCCAACCCCTGAAGAACTTCATCCCAACCCCTATCCCCATTGGAAAAGTCCCGATGCCACCCGTGCCGAGGAACGGCAGATGGGGCAAGCGGACACCGAGGCCTGGTTCGAGACGCTATGTACGTGGCTCTGCGGCGGGATCGAACGGCTTGCTTAGATCCTCACGCCGAGACAACCCGATCAAGGGCTGAATGTCCATCGAATTTCCTGGGGCGGTCGAACCCAAAGTTTCTGGTGGCTCAACCATCTCGAGCATGCACGGAACGATCCCACCCTGCTGCGGCATGATCGGATCAGCGAAGAAACCTGGACGCCTGCGGAGGGCGAACACTCCGGCACGCTCGTGTCCGTGCGCCCGTCCTCTGTCCCGCGCCCACGTGGTGGACCGGTGCCGGCGCAAGGATCGCCGCCGCTGGGATCTGGAAGAGCCTATGCTGACCAAAGACACTTCGGGAGGCACGACCAGCTTCGGTATTCCCAGGAGCGAGGCTTTCATGCGGGGCATTCGCTCGAAGCCCTGGCCTAACAGCCCACCGGGTTGTAGCCGAGCGCCCTCGAACGCGGGCCCAGGGCACCATCCGGGGCATCCGGGAAACTCGCCAAGCACCTCCCTGAATCACCATCGTATGGAACTTCATGCTTCCGAGCTGCTCCCAGGGAGCGGGTTTTGACAACCGGCAGGGGGTGTGGTATCCCTGGGTAGAGGCACGAGACGGCAAGTTTGGGGATCTCGGGAGCTGGTGGGCTATGGCTGGTTGCTAGGATTTCGATGCGTCCGGGTCGGCGGAATCCTTTCCGTTTAAGGCCGTGTGGAGTTCCTTCCCACCAGCCCCGGAGCGCAACGGCCACGCAGCATGGCCCTTCAGCGTATCGAAGGGAGCTAGCAGGCACGGTTCCCCGCGTAGGGAACCACATACCGGCGACACAAGGAGATGAGTGGCCCTGATCGGCAGAGAGCGACCCGGCGAGGACCGGGACGGAGTGACAGATCGTGATATGGATGCGCAGAGCTATGCCGAAGCGGTATTCGTTCAGGAAGATCGCTATCTGAAGGAAATTAAAGAAGACATCCGCGCGCGGGGCATGCCGGCTATTTTTGTGCCTCCCGTGGTGGGTGCGTTTATCCATTGGATGGCCAAAAGCCATGACAGCCAGGCGATCCTGGAGATTGGCGCCCTTGGTGGCTATTCCGGGCTGTGGTTGGCCCGCGCGCTGCGTCAGCCCGGGGGACGGCTGGTTTCTTTGGAACTGAATCCCGAGTACGCGCGGGTGGCGGAGTCCCATTTAACGAAGGCAGGATTGGGAGACGTGGTGGAGTACCGTGTCGGACCCGCGTTGGAGAGTCTGCAGCAGCTCGATCGCGAAAACGCGCGATTTGACTTTTTTTTGATCGATGCGGACAAGGAAAACTACCCGGAATATCTCCAGTGGTGTGTTCGTCTAGCCGCGCCCCGGGCCATTATCGTGGCCGACAATGCGCTGCAGGGCGGTCGTGTCTACGCGGTCGAACATCGCGAACCCAGCACCGAGGCGGTCCGTCGGTTCAATCAGCTAGCGGCAGCCGATCCCAGATTGCGGGCGCTTTTGTTACCCATCGGCGATGGACTGGTGGTAGCCGAGGTCGTGGCTCCGGGCCCGGCCTAATGACGCATTAAGCGCGGCGAAAGGGTCAACTGGACCAGGCCCACGACGGTCCCCATGATGATCGCGCCGAGCGGCGTAAGCGGCCAGAAGGGATCGAACCAGCGGGTGAGATATCCCACGGCTGCGGTGAGTATGGTCCAGAATACGAACCGGCCGCCCGCCGTCCCGCGATACCTGCCATAGGATTCCAAGGAACTGCCGATTAGGCCGGCGCAAAGGCCGGCGATCACTCCGGTCCACAGCAAGGGGCCGGTCAGTAGCGGGCGTTCCTCGGTCCACACGACATAGACAAACATGACGCCCGGTACGAGCAAAACCGTCGCACAGGTCCTGACCAACATTCCATAGGGGCCCATAGCGCGCACCTCCCTGGGTTATAGCTTGTGCCCGGATTACGGAGAGCTATGCACGGGGTGCTGATCGGCCGACATCCTTTGGGTGTCCGCGAGTCGCTGGCGCCAGACGCGAAACAGTCGTTGAGGCGAGGAAAAGTGGTATGTCTCCTGCAGATCCCGGTTAAAGGGGATGCCCGAGCCCAGTTGGGCCAAAAAGGCATGCCAACGCCCCTTGCCCATCGTGTGCAGGAAACGGACCAAGGCCAGGCCTTCGTGGTATGCTAGCGCCTGATTGGGCAAGTGATAGAAGGCGTGCGAGATTTTTCGCATCGAATAGACGTGTCCCGTGAGACGGTTGGTGAGGGTGATCCAGCGATACCCCGTGACGTGCCAGTCTTCCCATTGGGCAACTCCCTCGTTAAACCAAGCGGGATAGTTTTGCTCAGCTGCAAAATTGAGGAGGGCATGGCCCAACTCGTGGGGCAGGGGCCCGTCACGGCGATACAGGCGGGGCACCAGCCGACCCTCGCCGAGCCATGCCTGGGGGCTTAAGATGCGAATAACCCCACCCCAATAAAGACCCAGGTTCCCCTGCTGGGCGGGAAGACCAACGGAGCGGTTGAGGGCGGTAAGGGAGGGTTCGATAACTACGGGGATGGGGACTTGGGGGTGAACAGCTAAATCCCTGGTCTCGATCCGATAGCTCTTTTCGGCAAGGGCAGCCATCCAGGGGATGTCGGCTCGGCAAGCCCGTGGGTAATAGAATACGAAATGCGGAAATGCACGACGGCGGTAGGGTGAGAGGGCAAGCTCCTGTCGCCAGACGTCGATTCTCCGGCGCGCGTTGTAAATGCCGCGGGCGACGGATCCCCACGATACCAGGGTTAGTAAGACCATCGTTACGATCACCACGGCGGCCCGTCGCCAGTTCCCGGGACGGGACGCCGGCCGCCTGGCCGCAACCATTCAGCAAGCCCCCTCCGGACCAAATCCTGCAATGATTGTACCAGCCCCGGGAATCGTCGGCTGCTGGCACATTGAACCAAGGTTGGCGACCGCTGACACGCTGAATATGATCGGGTCAATCCAACCAGCGCGTCCGCTCCAGACCATCGGTGCGACGCCCTTGCGGAATGAGGTGCGGGTACCCCACCCGAAGATACGCGACGATACGCTGATCGGCGCGGAGCCCCAGCCATTTCCGAAACGGCTCAAAAACCACGAGCGGACCCGTATGCCAGTAGGTGCCCACGTGATGGCTATAGGCCACCAACGTCAGATTGTACACCGCCATCGTCATGGCGGCGTAGTCTTCCTCGGCCCGATAGGGATTTTCGTCTACCGTCTGCACGGCAACGATGGCGCAGGGGACCTTCAACAGGTCGTCGCGGGCCTTTTCCGCCCTGCGCTCCGCATGGGGTTTCTCGCGGTTCTTGGCCAATACCGCCTCCTTGCGAAACTCCGCCATTTGACGAAGACTCTGGCCGCGAATGACAACGAACTGCCAGGGTTCGGAGAGATGATGATTGGGGCTCCAGACGGCGGTCTGGAGCATCTCCTTAAGGATAGAATCGGGGACGGGGTCGGACTCAAATTGATTAATCGATCGCCGTCCCCGGATGGCCTCCACTAGCTCCACGCTCAACGCCTCCCTACATAATACATCCGTACGGCGTTACATCAGCCAAGGAAAAAGGAAATGCTGACAGTCCTAGCCATGTTATCATACTTGCGGTAGGCATGGCTTCACAGTTGCGCCTGAGAGCGTCTCCGCCGCGTCGCCGAGCGGCTGGATTCCACTGGAGCTAACGCGCCCTGGTGGCAAGCCAAGAGCAATGTCAAAGCAGGAAAGCGGAAGGGATGCGCGGCTATCGCCGAAACAAACAACGTCTGCGGTGGTTTGGCAACACAAATTGAACGGCCGGAGGCTAGCTAGGCGAAGTGGTCCTCCGGCACGGATGCCATTCAGATTTGGCTTTCGCTCGACTTCTCTCGATGCTTCACGGTATTGCGCATGGGGCTCCACTTGCCGGACTCCAGGACAGGTGTGTGGCGGATGGCCTCAATCAGGCGATCCATATCGCGGTCTATCGGTAAAATCCCCAATCCCGCGTTGCCGCTGGGCGTGGGCAGTTCCATTCGGCAAAGTGGCATTTGATCAGGATAGCCGACGTCTTTTTGCACGCCCACCGCGGCGGCGGCGGAGTGGGTGATAGCGGCGCGCTGGGCAACGTTCCACAGCACCACTTGGCCGCGACGATTCTTGGGGAGGAGTTCGACCCCCAGGCCGTCATCCAGCCAGCGCTGGCGGGTGTGGGGCAGGCCCACCTCCATCAGCATCACGGCGCCCGCGTAAAGTAGCGAGCCTTTTTCAAAGTGAATTTTGGCGGGGCGCACGTCGATGACTTCTCCCACGGTGGGTCCCGACATCATGATCTCGCTCACGATGAGGGCCAAAATGCCGATCGCGATTCCAATGAGGGCGCCGAATAATTGGACACCGGCCGAAGTCACCAACGCTACCAGCATCGCCAGGTAATTGCGTGCCTCGTAGGTAACGGCGATGCCTTCGATGTATCCGGCGCCCCGAGGCACCAGAATGAGGTTCTCTTCCGACTCCAGCGTTCTGCGTTCGGTGTTGCGGACATCGCGAAACTGGGTAGCGGCCAGGGTCAAGAAAGTGGCTGCGGTAAACTCCTTGCCCTCTAAGGCGGTGAGGATAGACGATCCGATCATCGCCGCGATGGTGGCGAGGGCGACCTGGGAAACATAGCCCGAGGGGTAGCCGGGAAAATGATCGCGCCCGCTACGCAGAGACCACAGTCGTGAGACCAAGCCGGCAATGAATCCAATGATCATCGGGGTCCAGTCGATGGGAGCAGACGACGAGGGCATTACTGATCACTCCTTATGGGTATAGGCTTTCCGAGCTAGTGTGACTAGCCACGGCCCATCGCATACCCCGAATGGCAGACGGAAACAATGACCATCGACCATGTTGCCGCCAGTGCGGGTCGATGGCGGCGAGCGGATGAAGGAGCGAAGGAATGTGAGGATTGTGTACGGCAAAGAGGGCGGAACGCATCAGACGGAGTCGTGGCCGGACGATGCCGAGAGCCTATGGGTCGACGTCGGACCGGATGACCGGGACCGCTTGAACGACATCCTTCAGCGGCTGTACCCAGCCCATCCGGCAGTGGTCGAAAAGATGCTGAACGCCAGGGATCGTTCGCCGAGCCTGATTGTTGAACCCCAAGCGGTGGTTTGTACCGTCCGCGACACCAACGAGGCGGAGCCCGGATTGCGCGCGGAATCGGTCGGTCTTTTTCTGGGTCGGGCATTTCTGGTGACCACGCACCTTGATGGGCCCAACGTCTGGTTGGACGAGGCGTTTGAGCAGATTGTCAGGGATCAATCCCTCGTGCGCACTCCTGATATGGCCCTCTATCGTTACCTGACTCGCCACCTTTCCGGCTATCATCGGTGTCTGGCTGAAATCAGCCGCGAATATGAGAAAATCCACGGGATGATGCTGCGTCATCCGTATCACAACTTGTCCCACCAGATTCTCGCCCTGCGCCGTCGAACCATGGCGCTGTGGCGCGCGACCAGGCCGGAACAGGAGGTGTTCAAGCTGTTGGCCAGCGAAAATTTTCCCTATTTGGAAGACGACAACAGGTTGTTTTTCGTTGATCTGGCCGACCGGATGCAGGAGGTGGTGAATGACCTCGATGACTATCGTGGAGGCCTGGCGGAAGCCGTGGAGGCGTACTCGTCATTGCAATCAAACGAAATTAACAAGGTGATGCGAGTGCTGACGGTGATTACCGTGCTGGCGCTGCCGGCGACGACCATCGCGTCCATTTACGGAATGAACTTCTACATTCCCGAGGTCCACTGGCGCTTCGGATACTACTATTCCTTGCTGTTGATGGCCGTCGCCACCGGACTCGTATTGATCTACATGAAACACCGCGCCAACAGTCGATAGCGCCCCGCCAAGCGCTGGCCGATCGATGGTTAGGCAAGAAAAAATTGGGAAGACTCATAGCAGATTCCAAGAACATGGCCTCACGGCGTTACCCGTGAAAGTATGCATATGCGAGGAGACGGAAGGATATGGCCCCTAACGATTCGCTGGCTTGGGAAGGTTCGCCGGACGGACCCCCCCTCGGTAGACTGGAACGCCTCCCGCTAGCCCATTATGTGGAGCGCGTCAAACAAAACGGCCGGCTGGCCGAAAATGCCCATCAGCGCCTGTGGCGGATGGTCGCGGCGGAGGGCACGGCGGACACCGAGGGACATCCGTATCCATTTTTCAGCCACGCGCTTTTGGGTATTGACGATACCATCCAGCGTCTGACGGAAGACTATATCCGGCCAGCCGCCATGGGATTTGACGTACGGCGTCGCATCCTACTCTTGGTCGGTCCGGTGGGTAGCGGAAAGTCTACCATCGTGGCCCTGCTGAAGCGTGGACTCGAGCGCTTTACGTCGAGCCGCGAGGGCGCCCTATATGCCATCGTGGGCTGTCCCATGCATGAAGAGCCAGCCCATTTGTTGCCGATAGTGGAGCGCGAGAGTCTGGCCGCCGCGGCGGGCAATCCGCGCTTGCTGGAAGGAGACCTCTGCCCCTATTGCCGCTGGCGCCTGGAGCATGAATTTAACGGCCGGGCGGACGATTTCGAAGTCGAGCGCATCGTGCTGTCAGAGGCACGTCGGTGCGGTATCGGCAGTTATGCACCCTCCGATCCCAAGTCCCAGGATGTGGCCGAATTAACCGGTTCCGTGGATTTTGCCCGGATTGCTACCTACGGCAGTGAGTCGGACCCCCGGGCATTCCGCTTTGACGGTGAGCTGAATATCGCCAACCGGGGCCTGGTGGAGTTCCAAGAGATGTTAAAGCTCGACGAACGATTTCTCTATCACCTCTTGTCGCTCAGCGAGGAAGGAAACTTCAAGACTGCGCGCTACCAACTGATCTCGGCCGACGAGGTCATCGTAGGCCACACCAATGAACACGAGTACCGGGCATTTAAGCACCATCCGAGCAACCAGGCCTTACTGTCCCGGATGGTGGTGATTCCCGTGCCCTATAATCTTCGCGTGAGGGACGAAGTGCGCATCTATGAAAAGCAGTTGCTACCCTATAAAAAGCGGGGTCAACACGTTGCCCCGCAGGCGCTGCGGACGGCAGCCATATTTGCCGTGCTATCGAGAATTCCGGACGATCCCCGACCGCAGCACGATCGCATGAGTCGACTGGAGCAGTTGATCGCGCCCGCCACCGAAGCGGACGATCGGGTGCCGGGAGAGGGGTTTAGCGGGCTTGACCCGCGCTACGTAATGAATCGAATGGCACACGCTATCTCGGCCAGCAATGAATGTGTGGACGCGATGGAGGTCATTCGGGCCTTGGTCGAGGGCGTAACCCGCGACCCGTTTGTGGATCCGAAATGGCGCGAATCGGTCGAGGAGTGGGCGAATGTGGCTGAGCGCCGACTTTACACGGAGATTGAAGCTGAGGTGCGGAAAGCATTTTTGTGCGAGGGTGAAGGGGCCCTTTATGCCCTTTACCAAAATTACATGGACCAGGTGGTGCGCTCCGTCGAGCACACCGGGAGCGGGGCTGCCGACGAGCGCCTATTGCGTGCCATCGAGACGCGGCTTGAGGTCAGTGAAAGTCAAAAGCACCAATTCCGGGAAGAAATCTATGTCGCCTACCAGGACTTGGACACCCGCGGCGCAGCCGCCAGTTTCCTGATCCAAAATTCCTTATTGCGCGGAGCGCTCGAAGACAAATTGTTCGATGACTTGCGGGACGTGATTCAATTGAGTCGACCGGATGGGGGCGATCTGGCCTGGATTGAACGGGCAGCGGCAAATTTGGTGGCCTCCAAGGGATACTGCTCCGTGTGCGCCACGCGATCGATTCGCCAGGTTGGCGCGGTGCTGAGGCGTTGACGGATCGGAAAATCCCCTTTACCGTTGGCGCCGAGGGCATCGAGCCTTGGCTAAATCCGGTGCGCCAGGACGAAAAACGCCATCGGGAGAGGGTTCGACGGGCATTGGCGGAAAACTTGGTTGACATGGTGGCGCACGAGGTCGTGTTGGTCAGCCGAGGCAGGCAGTCCATTCAGGCCTCCGTGGAGGCGCTGAGGGAATATCGCATCCGTTATGACCGGCCAGCGATCGGCGCAAGAGAACCTAAGGAAGCCGGGGGGGCTGGCCCAGAAGATCCGGCGAGCACGTCGGAGCACGGTAACCAGCGAGCAGGGACTCAGCCGGGAGACGATCGTGAGGACGGCGTGTTCACCGTCGAGGAGCTAGCGCACACCATTTTTGAGGGGATGGTTTTGCCCGGCCTGGATCCAGCGCGCTTGGCGCCAGGAGACGCGCCGCGGTGGGAAATCCAGGACCTGGCCCGGGTCGGCGGGAACTGGGCCAAACTCCCGACCTTGCGGGCACATCTGCTGCGGCGCCTAAGAACTGGCCAAGGCGGGTACGGGAGGCTAGAACCGGAGGATTTGCGTTTTTGGCAGTGGTGCGAGGCCAAGGCTGCCGATGGCGGTGCGGTCGTCATGGCCCTCATGGACACGTCCGGTTCGATGGGAAGCTTCGAAAAATTCATGGCCAAGAGCTTCTTTTTCTGGACCACCGAGTTTTTGCGCCAATACTATCCCAGAGTGGATGTCGTCTTTATTGCTCACGACGTGCGGGCTCGTGAGGTGGATGAATCCACCTTCTTTCATCGGGGAGCTTCGGGAGGGACGGTGTCCTCTTCCGCCTACCGGCTTGCCCAGGAAATCCTTGAAGAGCGCTACCCGGCGGACCAATATAATGCCTACGCGTTTCATTTCAGCGATGGCGGCAATCTGACTTCCGACAATCCGCTGGCCCTGGAGATGGGAATGGCCCTCGGTCAACGCGTGAACCTATTTGGCTACGGGGAAATCCACGACACCGACCGCGCGCCGTCGCAACTGTTTCAACAGTTTGTCGCGGCGGGTCAGCCGGCTGTGATGCTCCGATCCAAGGCCGATGTCCTGGCTGCGCTGGTGCGGTTTTTTGGTAGCAACGGTGATTCGCTGCGGTCCAGCTCATAGCCAGGAGGGCGTGCCGGGGGCCGGGGATACGCCGCATCGATCGACGGTCCCCAAGAAGACGCCGACGACGGATCCGGGGCGGATCCTGAGGCCGCCAGCGGTGCGGGCCCGGGCCGGTGACGCGCTCAAACCAGGAAAGGAACCGACGGTGATCAATCAGACTACGCTGGCCCAGGCGGTCGACCGGGTTGCGGAGGTCGCCGCCCAATTGGGATTGCGGCTGTATCCAACGCATTTTGAGCTGGTGACCAATGCTGAGTTGAATCGTTTGGCCGCCTATTCCGGGATGCCCGTGCGATACCGTCATTGGGCGTTCGGCAAGGAATGGGGTCACTATCAGTCGGCCTATGATTATCGGCAGAGTCGGATTTACGAAATGGTGGTGAACCATGATCCCTGCTATGCCTTCTTGGATCGCACCATGCCGCCCGCGCAAGCGCTCTTGGTTATCGCCCACGTCTTGGCGCACGTCGCGTATTTCAAGTCGCATTTTGCCTTTCGCTGCACGCTCGATGACCAAATCGCGCATATGAGTCGCCACCGTCGCGCCATGGAGGGATTCATGCGGAATTGGGGGGAAGAGGCGGTGGAACGCATGCTCGATGCCGGCCTGGTGTTGGCGGACTATACGGGTGACAGCCTGCGTGCGGTCACCGATGGCGAGACCGCCGATGATTTGCTCGGCTATGCGGCGCGCTTCGCGCCTGACCTACGGCCTTGGCAACGGCGGATCTTAGGCATGATTCACCAGGAGGCACGCTACTTTTGGCCGCAAGTGATGACGAAAATTGGCAACGAGGGATTTGCCACGTTTTGGCACCGAAGAATATTGCGGAGGATGAATCTCCATCCCACGGAAGTGGTACAGGTCGCCAAGATGAATGCGGAACTCGTGCAGGCTACCCCGCCGCAGCTCAACCCCTATCGGATCGGCTACGTCATGGTGGACGGGGCCTTTCAACAAGACGGCGAATCGGGCCTTCAGCGCGTTCAGAGTCTGCTCACCGACCTCGAATTGATACGGCAGTATTGCCACGAACGCGAAACCCAGTTGGCCGGCGTGTCCTTCTTGGCGGCCGCTCAGCCGACCCAACTTGCCTGGTCGGGCGTCAAGGATCGGCTGCTCAAGGAGGTCGAACACGGCGGCCTGCCATATCTGGAAGTTGAGCACCATGACGTGCTCCCAGCGCCGAAGACCCTAAGGTTGCGTCACCGACACACGGGCAAAGACTTGGATCTGTCGCTGGCCAGTGAAGCGCTGGGCTTGGTGGCCCGTGAGATTTGGCACGGCGAAATCTTCCTGACAACCCGACACCGGGGCGTTGTCCACCAACTGCGGCACGACGGGGTGCGGTGCCATGATGAAACCGTGACCGAAACGCGAGGCTAGCGGGACTGGCCCCTAGCCGTGAATAGGGAGAACATAGGGCACTAGAAGACTGAGGGCTACGATCACCATCAGCCACCATAGGGTGGGATTCATCGGACGACGGGGCCGTGCCGCCTTGCGCGCCGTACGCCGGCGTTGAGCAAAGGAGATAACCTTAGCCGGTTGCCGAGGTTCCGTCGTCTGCGGATCGTAGCCACATTGGTGACAACGGGTTTCATTCGATGTCAAGGAAGCGCCGCATTGCCGACAGATCATCGAACTCCACTCCCTGCCCATCGCACACCATCCCTCCTAAATAAAAAATAATCTTAATACGTATCATAACAGAGAACAATCAAATCGGAGCAGGCAGAAAAAATATATTCCATAGTAAATTAAGGCACGGTTTGTGCAAACCGTGCCTTACGAACGGATTAAAGGGGAGTCGCGTCGTTGCTTTCCGGCCTCCAACGGCCCCGTTTGAACACCCACCCGCGCGAATTCAAGAAATACACCAGTCCCAGATGCGTTTTGGCATCGGCCGCCCGCCCTTCGACCAACAGGTTTGGCACTTCGCCCGCGGGTATGATTTTCACCACGATCTCTTCGGTTGCGTCCCAGTGCATTTCTCCCGGTGTGGGGTCCACCGTATAGTACAGGTGAACTTTATGCTTGGACAGGCCAACCGAGGGATAAAAACGTGAAAGCAACCGAAGATCTCCCGCGCAGTACCCCGTCTCTTCCTGCAATTCTCGACGGGCGCCTTGCACGGGTTCTTCACCCCGATGGAGCCGGCCGGCCGGCAATTCCAAAATGCGGCGGCCCAGCGCGGGCCGGTATTGCTCCACCAAAACGACTCCTTCTGCAGTTTCGGCGACGACTGCACAGACGTCGGGCAAAACCAGATACTCGTGGATATAATGCGTGCCCCGTACAGTGACGGGCACTCTCCGTATTCGGTTTCTTAGCACGATGTTATACTCCTCACCAACCACGCTTATGCATATTATAACCATTTCACCGCAGCTTGGGGAAAAGTGGAAGGATTAGGGTGGATTACGGTGGCGGCGACCCCCTCCGTAAGGCGAACGGTGACGATCCGTTCAAGGCCGACCGCCGTTGCATCTGAGCGCTTGGGGGTATGGATTGTCGAATTTGGTGGAAAATTACCCGCTACGCGTCGGCTCAGGGGATTTTGCTTTCCAAAATTCGAGAAACGGTTACAATGTTCCTAGGGCGGTGAGCAAGGGGGAGTTCGTATTGGGTTTGAGCGTAAACGTCGTCTCCGAATCGGGAGAGCGCTGGCTCGTCGATTTGCGCGTGTATGAGGGAGTGTACCAGAAGGAGCATTATCCCGTGCGGATAGTTGAGGTACCTGCCCCCCCACCACATAAAAATCACGAAGAACTGGAACAGAAAATAGCCGAGTTTGCGCTGACCGAGGTCCGTCTCCATATGCAAAGTGGCTCGCTGCCTCCGAAAGGCATGCAGCTCAACGGTCATCGGGCGTGGCAGGTGGACAGAGCGGAGAGGGAGGTTACCCATCGCTCATGACGCTCGCCCCTAAGCACGGCTGAGAGAAAAAGCTTACGGCTGTGCCGTGGGGCCGTATTGGAGACGGAGCCGGTTTGTAGCGTGTGGTCCTGGATGCCGGACCGCACGTTAACACACGCATTCAAGGAGGTAACCATCAATGGCTGACGCAGGATTTAAGTCCGGGTTAGAGGACGTTGTGGCGTTAACCTCGGACATATGCTTCATCGACGGAAAGGAAGGACGCTTGGTCTATCGAGGCTACGACGCGGTGGACTTGGCTCAGCACGCGAGTTTTGAAGAAGTGGTGTTTTTGCTGTGGTACGGACGTCTGCCCAATGAGACGGAACTGTCCGCGCTGCGGCGGGAATTGGCGGAAAGCAGTGACCCGCACTCGGCAGTGCGCGACTTGATTGCCTCCCTGCCGGTGAACACGGCTCCAATGGACGTCTTGCGGACGGCGGTGAGTTTGGCCGGAATCTATGACCCCGATGGAAACGCTATGGATCCCGAGGCCAACCATCGCAAGGCAGTGCGCCTAGTGGCCCAAATTCCGACGATCGTCGCGTATTTTGAACAGTCCCGGCACCGTCGAGAGGTCCTCCGCCCCAATCCCCAGCTTTCCCTAGCGGGGAATTTTTTGTATATGCTGACAGGTCAGAATCCTAGCGAGCAGTCTGTGAAGGCATTGGACACCGCCTTAATCCTGCACGCGGACCACGAACTGAACGCCTCCACCTTTTCGGCCCGGGTCACTGCGGGGACGTTGTCGGACATCTATTCGGCAGTCACCTCCGCCATCGGGACGCTCAAGGGACCGTTGCATGGAGGGGCCAACGAGCAGGTGATGCGGATGGTGGACGCGATTGAAACGCTTGACAATGTGCGGCCGTGGTTGGACCGGGCATTTGCGGAAAAGCGCAAAATCATGGGTTTTGGCCATCGAGTGTATAAAACGGACGACCCTCGAGCCGTCGTCTTGCGCCGGATTTCCTACGAGATGGGAGAGACGGCGGGGACCTTGACCGTATACCAGCTGCTGGAGGCGATTGGAGCTTACGTGCGCGAGAGGAAGCAGCTGCATCCGAACGTGGACTTTTACTCGGGTTCCGTGTACCGAATGATGGGAATTCCTGCCGACATCTTTACGCCCGTATTTGCCATTAGTCGGATCGCGGGCTGGACCGCCCATATCTTAGAACAATATCACAACAATCGTTTGATTCGCCCGCGGGCTGAGTACACCGGACCTACGCATCTAGCGTATAAACCGCTCGCCGAACGCTAAAAGGGATCGGCGGCGCCCGCAGGGCATGGAGGTCGGATGCTCTGCGGGCGCGTGAGGTTTTTGGGCCTCTTCGAATGGTCAGCGACTAGCCACAATATCCCTCCGACAAGGCTTAGCCTTTGGGTTTCCCGCTCCCCGGGCGACGTTGGCTCCAAGCCAGGTCACGCGATGTCCGTTTGGGGGTCCCCGCGAAAACGTATCACCCCAGAACCCTACGCCATTGCAGGGGTGTTGCGGTGGTGGCCCAGAAGTTCTGCATTCTGACGCAGGCGTCCGTTGGGCCTTCAGGGTTGGCCGCCGTGTCCAACCCTGAAGCGTGCGCCAAGCGCGGCGGATCGCCGGCCCGCACCTTCCGGGGGGCGCGGCAGAATGGCTTGATCGGATGTTCTTGATGACAATTTGCCGATTGCCATGGGGCTTGCCTACGTAGGCAAAGCAACCAACCTATGCACACATATGAGACGGCTTCTTCGTCAGCACCTCTTGACGCTCCCCTCGCGTAAAGGCGGGGGATTCTTATACGAGGAACCCACTCACGTGAGCTTTACTCGCAAAGGGGTGAGCCAAACACCCCCTATCCAGTCGCCCGAAGGTCTCTGGTTGCTT